>CAYZVO010000193.1:0-18206 GCA_964481655.1 uncultured Enterobacterales bacterium | reverse complement strand
GGCGGCCGTGGCTCAAGGAGAACGACGAGAGCTGCGACCAGGACGCCAAGCTGCTGATCCGCACCGGCAGCAACGCCTGGTTCCCCATCATGGACAGCGTCTTGAGCATCCCGGAGCCCCAGGCCGAGCTCAAGAAGGTCGTGGCCAAGCACTGGTCCCTGCTCCAGAAGGCCAAATCACGGGCCAAGCTCGAGCTGCTGGTGGGAGAATTCCTGCCCGACGAAATCGCCGAGGAGCTGCAGGAGTGGTCGCTGGACGAGATCTGGGAGGTCATCCAGTCGAAGCTCTCGCCTGACCAGGACAAGCAGCCGCGCATCCGCGAGGCCGAGTGGCAGGAGATCATGGGTGCCGATCCAGGCTCGGCCTTCGACATGCCCCCCAAGGGCGTGCCCTGGTGGCCCCGACGCCTCGAGGGGGTGGAGCTGCCGAGCTTCCTCGACCGCGTGGTGCTGATCCACAGTCTGCGGGAGGTCCGCGCCCAGTACGGCTTCACGCGCCTGGACGGGTTCCAGACCGGCCCCGAGGGCAACGTCGAGATCGAATACGACCGGGTCGCCCCGCTGTCGCTGGAGAAGGACTGGATCCCCGCTGTGGAGATCCGGGGCGAAGGCATCTTCCTCGCGTTCGACGAGAAGGTCGTCCGTGAGTGGGAAGAGCGGGACGCGGTGAAGGACAGAGACGAGCAGTTCCGCCGTGGGCTGCGGATGGACAACGACCTCAAGCTCACCGATACGTCGATGGACAAGTACACCAGCGCCCGCCTGGTGATGCTGCACAGCCTGGCGCACATGCTGATCACCGCGATCAGCCTCGAGGCGGGCTATTCGGCGGCGGCGATCCGGGAGCGGATCTTCTGCTTCCGAGTCCCCGTGCACCCAGGAGCGAGCGTTGAGGATCGCAAGGCGGCCTACGCGGCGTCGCGGGCCGGGATTCTGCTCTACACGGGTACGCCCGGGTCCGAGGGGACGCTGGGTGGCCTCATCGAGGTGGGGCGAGACATCGTGGCGCACTTGAGGCGCGCGGTGGAGATGAACCGGCTGTGCTCGAACGACCCGGTGTGCTCGAAGCACGCGCCTGATGGCCCCGAAGAGGGGCGGCGGCGAGAGGGGGCGGCTTGTCATGCCTGCCTGTTGATCGCCGAGCCGAGCTGCGAGCGCATGAACCGGGACCTGGACCGAGCGCTGGTGGTGCCGACGGTGGAGGCGGAACTTGAGGACGCGGCGTTCTTGGGGGCGTGGGCGAGGAGGTTCGACGAAGGGGGATGAGGAAGAACGCGGCCGTGGAGTGCGGAGTGACGAGGCTTCGACACAAACCAGATGCTATCGGACACTCTGATCCCGCCGTAGTTGACCCCAGCTATTCGTCAGCCAGAGACTCCAGGCTGCCGACGGTCCTGAAGCCTTGGACCTCCTCCTGGCGGATGGTCCACAAACCCTCTCCGCTCGACCCGTTGAGATCCCCGGGAATCGCCGGTCCTTTACCCAGGTCCAGAGCCGATCCAGAACCACCTGGTTGTTGTCCTGTGAAGCGGCATCTCGCTGTTCAGGCGGGTTCCCGCTTGGTCACCTCGAGGGTTATTTGTCGGTCTTGTCCCCGTCCCCGTCCCCGCCGGCGCCAGATGCGGTGAGCGGATGACGCCGATCGGCTTCATCGAAATGGGAGGTCTGTCGGTCACGGCTTCTGGAACACGAGGAACGTCTGGTACGGAAGCAGGTCGGCTCGTTCAGAGGCCAGCACGAGTCCAGCCCCGGTGACCAGCTCCACGAGCCTGTCGCGTGGGATCTTGATCGACTCGGGTGGCCCTTCGGGCAGGTCGCCTTCCCTGAACTCGATCAGCACGAGCCTCGCGCCGGACCTCATCCCTGTCGCGATCAAGCTCAGCCACGCCTCCCGGCCGCTCACATGGTGCAGCACGTCACAGATGAACACGACGTCGGCCTCGCGAGGAACGTCGGGAGATGCGGGCTGGATGAGCCTCGCCTCGATGTTCGCGATCCCTTCGGTCATCGCCGTGTGGTGGATGTGCCGGATCATCTCGGCCTCTGTGTCCCCGGCGATGACTCTGCCCCTCGGCAGTGCGTTGGCGAATCGGAGGGCGAAGTACCCCGAGCCGGCGCCCAGGTCGAGGATGGTCTCCGAGCCATCCAGGTCGAGCGCAGCGATCACCTGGTCGGGCCTCTGCCACAGTGCCCGATCAGAGCGCTCGAGGAAGGCGATGTACTCCTCGACCTCCTCGAAGGGGCGCATGTGTGCCGCGTCCACCCCCTGGTCGCGCAGAGGGCAGTCGATTGGAGGATTCTTCGGGTCGTGCACGGCCGCAGCTCCCCCGCGGGGTTCGTTCGAGCCAGCGACGCTCGTTCCTGGAGAGGGAGCCTCGACTCGGGCAGCAACGCTCTCCGTCGTGCGCTCATCGGCGCCAGACGGAGCCCCATCCGTGTTCGTGTCTCGACAGCCCGTTGCGAGCGCGGCAGCCATCAGCACAGCAGGGGCCAGCAGATTCAGAGGGGATTTCGAGATCATGACGCTGTTTCTCCCAGCTTCTTGGGATGGCGCTTGGGGTTCCGGCGCCTGACACTGAGGTAGATCAATACGCCGATGGCGATGGTGACGGCTCCGAGCAGCGCCTCGACTGGCCGCTGCGAAATGGAGTGCACGATCATCCAGCAGGCAAACACCACGAACACCGCCGGCGTCACAGGGTAGCCCCATGTCCGGTAGGGGCGTGAGACCGATGGATTGCGTCGACGGTGAACGAAGACGCCCGCAACCGTCAGCGCGGCCGATGCGGACAACGTGAACCCGATGTACATGAGCAACGAGTCGAAGCTGAGCGTCAGCAGCATCACGAGCGCGAAGGCCATCTGAAGTGCGATCGAGATAGCGGGACCGCCGCCGCCCGGCCGCAGGCGCAGGAACCGCAGCGCGACGTAGTCCTCGCCCATCGCCTCGTAGACGCGAGGGCCAACCATGACCATCGCGCTCACCGATGAGACCAGGGCGAGCGCTATGAGAGATGACAGCACTGTCCCGGCTTCCTCGCCAAAGATGGCCACGGCGGCGACGTGCCCTGCCTCGACGACTCCCGAGAGCTGCTGTGGCGACGTCCCGAGGAGGAAGACGGCATTGAGGGCGAGGTACAGGACGATCACCACGGCCGTCCCGAGCCCAAGTGCGAGTGGGAGGTTTCTCGACGGACGGCGGACCTCACCGGCCAGGTAGGCTGCGCCGTTCCAACCGCTGTAGGCGAAGGAGACGAAAATCAACCCCACTGCGAAGCCAGGGGTCGTCATCTCGGCTCCCGAGACGGATAGGTGCGCTCCTGCGCCGTCCGGTAGGAACCACGCAGCTCCCGCTACGAACACCAGGATGAGCAGCAGCTTGGCGCCCGCGAATCCGTTCTGAAGCCAGGCGCCTGCGGTGACCCGTCCAGCATGAAGCGCAGAGAGTAAGAGGATGAGCACCGCACCAGAGGCAACGGGCGGAAACGCGGGCACGAGTGCGTGCAGGTACTTCCCGAAGGCCAAGGCGGACGCGGCGATGGGCGCCGAGAACCCGACCACCAGCGACACCCACCCTGCGACGAATCCGACCGCCGGGTGATAGGTCTCGGTGAGGAACCGATACTCGCCACCGTTGCGCGTGATGCACGCAGCCAGCTCGCCGTACGCGAGCGCGCCGAACAGAGCGATGTTCCCGCCCACCAACCAGGCGAGAAGCACCGTGCCCGGCGACCCAATCTCGGTCAGCAACAGGCCCGTCGTCGTGAACACGCCAGTCCCGATCATGCTCGCCACTACGACCAGCGTCGCCGTGAACACACCGAGCCGGCGAGGCACGGCGCAGGCGGATGACGTTTCGTCATTCGCCATCGACGTTGTCCACCTTGACGTCGGCGGGAACCGGAAGCGCTTGATGCAGCACCTCCAGCATCGAGACCGCCTGGGCTCTCAGGTCGACTGGAATCCCCTCGAGCATGGCCGCAAAGCGGTCGATGCTCGTCGAGTCGACTCTCTTGGCTAGCCGTCGCCCACGCGGTGTCAGTCTCAACCGGCGCACGCGGCCGTCCTCATCGTCCGGTCGGCGTTCGATCCAACCTCGCTTCTCCAAACCGGCTGCCATCCTGCTTACCGCACTCTTGGAGAGCCCCAGGGCGTGGCCGAGGTCCCCTTGCATCGAGTCCGGCCGATGCAAGAGCTCAATCAAAGCGTGAGCGTGCGAAACGGAGATTGGCTGTCCGCACGGGGTGCGGCCCGAATCGAGCAGACCGAAGCCGCGGACTACTGCGTGGAACGCCACACGCAGGCTCTTGGCGTCGATCGATCTGTCATGCACTTCATCGCTCATGCAGCACGCCTATCAGCAGATGGTTGCAGTTGCAACTATCTGCGTGACATACGGGCACCGTCCGCACGAGGCGGTCGGCTGTCTCGTCCAGCCTGGCCGGTGCTTTGCCCCTCTGGAGGCTCATCCCCGGAGGAGCGCTGGATGGCCGACAGGACCGATGTCCACTTCCGCCATAAGGTCACCGAGGCCGAGCGGGGATAGGCACGGCAAACAGCCCTCGAGGTGACCAAGCGGGAACCCGCCTGTACAGCGAGATGCCGCTTCGCAGGACAACAATCAGGTGGATTCGGACCGTGACATGACCAGCCTTCTGACCAGGGGGTTATCGGCGTTGAAACGTGCCTCGGCTCCTGGCCGTTGTGGACCACCCCGCGGATCTGGCAGCCGCTCCATCCACTGACATCGCCAGATCCGCCGGCGCACTCACCCCAGATCGACCTCGGCCGGCCTTTCCCACGTGGGTCACCTTCACAACCCCGCCATCTCCGAACCGGAACACCAACCCTTCCGCGTCACGCTCGAGACCAAGCGATCCATCGTGAACCAACTGGTGATGGGTACAACAGACGGTGAGCAGGTTCTGCTCCGAGTGATCCCCCCCATCGCGGAAGTACTCGAGGTGGTGGATGTCCAGCCACAGACGGTTGCTGCAGCCTGGCACCTGGCAGCGGTGGTGATCACGCTGGAGTACGGCCCGGCGAGTGGCTGGCGGGATGGTGCGGGAGACGTGGCCTCTCGAGGGCCCCTCGCGCATCTCCAGGATCTCTGTATCACAGCACGCCTGACCCACGTGGGTCTCTGAGACCTCGGCCTCAGGCGCTGTGGTCCGCCCGCAGCTCGGGCAGTGGTCGATCACCACACGGAAGCGCTCGCCAGTGGGGGCCTCGGTGCTGTCCAGCTCGTCCAGCACTCGGGTAGCCACCTGGGCCAGCAGGGCGCCGTCTCCGACCTCGTCTCGCGACACGCCCGCGGCAGCCCGAACGGCTGCGAGCAGGGCCCGGACCTGCTCGGCCTCCACCGGCTCCATGTCGAAGCTCAACCGCACAGGGCCGGCCTCCTTGACCGCATCACCGCTGGGAGGCTCACCCGGACGGTGTGCGGCCACCGCGCGCTCCAGCTCGCGGCTGGTGGACTGGCAGGCCAGCTCGACCCACTCCGCCTCGACTTCGGGGGTGACCACGGCCAGCAGCTCGCGAGCTTTGGTCCAGCACAAGGCACCCGAGGCGAAGGCCTGGTCCAGCACGGGCAGGTCCGGTAAGGCCCGGCCAATGCGGACGAGCCCACGGGTCTTGCGGGGCTCGAGCGAGAGCTTCACTTCGGCGTACTGGCGCACGTTGGCGTAGCCCAGGTCGAAGAAGTGCCTCTTGTCCGCCAGCTCGGCCAGGAGCAAGGCGAGGTCCCGCTCAGCCCGAGACAGCTGGGCGTGGGTCTCCAGGATCCGTCTGTCGAGATCCCGAGCCTCGGCCAATGGGTGATGCGCGGCGTGCATCCGGCCTCCCGCAGTTCCTTCATAAGGAACTTAACACGCTGTGTTTCGTAAAACACACCACTGGTGGACATGAACTGTCCGGGCTCTGCGGTCCGGGTAGATGTCATCCAGACCGTGTGGGGCTATCGCACCCGGCCACACGCGCTGGACTGGCCGCTCACCGCTCCGCCGTCCTCCTCACCCCCACCACACACCACCCCACCTTTCGCTCCCCACCCCCCAACGGCGGGCCGTATGGGTCTTGGTAGACGGATGATCCCCTTCGAACGACTGACATCGCGGCCCGAATATTGAGGCGTACGGTACCGTAGGGGCCATGGGGGCAATATCCAGCCCTCTCAGTGGAGCACTGGGGCGTAGGACCGGACAGCATCCAGCGCAGGGAACAGAGTGAGAGCAGCTGTCAACCCGTATGCTTCGGTCTGTCCGATGCGTGGCCGGACTACAGGAACTTCTGGCCTCCGTAGTCAGCCTTCGCTCTCGAGCCCGTAGCTGTCGATCTCGGCCTCGGTCATCCAGTGGATGCCGTCAGCGGGGGCGGCGTAGATGGTGAACCAGTAGAACGCCGGCCCCAGCTCATCGCCCAGCATCTCCGAGTGGTACTCGAGCTGCGCCTGGTGGGCATGGTGGTCTTCTGGGTAGTCCGTTGCGTCGTGGACACCGTCGCTCCAGGAGTGCACGCCCAGCTGGGCTCCCTCACCGACGCTGCGGCCAAACCCGGCGCAGAACAGATCGACCCCACCCGAGGCGATGGTGCCTGAGTCGACCACGGCGGTGCTCCAGCCGTAGGCCCGGACCAGCCTGCCCGTCTGCATGTTGGCGTGGTCGTCGGTGGAACCCGGGACATAGCCCATGCTCAGTCGAGTCACCTCGGGACGCTCCTCGTGGATGCGCTCCACCTGCGCGGTGGTGAGACCACCCAGCGTACCGTCGATGCTGGCGGTGTCGCCCTCGAGCTGGATGATCGTGTCGCCAGTGACCGGCGCCAGGCAGGCGCTCAGCTCGAGCTCTGTGCTCCCATCGGCGCTGAGGAGCAGCGATTCCACCTGGATGTGGAGCGCCTCGTAGTCGACCTCGACAGTGCCCTCTCCCTCCCACTGCACCCCGTCCTGAGACCACACGACCCGTCCCGTGGGTCGTGAAAAGCTGTCGTCGAAGGGGATGAAGATCCAGCCACCGGTGTGGGCAGCACGGAACCCCTGTTCACCGGCAAGCTGACCAAAATCCGAGGAGATGAAGCTACCCGACGCTCCGTCGAGCAGGAAACCCCCGGGGCCCGGGTTCGCCAGGAGCTCCTCGAGGGGCAGGGCGTCGTAGTCCGGGCAGAGATCGGTGGTCTCGAGGCTGGGAGAGCCGGTCTCGCCCGGCTGGGTAGTGGAGGTGTCGTTGGAGCTGTCGCTCGGGTCACAAGCGGACAGCGTGGCCAGAATGCCAAGCAGAAGCGTGCGCATTTTGTCTCTGTGGGGATGAGCCAGGGGGTCGGGCGGTGGCATCGTGCCCCGCGTCTCCGACCGACGGTGAATAGCATGGCCGCAGACCCATCCGCAATGGGCTCACTGGGTCAGGAGGGGCCTGACGGCCCCCTCCGCGGCCACCACGCCAGACCACCTACGAATTCGGCTCACGGAAGAACCGCGCTGGGTCCCCAGCGCGCGTGAACGGCCCGCCCTGAGCTCGCCGTGGGAGCACTACGCCCACGGCCCACATCCGATGCCCAGCAGACTGGGTGTACACGCGGGTCCGCGCTTGTACTACCTGTCCACCCCTGGGGTGAGCAGGCGGTGGGCCGGCACCGACCAGATGTCACGGTCCGGGTCGATGGGCTCCACCGGGCCACCCCGGCTCACAACCAGTCCACCGCGCCAGCTCGTTCCGAGATGCTCCGCCAGGGCCCGGAGCCCCCTGGTGTCACGTCGATGAGCGTGGGCCCGGGACTTGATCTCGATGCCCATGAGCCCACCCGGCGTCTCCATCAGCAGGTCCACCTCGAGGCCCGAACGGGTGCGGTAGAAGTACAGAGGCACGTCCCGAGCGGCGGTGGTGAACCACTTGTGCAACTCGGTGACGACGAGCGTCTCGAACATGTCACCTGTGATGGGGCCCCACTGTCCCGTGCCATGGCGCAACAACCCAACATCGGTCCAATACAGCTTGGGGCTCTTGACCACGGTGGAGGTGAGGTTGCGGGAATAGGGCGGCAGCAGCACGACCTGGTAGCTGATGGCCAGGTACTCCAGGTAGCGACGAGCCGTGCTCGCGGACATCGCCGCGTCCCGCGCCAGCTCCGCGTAGCTCAGCAGCTGCCCGCTGCGAAGCATCGCCAGGCGCTGCAGGCTGCGGAACGGGAGCAGGTCACGCAGCGAGGCCAGATCGGCGAGGTCCCGCTCGAGAAAGGTCACCTGGTAGGAGCGGAGCCACTCTCTCCGTTCATTGTCGTCGAGCCGAAGCAGCTCTGGCATCCCACCCCACCCCTCGAGGTGCTCGAGGGCCTCCATGCGGCGGTCGCGATCTGCGCCAAGCAGCATCGCCGGTTGAGCGTCGAGCAGGGTCGCCATGGGCTCGGGCGACATCACGAGTGAATCCACCAATGGAGGCGCGGGTTCAGCGTCCTGTGCGCTCATCAGCTCGAGCGCCATGAGTGGCCACAATTCGTAGACAAAGGCCCGCCCGGCCAGTGACTCGCGCACACGCTCGAGGAGCTGCAGCCGCGATGAACCGAGCAGCACACTGAAGTCGATGTCCCCAGCGTCGTAGGCGAACTTGACCTTGTCGAACAGCCCGGGCTCCTTCTGGGCTTCATCGAGCACCGCTGGGCCCACGCTGCGCCCCCACGCCGCGCTGCGCATGGCCCGGAGCGCGTCTCGATCCTCGAAGGAGTCCATGCTCAGGTAGCGGAGATCGGGCCAGCAATGCCGCGCCAGGGTGGTCTTTCCGACCTGGCGGGCTCCCGTCAGCACCACCAGCCTCCGCTTGTCAGCAGGAGGGAGGCGACGATCCAACCATCGAAAACGCTGTATTTCAGTGTTCATGCTGAACGATATTACAGCCTTTCGGCGCAAACAGCAAGCTCATCACAGGCTTGGGGCGGCGCTCGTCCTCCTTGGCCGAGGTCGCCTCACCATGGGAGCCCCACACGGTCTGTAGGACCACCACCCGATACCTCCCCCATGACCCCGAAGGCGGGCCGTACGGTTCCTGGTAGCGAAACCCGAGGCTGGGGTCCTCGACCGCTAGGCCACCTGTGCGTCCTCGGCGCGTTCCCAGTGCGACCAGCGCAGGCGACACCACCAGCCAGGCCGCGCGCCTGGTTCCGCACGGCACGACTGCAGGCACGTTGGTGACGTGCAGGTGGTGTGCGCGGTTCTCGGGATGGCGGACGGTGTCGAGCCCGGATCTGCAGAGCCTGTGGGTTCGTGCTCATGTTCGTGAACGAGGGTGATCGCTACGAGCTCGAAGAGAACTGGGATGGGTTGGAGGCCCACGGTCGGGCCCATCGATAGGCAGGGCCCCCCGCGCCGCTGCGTGGACGGCCACATCACCAAAGCTCGCGGAGACCATCGAACTCCGCGGTCGAGTCTTCACATGGCTCCGGTGCCGCCCAGCAGGACCCTCCTGGTCCGCAGCCAGTGGATGCCGATGGCCATGCCGTGCAAGGACACCGCCTCGAGGGGGGGCCGATTGTTCGAATTCCAGTAGCGGCCACCCGCGATGATGGAGGTCCCCGTGATGCTGACCCCGACGTGACGCTCGACGAGCCAGGAGATGGCCTCGCGGGCTCCATCCACCTGGAGCAGTTCGACCAAGGCGGACTCGTACTCGGGCTCGACCTCGATGCGTACGAGCTCGTCGAAATCCTCGACACCGATCTCGAGGTCCGCGCTCCGGAACAGACGGGACAGCCAGCCCTTCCCACCACGCTCCCGGCGCAGGCTCGCGATCAGCAGCAGCTCTCCGGACGTCCCGTCCAGGTTCAACTGGACCATGTAGGGATCACCACTCGACTCGCCACGGTGGTGCTCCTCGAAGCGCTGCTCGGCACGGTAGTCGTGAGCCGCGAAGGCAGCGTCGAGATCGCCGCCGGCACAGCGTGGGCAGCACGCCAGCCCGTCGACCTGGCGAAGCGTGTCGACGGGAGCGGTCTCCTGGCAGAAGTCGCATGTCTGCACTGTGGCCTCCGATGTTGGGGAGTCGCGAGTTTGCCAACGTACGTTCTTGTTCGCCTCGACGCTATCGAGCTGGTCCTGGCGGTCCGTCCAGGTGCACCCTGGAGCTGCCAATGCGGCACGCAGGCATCATCGCGACGCCTGTCCGCTCACACGTTCGCCGATGTCTTCGAGAAATGGTCGCCCCACCGCAGGACTCCCGGCCCGCGATGGCGCTGACGAGATAGCAGTGCCTGTCCCATCAGGAGTGCACGAGCGTGAAGAAGAACAGCGCGAAGAAGGGCGACCGGGTGAAGATCGTCGACGGCAACGGCAGCGGCCAGCACGGAGAGGTGTTCTGGACCGGCGCGAACAAGTGGGGGCCCGGCTCGCGCCTGGGCGTCCGCGGTGACGACGGCGAGACCTACTGGGTCAACGAAGACGACACCGAGCCATCCACGGCCGAGGCGCCCGCCCCGGATCCCGGTGAGACCTTCCAGAAGGGTGACCGGGTGGCGTTCACCCAGCGAGGCCAGCAGGGCGAAGGCGCGGTGTTCTGGACAGGCAAGAGCCGCAGCGGAGGGCAGCGCCTCGGCGTGCGCCCCGATGACTCCGAGGACGCCGTGTGGTTGGACGCGCGCTTCGCCCGCCGGGTCGAGCAGCAGGCTGCACCGGCGCCGCTGGCCCCGCTGGCTGAGGACGAGGACGAGGACGACGTCATCGAGTACGCGCCCCCTCTCGGAGCGGACGACCTGCCTCCCATGGCCCCCATCGACGACGCCTGGGCCGACCAGATGGCGAGCGTCATCGACGAGGGCGAAGACGAGGCCCCGTTCGAGTCGTTCTAGGCTCGTCCGGCTCGACGGTCACAGCCTGAGGGCCACCGTCAGCTGCCGCTTTCCGGGCTGACAACGGCTACATCGTGGACGCCGATCTGTTCGGGGTGGGCGCCCGGGGTGGGTACATCGCCCGGCCCGACAGCGACGCGGTGCCCATGATCTACCTGATCCCCGTGGCCACCGGCGCCGAGGGGCACACCGACGGCCGCCTGCGCTACGCCCGCTGGACCCCCCACACCTTCGCGCAGTTCGGCAACGGCACCACCTTCATGGCCGGCTACCAACGGGGGGGCGAGCTGTGGAACGAGGTCTGGCTGGACCGCCTCCTGGGGCGGGTCTACACCGGCGGGCCCCGGGCCGCGCGATCTACATCGGAACCGGGGTGGCCGAGGAGGACGAGGGCCTGGCCTGGCGCCTGCAGGCGAAGTTCTGCTGGGTGTTCCAGCGCTGAGACCCACAGCGGGCCCATGAGCGTCTGGCCCCCGCGCCGACCCTCGGCTACCCTTCGGCCGTGCGCTCCCACCCCGCCCCACGCTGGCTCACCTGGACCGCGGCTGCCGCCATCGCGCTGCTGCCCGCCACCGCTGCGGCCAACGGCAACGAGTCCCATCTCTGGGTCACCCTCTGGGCCCGGGACGCCCTGCCCGCCGGCGAGCTCAAAGATCTGCTCGAGGCCCAGGACCAGCCGCTGCAGAACGGCGCCAACTTCCCCGATGGCGGCTACGCCATCAACGACGGCTACGGCGAGATCGCCCACTGGGAGCCCTTCCAGTCCGCCTACCTGGACTGGATCGTCGAGCACTACGAGCCCCCCTGGTCCACCGAGGCCCAGGAGCACATCGCGTTCCTGATGGGCATGGCCTCCCACGGCATGTCGGACCAGACCTACGACTGCGCCTACCTGCCCCGCGCCGATGTCTACGACGAGGGCTCCCCCGGCACCTCCATCGGGCGTGACGGCGCCACGGACGTGGCCCTGGTGGGCCAGGCCGGCTGCGCGGATCCGCCCAGCGGCTGGGTGCCCGAGGAGCTGATGGCCGAGCTGATGCAGAGCCACGCGGCCCACGAGGTGGACCCGGACACCATCGGCGACGGCAACAGCCTGGTGCTGTTCTCCATGCACATCATCTGCAGCGCGGCCGAGGACGAGGAGCTGCTGGACGAGTACGTCGCGGCCTACCCCTGGGCCGGCGAGCACCAGGTGGACCTCGAGCAGCCCGGCAACCCACCCAACACCGCCCCGGTGGTGGCCGCCTACTGGCAGGCGCTCTGGGACAGCCTGCACGGCGAGGACCCCCTGCTCGAGCCCCTGATCGGCCAGTACCCCTTCGCCGACGAGGGCGGCTGGCCCGCGGAGACCGACGCCATCGACGCCATGGTCAGCTTCGTGCTGGCCCGGGGGGTGGACAGCGGGACCTTCACCTCCGACCGGGTGACCGTGCTGGACGACGGCGGCCGTGAGATCCCGGTCGAGCTGCACACCTGCTACGGCTCCCACGTGCTGGGTATCAAGCCCACCGAGGGCTGGACCGCCGACAGCGTGCACACCGTCTCGGTCCACTCCGGCCTGCGGACCTGGGACGGCCGGGACATCGAGCCCTTCGAGTTCGCGTTCGACACGACCCCCGAGCCGGTGGACAGCGCTGAGCCCGGCGAGCCGGACGAGCCCCGGGACTGCGGCTGTGCGGCGGGGCGCAGTGCGCCTGCTGGGGTGTGGGTGGTGCTGCTGGGGTTGGCGGGCTTGGTTGGGCGGAGGTGGAGTCGTCACTCCAGCCACGGACACCCGCTGGTGTAGACTCCCCCCGTGCGACGGCACCTCCCCCTGCTGCTGGCCCTGTTGTTCACGCCCATGCTGGTGGCGTGGCCGTTGCCCGCGGTCTGGTCTCGTGCCGCGCTGACGGTGCCTGGGCGCGACGCCGCCGGCCACATCTGGCTGCTGTGGGCGGCCCTCGAGGAACGCACCCCGCTGCTGACCCACTCCGACCTGCTGGGCTACCCCGACGGCTTCTCGCTGGTGCTGGCCGATCCGGGCAACCTGCCCTTCTTCGCGCTGGGCTCCTGGGCGGGCACCGCGGCGGCCTACAACTCCATGCTCTGGGGAGGGCTCGTGCTCTCGGGCCTGGCCGGCGCTCTGCTGGCCCGGCGCGTGGACGGGCCCGCCTGGCTGGGGGCCGTGGTGGCCATGGCCGCGCCCCCGATGCTGGCCGCCAGCGCCGAGGGCACCACCGATTCGTTCGGCGTGGCCTGGGTGCTGCTCCAGCTGGTGCTGCTGCTGCGCTTCCTGGACACCGGCCGCATCCGCGACGGCGTGCTGGCGGCGCTGGCCCTGGCCATGGCCTGGCACTGCGGGCCCTACAACGGGCTGTGGGCGGCGCTGATGGATCTGTGCGTCGGCCTGTGGGTCGTGGCCCGCGGCTGGTCCGCGGGGGGCGACGAGCCCCGGAAGCGTTGGCCCGCGGTGGGGCGCGCCCTGGCGGTCGGGGCGGGGGGGCTGGTGTGCTGCCTGCCCCTGGCCCGGGCCATGCTCGGGGAGCAGGACCCTGACATGCCCGGCAGCGCGGGCCGCGGCAGCCTGCCCCCGGCCTTCGAGGCCCCCGAGGCCTTCCGGGGAGGGCTGCAGCACGGCGCCGATCTGCTCGATCCCTGGCTCCCCCTGCAGCTCACCGGCGGAGAATCCGTCGTCTCCCACACCGCCTACGTGGGCGTGGTGGCCCTGGTGATCGCCGTGATCGCCGTGGCCAGGAACCGCCGGCGCTGGCCCTGGCTGGCGGGTGCTGTCGCGTTCTCCGTGCTGTCCCTGGGGACGACGCTGTTCGTTCACGGGCGCATGGTCGATGTGGGCGAGGGGCACCTGGTGGCCCCCGCGGGCCTGCTGGTGAAGGCAGCTCCGGCGCTGTTGAGCTGGGTCGCCCATTGGTACCGGGCGGGCGCGGTCGCGGCGCTGCTGCTCGTGCCCCTGGTGGCCAGCCAGGGCCGGGGCTGGCGGGGCCCGGTCATCGCGGCGCTGGTGTTGCTCGATTCTATCGTGGGCGCCCCCCGGGCCTGGCCCTTGTCCATGGGGGTGCCCCCGAGCGTGCCCGCGCTGCGGCAGCTCGAGCCTGGCGCGTTCGTGGAGTTCCCCCGGCAGGGGCGGCCCCCCAAGGAGCTGTCCCAGTGGCGCTACCCCAACGCGATGCTCCAGCTGGATCACGGCCACCCCATCGCCGGGGCCATGATGGACTTCCCCGTGGGGAAGGAGGCCCAGCAGGCCTACATGGCCATCAACTTTGTCACCCAGGGCAAGCCCCTGCACGACCGACGGCGGGAGCGGCTCCTGGAGCAGGGCTTCCGCTGGGTGGTGGTCTACTACCAGCAGGTCGGCCACGCCGAGCAGCTGGCCAGCGCGCTGCAGCGCTGCTTCGGCGAGCCCGCGCTGTCCGACCCGACGGTGCGGGTCTTCGATCTCGAGGGGCGGGGCCCGGACTGCCCGGAGTGATCAGCGCCAAGTGTGCACGAAGTCGATGATCGTCTCCGCATACCGCACCGGATCGTTGGACATGGGGCTGTGCCCGACATCCTCGAAGAGCACGAACTCCTTGGCGTCGGTGTCCACCCGCTCGTAGGCGTCGCGGCCCAGCTGGGCGGGGCAGACGAAGTCCAGCTCGCCGTAGATGAACAGGCTGGGCACGGTGATCTCGTGCAGGCGGTCGGTGTAGGCGTAGGACTGGGCGTCGGCGTCCACCAGCCGGCCCGGGACCCATCCGGACCAGGCGCCGGTGATGGCAGCGGTCGGGTCCCGGAGCACGATCTCCATCAGGGTCTCGTCTCCCGCCGCTTCGTCAGCCCAGTACTGCTCGACCAGGCCCTCGGCCTCATGGCCCAGCCAGGTGTTGGCCACGGCCTCGTCGCGGTCGATGCCGTCCACGACGGCGTCCTCCACGGTGGCCACGATGTCTCGCCACCTGGCCGTGTCGGCGCTACCGGCCGCGATCTCCCGGGCGCCGATCTCGAGCAGGAGTTCGGCGGTGTAGCGGTCATTGGCCGGGTAGTCGTGGCTGCCGGACGCCTCGATCCATCCGTCCACGTCCGCGTCGGTGTCCAGCAGGGTGGCGGTGCCCAGCATCCCACCCCAGGAGTGGCCGTAGAGCCACACGTCCATGTCGTCGCCGTAGCGGGCGCGCAGGGCGCGGACCAGGTTGGCGTTGTCCTCGGCCAGCTGCGCCACCGTGAGGGTGTCGGTGGAGTAGGCCCCGTGGGTCCCACCCTGACCCCGCTGGTCGTAGTAGGCGACCGCGAACTCGTCCTCGATGAGCTCGGTGTCCAGGCCCCAGTTGTAGTAGACCGAGCTGCCGGCGGGGCCGCCGTGGAGCATCAGCAGCACCAGGCCGCTGTCCAGCTTGCCGTCCACCCGCACGGGCAGGTCGACGCCGTCGGTGCGGAAGTACCAGCTGTCGCTGTCCGAGCAGCCGACCATCGCCAGGACCAGGATCAACCCCGCCCTCATCGTCCACCTCTGTCGAACCAGGCCCGGCGCACGCCGAGCTCCACGGTGAAGACCGGGGCGACCCCGGCGTTGTAGGGGGCCCAGACGGTCATGGTCGGGCGGATGTGCCAGGCCAGGTCTACACCCCGGCTGCGGGACAGGTCCCGGCCCAGGCCGACGCCCACGGAGCTGGCGCTCATCCAGTTGCCGGCCATGGCGCTGCCCACCAGCTCGCCGTCGTCGTCGAACTCGTAGGTGGTGCCGGCGTTGATGGCGTAGGTCAGGCCCTGGCCGATGAAGGCCTCGCTGGTCCAACCGTCGGCCCGCACCCGCCGGGCGATGAGCTGGCCCCCGGCGGTCAGGGGCGTGTGGTTGCCCCAGTGGTGCCAGGCGGTGAATGAGGGCTCGACGAGCAGCAGGCGGTCGACCCTGCGCTCCACGCCGCGTCGGGTGAGGACACGCTCGCCCTGGGCCAGGGGCAGCTCCACGCCGAGCTTCAGGCCCGGCCGCCAGCCCTGGGCCACGAGGCTGGTGTTCCAGGTGGCGGCGTCCAATTCGGCGGCGCCGACCTGGGTGAGCGCGACGAGTGACAGCGCGATGAGCATGCCGGCCTCCTTGCTGTGTCACATGGGGAACGCGGCGGGCGCGGGATCCGGGGCACATTCTCGAGGCCCGTGGTGGTAGCATCCCCGGGCGAGGGACCCCACCGATGCCCGATGCTCCCGCTGCGCCGCCTCAGCAGACCACCCCCAGCGAACCCGCCCTCGACCCGGGCGCGGTGGACCGCGCCTACGCCCTGACCGATCGGGTGCTGGAGGAATGCCCCCGGCGGCTGGCGGGCACCGAGTCCTGCCGGCGGGCCGCAGAGATCATCCGGGGGCGCTTCGCCGCCCACTGTGGTCCCGAGGGGGCCGTGGTGGAGACCTTCCGCTTCCACCCCACCGCCTTCCTCAAGTTCGTGCGCCCGGCCATCCTGTTGGTCTACATCTCGCTGGCGCTGGTCTGGCTCGATCTGGCCTGGATCGCGCTGGTGGTCGCGCCCCTGACCACCATCGGGTTCCTGACCCAGGTGGCGTTCTACCGCGGCACCTTCGACCCGCTCTTCCCCGCGGCCACCGGCGCCAACGCGCTGGGGCGTCTCGAACCCCCCGGCCCGGTGCGCCAGCAGATCATCGTCTCGGGCCACCACGACGCCGCCTACGTCTTCCACACCCTGGACCGCTTCCCGCGCTTCTACCCCTTCGCCCTGGTGGGCACGCTGGTGATGGATCTGCTGGCCATGGGCCTCGCGATCGCGCTGCTGGTCGACCCGGGCCTGCTGGCGATGGCGCGCTGGGTGATCCCGGTGGCGGTGGTGCTGTGGAGGCCGTTCATGCTCGGTCACTGGTTCATGACGGCCGACGCGGTCTCGCCGGGGGCCGGCGACAACATGATGTCCGTCGCCATCGTCGATGAGGTCGGCCGCGCGGTGGCCGAGGCTCGGCGATCGGGGGCGCCCCTGCTCGAGCACACCCGGCTGGTGCTGGCCTCCTTCGACGGCGAGGAGAGCGCGCTCAAGGGCGCCCGGGCCTACTGCGAGCAGCACGCCGCCGAGCTGGCCGATCCAGCGGTCCCCACCCGGGTGCTCAACCTCGAGTCCCTGTTCCGCCTCGACCAGCTCTGTCTGCAGTCCAGCGACATCAACGGCTTCGTGCCGCTGTCCGGCACCATGAACGACGAGCTGCTGCGCATCGCCCACGCCCAGGGGCTGGACCACGTCACCACCCGGGCCATGGCCTTCCTCGGCGGGGGCACCGACGCGGGGGAGTTCGCCCGCCGGGGGGTGGAGGCCACCACGGTGCTGGGCATCATCCCCGACGCCTCGAGCCTGACCATGGACACGGTCTACCACTCCCCCAGGGACACCAGCGATCGCGTCGATCGGGCCGCGGTGGAGGCCACGCTGCGGCTGGTCCTGGCCTACCTGGTGGAGAAGGACGAGGCGCTGCGCGGCTGAGGTCTCTATGATGGTGGGCGTCGTCGCCCCGGAGGACCCGTGACCGCCGCCCCCGCCACCCCGCAGCTCCGCGCCTGCCTGGCGGTCGCCTGGCTCGGTTTGGGGCTGGGGCTCGCGGGCTGTCAGCGGCCTACGGTGGGCACCGCGCCCCCCGACGATCCCCCCGTGGACAGCGGCGAGGACACCGGCGGTGGCGTGGAGACCATCCCCTCGGCCTCCGGCCCTTGGCTGCGGGGCGAGGTCGCGACCCCCGGCCCCGTCACCTTCACGGAGATCCTGGCCCACCCCCGGGACGACGGCGGCAGCGAGTGGATCGAGCTGCACAACCCCATGGTCTTCGACATGGACCTCTCGGGCTGGTCCCTGGCCGGGGGCGTCGACTTCGCCTTCCCCGAGGGCACGATCCTGGCCGCCGGGGGCTTCCTGGTGGTGGCCGCCGATCCGAGCCTGCTCGGGGTCGAGGCGCTGGGCCCCTGGGAGGGCCGGCTGGACAACGGCGGCGAGCGCATCGAGCTGGTCAGCAACGGCGGGCGGCTCATCGACAGCGTGGCCTATGGCGACGATGAGCCTTGGCCCGTGCAGGCCGACGGCTCGGGACACAGCCTGGCCAAGCTGGACCACGACGCGGCCAGCGATCGCGCCGAGCACTGGGCGGTCAGCCTCGAGCCCGGGGGCAGCCCCGGCGAGTCCAACCTGCTCGATCCCCTGCTGCCCCCGACCACCCGGGAGCTGGTCGCCGCCGACGCCACCTGGCGCTACGACGCCTCCGGCGATGAGCCCGCCGCCGACTGGGCTGAGCCGGCCTACGACGACAGCGGCTGGGAGCTGGGCGACGCCCTGTTCTACGCGGGAGAGACCCCTCAGGACGCCGAGGCCACCCTGTGGTTCACCGCCGACAACTACGCGGCGGCCTACCTCGGCGACGCCGACGGCG
>CAYZVO010000192.1:0-18317 GCA_964481655.1 uncultured Enterobacterales bacterium | reverse complement strand
GTTGACTGTGCCCGTAATCCGGCTGGATAGCCGGATAACTCCACATACCCCAGCTCCCGCAGCAGCCCCTCCGCCACCTGCATCACCTGCTTCAGTTCCTTCTTGGACAGGTTCTTCCTCCACTTCTCGAGCGCGCCGGTGTTCACCGCCGACTTGACCGCCTCGGTGCTCGACTCGAGGGTGGACAGCGACACATCCGAGCGCTGGTGCTCGAGGACCGCGGGGTCCCAGGCTTCGCCCAGGAAGGCCAGCACCTCGCGCATCACGGCCTCGGGCTCGGTGACCAGGCGCTCGTAGCGGACCTCCATGTAGCGGCCGGCCACGGCGGGGGCCTGGCTGCGGACCGCGCGCACGATCTCGCACCAGTAGGTGGCGGCGTGGGGGATGTCCTGGCAGTAGGAGAGGGGGTTGCCCGTGGCGGGATCGATCCAGGCCTGGCGCACCAGGGAGGCGCTCACCGAGCGGCCATCGCGGATGACGTGGATGAACCGCGCCCGGGGGAAGATCTGGCCCAGGAAGGCGGTGTGCAGCAGGTTGTGGGGGGTCTTCTCGGCCACCCGCACGCCATCGGGGGCGAGGCCCTTCAGGAGGGTCAGCAAGAAGGCGCGCACCGAGGCGTCCATGAGCTCCTGGGTGACCCCGGCCTCGGCCAGGTCCCGGCCCATGCCCTGCATCCAGACACCGCGCTGGCGGCTCATGGTGGAGACCAGCTTGGCCTCGGGGCCGCAGTGGATGCGGTGGTGGGCGTGGAGCATGGCCCGGAACAGGGTGGTCCCGCTGCGACCGGCGCCTCCGATGAAGACGAAGTCGGGCTCGCCGTCGTCCTCGATGCTCACCCCCAGCTGCTCGAAGACGGCCTGGAGGGCGTGCCCGATGCCGGGCAGCACGTCCTCGGCGCGGGGCTCGAGCAGGGGGGCGAGCAGCGCGCTCTGGTCGGCGCGAAGCAGGTTGGTGACCAGGCGCCCCAGGGCAGGGGCGTCCACCATGGCGTCCGGGTCGGGCGCGGGACGGCGGGCCACCAGGGCGGCGACGCGGCCGGCCTGGCCGGGGCCCTGGACCCCCCGGCCGCTGTACAGGCCGGCGATGACCCGAAGCTCGTCGAGCAGAGCGGCTCGGTGCGGGGCGAGGAAGCCGTGGTCCAGGCGCCCGAGGGCTTGCTGGACGAAGCTCACCACGTCGTTGGGGGAGCCCAGCAGATCGCAGGCCAGCGCGGCCAGGGTCCAGGCGTCGGGGCCCGGGGCCTGCAGGTGGGGCTCGAGCAGCTTCAGGGCGTCCTGGGCTCGGCCCAGGGCGACGGCTGCTTCCACCCGCGCCAGGGCCGCGTCGGGGTGCTGGGGATTGGCCGCGAGGCAGGCGTCGATGTCCGCCAGCGCCGCCTCGGGTCGACCGGCCAGGGTGCGCGCCAGGGCCCGCTGGTAGAGGGCCTCCCAGCTGGTGGCGCCGGGCAGGACCTCGTCGGTGAAGGCCTGGCCTCGCTGGGCGATGGCTCGGTCGAGGGCGGCCTCGGCGTGGGCCAGCTGCTGGGCGGCCTCGGCGGGGGTGGACTGGGACAGCGCCACGCGCACCTTGCCCTCGAGCATGTCCAGGTTGGGGTGGCTCGAGCCCCAGCCCCGGCACTGCTCGATGCAGGCCAGGGCCGCGGTCGCGTCGCCGTCGGAAAGCTGGATCTGCACCCACATGTCCACCAGGGGCACGAAGGAGGGGTTGGGGCCACCGGGGGTGGCCACGGCCTCGAGGGCGGTCCAGCCCTGGCGCGCGGCCTCGCGGGCGCCCGACGGGTCGTCGGCCCGGAAGCGCTCCCGGGCCAGGTAGGTCCAGGCCACTGGGTCGTCGGCGTCCTGGGCGCAGCGGCGCTCGAGCAGGGCCAGGTTGCGGGCGTCCTTGCCCCGCTGCTGGCGGTAGCTGGGCACGGCGCCCAGGTGCACGATGGGGGCCTCGATCCGGGCGGTGCTGCGGCCGCCGTCGAGCAGCCAGTGCCCGATGCTCTCGTGGATCACGCCGCGGTAGGCCAGGTCCGGGGTCCGGCGGAGCAGGCGGGGTAGCAGGATGGGATCGCCCCGCCGCGCTGCGCCGGAGAGCACATCGGCAGCGGGGGCGTCGACGCGGGCGGCGTTGTGCAGCGGCAGCAGGCCGCAGTCGAACCGGGCCTTCCTCAGGGCCCCACGAAGGGCCTGGCCAGCGCCTGGAGCCAGCCGCTCGTCGGCGTCGAGCACCAGCACCCAGTCACCGGTGCAGGCCGCGAGGCCAGCGTTGCGGGCGGCGGCGAAGTCGTCCTGCCACGGGTGCTCGACCACGGTGGCGCCGGCCTCTCGGGCCAGCTCCGGGGTGCCGTCGCTCGATCCGGTGTCCACCACGATCAGCTCGTCGACCACGCCCTGGACCGAGGCCAGGCAGGCGGGCAACATCGCCGCTTCGTCCTTGGCGATCAGGCAGAGGCTCAGGGTCGGCATGGGGGCTCCGGGGCAGGGAAGGGACGATCCCTAATGCCGCCTGGGCCCGGGCGCGATCAGTCCTTGTAGAACACCATGCACAGGGCGATGAAGGCGGCAGGGGCGGCGCGCTCGTTGTTGGTCCCCGAGGCGACGGAGAGCTTGACGTCCACGATCTCGACCTCGGGGTTGTCGGCGAGCCAGGTGTTCATCGGAGCCTCGATGGCGCTCAGGTGGCTCCAGTTCTCGTCGGTCTGGATGATGTGCTCGAAGACCTTGACCTTCATGGTTCGCTCCTGTGTCACTCGCAGAAGGGGCCGCTGGCCTGGAAGCCGTTGTTGTTCTCGGCGCACTCTGCGACCGTCCCGGTCCCCGTACCGTCGTCGTCGGCCTCGAGCCACAGGGCCGCGACGTCGATGAGGTCCTCGGCGGCCAGCTCGATCCAGGTGGCCTCGCTGGAGGTGCCGCTGGCGATGGTGGCCGGGACGCTGACGGTGGTGAGCAGGGTGTGCTCGTCGGCCGTCACGGCGTACAAGGCCAGCGACACGTCCTCGCTGGTGTCGGCCAGCCCAGGGTTGCGCAGGCGCACGGCCACCCACACCGAGCCGTCGTCGCAGTCGTCGAGGCAGACCTCCGTGATCTCGGCCTCGAGGTCGTCCTCGATGGACTGCCCGTCGGTGGCGATGGCGGAGTGCCAGGTGTTGTGGGTGGTGAAGCCGTAGCTGCGGGTGCTGGGCACCGTGCCGTCGTCGTTGACGTTGTCGATGTCGTAGGCGTGCTGGTTCCAGACACGCCTGGCGGGCACCCAGCGGTCCTGGGCGTCGCCGTAGACGGAGAGGGCGTAGTCCCAGCCGTTGTGGCAGACCACGATCTCGGCCTGGTCGTCGCCGTCAACGTCGGCGATGGTCGGGTAGTCGAACATGGTGTTCGAGGCGTGGTCCTGGGAGTAGAACTTCACCGCCCCGGTGGCACCGTCGTAGGCCACCATCTCGACCTCGTCGATGTAGACGACTTCGGGCTTCCCGTCGCCCTCGAAGTCGAAGATGGACGCGCCCGTGGCGCCGCTCTCATCGGTCACCCGCGCGGTCCACAGGGTGGTGCCGTCGTGGTTGAGGCAGCCCAGCTGGTTGCCCCCGGCGGTGACGATCTCGGGGTAGCCGTCGAGGTCGAGATCGCCGATGGCGGGGGTGGCCAGGATGTTGGCGGTGGGGATGGTGCTGGGGCCCCAGATGGTGGAGCCGTCGGTGTCCTGGGCTCGGATGGTGTTGCCGGTGATGGCGATGATCTCGCCCTCGGGATCGTCGTCCAGGTTGGCGATGCCGATCATGGCGTCGCCCTGGCTCGCGTCGTAGCGCAGGGTGTTGCCGTCGGGATCGTAGGCGGCGTCGCCCACGATGACCTCCTCGACGCCGTCGAGATCCAGGTCCACCACGGCGGGCACCGAGGCTTCGCAGACGGTGAAGCCGCCCAGGGAGGTGATCCCGTAGGAGCCGTGGCCGTGCTCGCCCACGCCGCGGGTGCTGCCGGTCTCGGCGTCGAGGATCACGCGCCCCACGACGATCTCGTAATTGCCGTCGTGGTCCATGTCGGAGATGACCGGGGCGGTGGCCCAGTCGAAGTCCAGCTTGATGAAGTGCTCCGACTCCCACAGCTCGGTGCCGTCGTGGTCGTACAGGGCCGCGGTGTAGTCACCGTCGCCCCACAGGCCCGATGTGTGCTCGCGCACCACGACGATCTCGGCCATGCCGTCGCCGTCGATGTCCCCGGCCGCGGGGGGCGAGCCGTAGGCCAGGTTCGAGGTGGAGCGCTGCCACAGGATGCCGGAGCCGTCGCCGAAGATGACCTTCAGGGCGCCCTCGGTGCCCAGGAGATCGGTGACGTTGACGATGATCTCCGGCTCGCCATCGCCGTTGACGTCGGCGACCAGGGGCTGGGACAGGCAGCCTTCGCCGGGGAAGTAGCTCCACTCGATGACCGGCTCGAAGCCGTCCTCGGGCTCGCCGCAGTGGTCGCCCACGCCGATCTCCTCGGCGGGGAGCTCTGGCAACTCACAGGCCGGGGGTGGGTCGGTCTCCCCGGGCGCCTCGGTGTCCCGAGGGTCGGTGGTGTCCTCGGGGTTCTTGGGGTCGATGTCGTCGGGGCGGTTGAGATCGTACTCGCTGCAGGCGGTGAGCAGGACGATGGCGAGGATGGCGTGGTTGCGCATGGACAGCTCCGGGGTGCCCGGGCTGTAGCATCCTGCTGCAAGGCTGGTTACCGCGCCGCTGGCCGCCGTCGACGCGCTACGCCCAGCAGGCCCAGCAGCAGGGCGATGCCCCCGGGGCGAGGGGAGGCCGCGCAGCCGACGGGCTGCTCCGGTGGGTCGGGGATCGCCAGGACGAGCAGCTCGGCGGTGTCGCTGGTGCTGCCGTCGCCCCACAGGTCCACCGGGGTGACCTGCCAGCGCACCAGCTCGTCGGCCTCCACCAGGCCCGTGATGTCCAGGGCCGGCTCGGTGACCAGCTCGCTGTTGGCGCCGGCGCTGTCGTCGCCGACCCACCAGGTCACGCGGTAGTCCAGCCTGTCGTCGTCGGGATCGATGGCGGGCTCCCAGCGCAGCACCACGGTGTCTTCGTAGGCTTCGCCGCTGACCAGCACCGGCTCGGGGGCCAGGGGCGCACCGTTGGCCACCGCCAGCACCGCCGCGCCCGCGTCCACGCGGCCGCAGCCGTAGTACGCGTTCCAGCCGTCGCCGTCGTAGCCGTAGCCGCCGGGATCGATGCGGATGGCGGTGTCGCAGAGCAGCTCGCGGGCCTGGGCGGCGGTCAGCCGCGGGTTGGCCTCGAACATCAGCGTGAGCACGCCGGAGATCACCGGCGCCGCCGCAGAGGTGCCGGAGAACCAGCCGATGTAGTCGGGATCGTCCTGGTATGTGCCGTAGCCGTCGTCGCCGGAGATGTCCGTGGTGAGGATGCCCCCCGAGGGGGCGGTGATGTCCACGATGGAGCCGTAGCTCGAGTAGCTCTCGCGGATGTCACCGTCGTCCGAGGCGGCCACGCCGATGACGGTCCAGTAGGTCAGGAAGCCGTCGTCGGAGCCGTCGCAGTTGTCGTTGCCAGCGCTGGCCACGATAGCGGCGCCCAGGCCGCCGCGGCCTTCTTCCTCGGCGTACTCGAGGGCAGAGCGCCAGCTGGCGGGCAGGATGAAGCTGGGACAGTCGCTGTAGCCCCAGGAGTTGTTCAGCACCCAGGCGCCGGCGTCCACGGACTCGACGAAGGCGTCGTAGACATCGCCCGTGGTGGTGTAGCCGCCGATGAGCCGGATGCCGTAGACCTCGGCGTCGTAGGCCACGCCGGCCACGCCGACGCCGTTGTCGCCCGAGGCCGCGGCGACACCGGCCACGCAGGTGCCGTGGGCAGCGCTGCTGTCGGCTTCGGGGTCCGGCGAGGCGTCGTCGTCGCGATCGATGTAGTCGTAGCCCGAGCTGGCGACGAGGTCGTCGTGGGCGAGATCCACGCCCGAGTCGATCACGGAGATGAGGCCGCCGGCGCCCGTGGACAGGGCCCAGGCGGTCTGGGCGTCGATGTCCACGCCGGGGGTGCCCCCGCTCTGGCCGGTGTTGTCCAGGTGCCACTGATCTTCGACCCAGGGGTCGTCCGGGAGATCGTGGGGGACCAGGGGCAGGGCCAGATCCGGATGGGCCCAGCGGACCTCGGCCCGGGCGTGCAGCTCCCGGGATCGGGTGATCTCGTCGGTGCCTGGCTGGGTGTGGACCCGGAAGATGGTGTCGCCGTGGCCCAGGCCCTCGACCCGCTGGACCCAGGGCAGGGCGGCGAGGGCGTCGGGATCATCGCTGCGCACCACGATGGCGCCGGTGCGCTTCACCGGGACGCCGCCCATGGTGCCGTCGGCCTCGATCACGGCCCTCTCGGGGCCTTCATCCACAAAGAACCAGGCCTCTTCGGCAGAGGCGAGGGAGACCAGGATCATGAGCGTCAGCATGGGCGCAACGTAGCCCGGCCTGCCCGTGCTCGTGGGGCTATGTTGCCCCCATGCGCACCTGGATCATCCTGCTCCCGCTCCCCGTCCTCACGGCCTGTCCTCCGGAACCCCAGGACAGCTGGCTCGAGCCCGGCTGCGGCAACGGCGTGATCGAGGGGACCGAAGCCTGTGATGACGGCGCAGACAACAGCGACACCGTCGCCGACGCCTGCCGGACCGACTGCGAGCTGCCCCGCTGCGGCGACGGGGTGACCGACAGCGACGAGGCCTGCGACGACGCCAACGCCGTGGGCGGCGACGGCTGCACCCCTGGCTGTGTCGCCGAGGAGCACGAGCTCGAGCTCGAGCCCAACGACAGCCCCGACGACGCCCAGGCCCTCGACGGCACCATCGTGCACGGCTCCATCGGCGACGACGACGTGGACTGCTTCGCGGTGGAGCTCGAGGACTGCGCTGCGTTCGGCGCCCGCATGACCGGCGACTGCCCCTGGCCCGCAACGCTCACCCTCTACGACCCCGACGGCTCCGCCCTGGCCGTGGGCAGCCCCGGCGACGACGGCTGCGCGGTGCTCGATCCGGACGACGCCCCTGGCGCGCGCTTCACCGCGGCGGGTGCGTGGGCGGTCTGCATCGAGGGGATGCTCGGCGAGCAGCTCCCGTACTACACCCTGCAGCTCGAGCCCGTGGCCCCGGAAGACGCCAGCTACACCCTGAGCGACGACGAGGACCCCGACGGCGACGGCCGCCCCGACAGCTGTGACGACGATCGCGACGGTGACGGCGTGTTGGACGAAGAGGACAACTGCCCCGACACCCCCAACGGCCTGGACATGGCGCCGCTCTCCCCCGACAGCAGCGGCTGGATCCGCCCCTGGCTCGCCATCGGCCCCCTCACGGGCCTGAGCAGCCCGGACACCTGCCTGCCCACCAGCGATCACCTGGTGGCCGAGGACGACGCGCTGGCCAGCCCCAGCATCGGCGACATGGATCTCGCGGGTGAGCGGACCTGGATCGTGCTGTGGGACAGCGACCACCGGCTGGACCTCGAGGACATCGCCTCCGAAGACGCCCCCCGGGAGGCCTACCACGCGATCTACCTCTACTCGGAGAGCGCGCGCACGGTCACCATGACCCAGGGCCCGGACGACGGCGCCTACGCCTGGCTCAACGGCGAGCTGGTGTTCGAGACCAGCGTCTGCCAGGGGACCTACGAGGACCACTACAGCGTCGAGGTCGAGCTGCTCGCGGGCTGGAACACCCTGCTGGGCAAGGTCTACGACCAGGGCGGCGGCTGGGGCAACTACGTGCGCTTCCTGGACGGTGAGACCCCGATCACCGACCTCGAGCTCTCCTTCTCCCCCGACGGCGCCTGGGTGGACGACCAGACCGACAGCGACGGCGACGGCGTCGGTGATGTCTGCGACGACACACCCATGGGTGCGTGACCGCCTAGACCACCTGTCCCACGCAGTGCCCTGACGACCAGGCCCACTGCAGGTTGTAGCCGCCGAGCCAGCCGGTGACGTCGAGCACCTCGCCGACGAAGTGCAGGCCCGGGACGTCGTTGGCCTCGAAGGTCTTGGAGGACAGCGCCCGGGTGTCCACGCCGCCGACGGTGACCTCGGCCGCGCCGTAGCCCGCGGTGCCCGCCGGGTGGACCGCCCAGCCGCGCAGGGTCCGGTGGACCGCCTCGGCCTGGGCGTTGGACAGCTGGGCCAGCTGCAGCCTGGGGAGCTCGCGCTGCTGGAGGACCTCGACCAGGCGCCTGGGGAGCCAGCGGGCCACGGTGTTCCGCAGGCTGGCCCGGGGGCGCTCCCGGCGGGCCGTGGCGAGCTCCTCGCGCAGGTCCCGGCCGGGGAGCAGGTCGATGCTCACCGGCTGTCCGGGCTGCCAGTAGGAGGAGACCTGCAGGATGGCGGGTCCGGACAGGCCCCGGTGGGTGAACAGCATGTCCGCGCCGAACGCTGGCGAGCCGGCGCAGCGGGCGACCACGGGCAGGGCGTTGCCCGCCAGCGGTCCGAAGCGCTCGCGATCCTCCGCGCTCCACTGCAGGGGCGCCAGGCCCGGGCGAGGCGCGACCACGGGGATGCCCACGCTGCGAGCGATGTCGTGGCCGATGCTCGACGCGCCGATGGCCGGGTAGCTCAGGCCGCCGCTGGCGACCACGACCCGCTGGGCCTCCATCGGGCCCCGGGTGCCGTGGACCCGGAAGCCACCGTTCGGCGACGGCACCACCGCGCGCACCGCGCAGCCCAGCTCGAACCTGGCCCCCGCCTGCAGCGCCCGCTGGTGGAGGCCGCGGACCAGCGCCGTGGCCCGCTGGTCACAGAACAGCTCCCCGCGCTCCCGCTCGTGGGTGGTGATGCCCAGCTCCGCCAGCAGGCTGGTGATGTCCCAGCGGCCGTAGCGGGCCAGGGCGGACTTGACGAAGTGGGGGTTGGCGCCCAGGAAGCAGCGGGCCTTCACGTCGGTGTTGGTGACGTTGCAGTGTCCACCGCCGGTGATGGCGAGCTTTCGACCGACGGTGGTCTGGGAGTCCACCACGGTGACCGCGCGGCCCCGGCTGGCGGCGGCGTGGGCGGCCATCAGGCCCGCGGCCCCGGCGCCCAGGATCAGCACGTCGCTCCGCTGGGCCACGCTATCCCTCGTCGAGGACGTTCAGCCCCCAGGGGGGCGAGGCGTTGGTGAGCCATCCACCGACACAGCGCAGCTTCAGCTGCTCGAAGCTCACCCCGTCCTTGTGGGCATTCCAGAGGTAGGTGCCCGGCTCGGCGTCCACGATGATCACCCCGCCGTCGGTGGTGGTCTCGGTCAGGGTCGGGTCGGGGATGACGTTCTCGTCGAAGTACCAGGGCCCCTGCTCGATGGGCACGGTCGGGTCGGTGGTGACGGTGGCCCCGGGCTCGCCGGGGGCCCAGACGTTCTCGGCGCCCAGCGCGCTGACGGTGGTGGACATCTGGCAGCGGCTCTCGTCGCTGACGTCGGCGCCCAGCAGCGCGGCGGCCAGGGTGGCGATCGTGTGGCTCACGGCCTGGAAGCTGATGTCCTCGAGGTCGCCGTCGCCCACGGGCAGGGTGGCGGTGAGGTGGGGGAAGTAGTCGGGGTGGACCACCGCCAGGGTGAGCTCGACGTCCTCGGGGATGCCCGTGATCTCGAAGGCGTGGCCGTCCTCGGCGCTGACGGTCGTCCGGAGCTCGGGCGCCTCGTAGACGTAGACCTCGGCACCTTCGACGTCCTGGATCCAGTCGATGACGCCGGGGGTCTCCATGTCGAAGAAGAAGGCCTGGCCGCGGACGGTGAGGGGACCCTCACCCCAGGGGGGCTCGTCGATCTGGCCGGTGTCCCCGGTCTCCCCGGTGTGGCCGCTGTCGGCGGGCCCCGTGTCGCCCACCGCGCTGTCAGCAGGGCTGTCCGGCGGCGCGGTCTCGCCGCTGTCGCCGGGGGCGGTGCCGGTGTCGGGATCCGGGCTGCACGCGAGCAGCAGCAGGAGCGGTAGGACGTCGGGGCGCATGGTTCCTCCTGGCACGACCCTAACGCCCCCGAGGCCACAGTGGGCGTTGTGAGCACGCTCACAAGCCCGTCCTGGACGGTGTGAGCACGGCTACCGGGCCGCCGCGGGGCCCTTGGCTGGGGGGCCCGAGGTGACGAGTCTGGGGGGGCCGGAGGCCCCCATGCGCAACACCGCCATCTTCACCAGCGTCGCCACCACCCTGCTCCTGCTCGCCAGCCCCGCGCTGGCCGACGAGCACATCCCGGGACCCGACGACTCGTCGAGCCCGTCCCAGATGCTCGCTGTCAGCAGCAGCGCCAGTGGCGCCCGGGCGATCAAGCAGCGCCAGGCCCGCACCACCTACAAGGCCGTGCGCGGCGGCTCCGTCGAGGACGCCCGCTACCTGGGCCGCAGCATCCCCCTGGACATCGCCTCGGTGACCCGCGTGGACGAGGCGCCCCTGGCCCTGGACATCACCCTCTGGGACGCTCCGGCCGAGCTCGCCCCCGAGGCCATGGTGGTCTTCTTCGCCACCCCCGGCGCCATGGCGCCCCAGTGGGCGGCCTACCAGCCCGCGCCCACCGACGACGACGTGAGCCCCGCCTGGGCTCTGTTCCGCTACGATCCCGCCACCGGCCTGTTCGATGAGCGGGTCGCCGACGCCCAGCTGGACCAGTCCGGCGAGAGCTTCCGCTTCCGCGCCGAGCGCGACGCCGACATGCCTCGCACCCTCGTGAGCTTCGTGCAGACCAGCTCCGGTGACGACGAGGACTGGGCCTGGAAGGATCAGGCTCCGACCCGCCGCACCGGCCTGAAGATCCGCTAACGCTTCGCCTTCATGCCCTTGCCGCCCTGCTTGGGGCCAGGCTTGGCCTTGGCGGGTGGGCCGGGGTTCGGGCGGCCCTGCAGCGGCGTGCGCACGGCCTCGGGCAGGGGGAAGAGATCGCCGACGGCGTTGATGTTGGCCCGCACCTGGGCCAGGTAGTCGTAGCTGCCGCTGGCTCCGGGCTGCTCGAGGGGGTCGAGCCAGACGTGGCGCACGCCGTCGGGGAAGGCGGCCTTGACCTCGCTGGTGGGGATGGCCTCCCACAGCAGGATGGGCGACTCGGCGTCGCCGGCCCAGGCCTCGAAGGCCGCGAGCTGGTGGACGCTGGGGGCGCTGCCCGGCTGGAGATCGAGGGCGTGGATCTCGACACCGAGCTCGCGGGCCAGGTAGCGGTAGCTGGGCTGGCTCGACGCGATGCGGCTGTCGCCGGCCCGGGAGAAGGCCTCGGCGTAGACCTCGGAGATGGTGGCCAGCTCCTGGGTCAGCGCCGTGGCCGCGGCGCTGTACGCGGCGGCGTTGGCGGGATCGGCGGCCCCGAGGGCGGTGGCCACGGCGGCGGCCTGCTGGGCGTACAGGGCCGGCGAGCCCCAGGTGTGTGGGTCGATGGTGCCGTGGCTGTGCTCGCCGTCGGTGCCGTGGCTGTGGGTGGTGGCCTCGACCTCGACGAGGGACAGGCCCCGGGCGCTCTGCACCAGCGCGTCCGCGGGCAGGGTGGCCGTGGCGATCCAGGCCTCGTACCCGGCGCCGTTGGCCACGATGAGGTCCGACTGGGCCAGGCCCGCGATCAGCTCCGGCTCCGGGCGCCAGTGCATGGCGTCCTCGCCCGCCGGCAGGATGGCGCGCAGCTGGATGTGATCGCCGCCGACCTGCTCCACGAGCCAGTGGGCCGGCCAGGACAGGCTGCGCACGTCCAGCGGGCCGGTGCGCTCGGGGGTGACGGGCTCGGGCTCGGCGCCACATGCGGCCAGCAGCAAGAGGGTCGGGAACAGATGCGTCTTCATGGGGACTCCGTGGAGCGGAGGCGCGCTGAGGCGCTCAGAGCAGGGTGGTGAGCCAGGCCATGCTACCCCAGGTCAGCAGGGCCGTCAGGCCCACCGCCGCCAGGACCAGCAGGGTGATCTCGGTGCCCACGTTGGCGGCGATGGTGGCCCGGCTGCAGCCCAGGCGTCGCATCAGGCGCAGCTCGGCGTGTCGCAGGCGCAGGGACAGCACGACCACCAGGCCGAAGAAGGCGGCGGTGCTGGCGGCCACCAGACCGAAGTAGAGCTCGAGGCCCTCGCGCACCCGCAGCACGATGCCCAGGATGGTGCCCACGACCCGCTCGGGCAGCACCGCCTGGTACTGCTCGCTCAGGGCGTAGTCCCCCAGCAGCTGGTCGTGGGCGCGGGCGTCGGAGGGGAAGACCAGCACGGAGGACAGGGAGGCGTCCCCGGGGTCGCCGTGGAGGTGGAAGCTGTCGAGGTTGCTGCCGTCGATCTCGCTGACGATGAAGACCGCGGCGGTGGCCTCGAGGTTCTCTCCCTCTTCGGCCTCGGGGTTGATGGCGTCGTCCTTGGTGACCTCTGCGTGGCCGTGGATGCTGCCGTCGAGCACCCAGGTGGTCTTGACGTCGGTGAACAGGGCGTCGTCGTCGGGGGTGTCGGTGGGACCGAGCACCCCGATGATGTGCAGCACCAGCGGGTAGGACCCGGCCAGGTTGTAGAGGTTGGTCAGATCGGTGCGGAGCTTGTCGCCGGGCTCGAGGGCGAAGTCCCGGGCGACCCCGGCCCCCGCCACCGCCTCGCCCAGGATCGCGGGCATGCGACCATCGGTGAGCTCGAGGCCCCGCTGCTCGAAGTAGGCCAGGCTGGTGCCCACCAGGGGCGCCCCCGCGGCGGTGTAGGCCACATACAGCGGCACGGCGGTGCCGTAGCCCATGGCGGCGACCTCGTCCCGGGCGCTCATGGGGATGGGGTCCCGCACCTGGCCCCGGAAGTACAGGGCGTTCATCACCAGGTCGAACTCGTTGCCCTTGTGGCCCAGCAGCACCGGCGACGAGCGCGCCCTGGACATAAGCCGCTGCTCCACCTGCTCGCCGGCCAGCCAGGTCACGATGGGCAGGAACAGGGCCACCGTGAGCCCCAGCACCAGCACCGCCGAGCGCCCGGGGGAGGCCCGGAGCACCTGGACGGCCAGGAAGAAGGCGTGCCGCAGGGTGCTCATGGCCGCACCTCCGGCGACTGAGCGCCGCGGGTGTGGCGCCAGACCTCGAGGACATCGTCGAAGCGCGGCAACAGGGCCGGGTCGTGGGTGACCAACAGCAGGGTCAGGCCCAGGTCGCGGCACAGGCCCTCGAGCAGCTCCACGACGGCGTGGCCGCGATCGGGGTCGAGGCTGGCGGTGGGCTCGTCGGCCAGCAGCAGCCTGGCCTGGGTGATCAGCGCCCGGGCGATGGCGGCCCGGCGGCGCTCGCCCTGGCTCAGCTCCCGGGGCAGGCGGTGCTCCTTGCCACCCAGGTCCAGCTCGCCCAGCAGATCGCGGGCGCGCTGGAACACCCCGGCCTCGAGCTTCAGGGCCGGGTTGAGGCGGTAGGGGAGCACCACGTTCTCCACCAGGTCCAGGTGCTCCACCAGCGGGTAGTCCTGGAACACGAAGCCCACCTGGGTGATGCGGTGGGCCCGCCGCTCTGCCTCGCCGAGGGCGGCCAGATCGCGACCCTCGACCACCAGGCGACCCTCGTCGGCGGGGAGGATGCCGGCGACGAGCTCGAGCAGGGTGGTCTTGCCGCAGCCCGAGGGGCCGTGCAGGGCGACGCTGGTGCCACGGGCGACCTGCCAGCGGGGCAGGTGCAGCTCGAAGGCCGGCGCGTCGGGGGCGCGGCGCCGCTGGCGTTTGCTGGGCTGGTGGCGGAACACCAGGTCGGTGGCGTCGATGGCGAGCTCGCTCACGGCTGTGGCTCCTCTGGCTCCTCGTCCAGGCCGGTGTCGGCCGGTTCGATGCCACCCTCGAGCAGCATGGAGGGCGACATCATGCCGCCGGCGGACTGGTCTCCCCGATCCAGGGTCCAGCCACCGCCCTCGACCAGCACCCGCTGCACCCGCTCCATGTTCTTGAGGCGGGTGTCGACGATGCGCAGGCCCTGCTCCACCTGTTCGAGCCGGTACACGGCGTGGTAGCGGTTGACCCGTGGGTGCTTGTGGCCCCGGTGGGTGACCACCCCTCCCACCGCCCACGCGGCCTCGACACGGGCGACGTGGTTGGGGGGCTCCACCAGCTCGAGCTGGTCGTAGTCCACGGCGAGCACCTGGATGGCGGTCTCCTCGTGTTCCGAGAGCACCAGGGTGGTGTAGTGCTCGATGTACTGCTGGGTCAGGGCGGGGCCTGTGAAGCTGCCCGCCAGCAGCTCCCAGACCGCGTCGCGATCGGGGGCCAGGGAGTAGACCGCGTAGATCTCCCGGTGCAGCTGCTCGAAGCGCTCGAGCAGGGCCGCCTCGTCCAGCGGGATGGGCTCCGGAGCAGGCGCCGCACAGCCCGACAGCGCCACGGCGGCGAGCAGCAGGATTGCGCGGGGGGAGTGCGTATGCATCGCGTCGCACGTACCACAGATCGAACACTCGGGCCCACGCCGCCCTTGGCGCCGGTATGGGGGGTGACTACCACACGGTCATCCCCCCCGGAGGTCCGCCATGCTGCGTTCCCTCGCGCTCCTGATGCTCTCGCTGCTGGTGGCCGCCCCCGCCTCCGCTCACCCCTTCGGCACCAAGTTCCACTCCATGCGCCACGAGCTGCGCATGACGGACGAGGGGCTCGAGGCGGTGGTGGTGCTCGAGGTGCCGACCCCCGTGGTCCTGCGCACCTACCAGAAGCGCTACGCCGACGCGCCGGTGACCACCGAAGAGGCCGAGGCCGACTTCCTGGCCTGGTGGATCGGCCGCCTGGCCGAGGGGCTCGAGCTGACCGTGAACGGCGAGCCTGCCGAGGGCGCGTGGGTCAAGGCCGATCACCCCTCGAACGGTCGCGGTGCCGAGCAGTTCTTCGTGTACCTGCTCAGCTTCTCCTTCGAGGCCCAGCCCGAGCCCGGGGCCGAGCTGCGGGTGGGGCTGATCAACGCCTCGCTGCCCAAGGCCAAGATGTACTACAGCTCCTTCGCCGAGGCCGCGGGGGGCTGGAGCGTGGCCTCCAACTCCGCCCGGGATCTCATCGGCGCCAAGGCCGACGTGGCCGAGGTCAGCGAGGACCCCGACGCCTGGACCCGCGACGAGGCCGCGCGCAGCCTCGAGGTGGTGTTCTCGCGCTGACGCCTAGGGCTGCGCGGGGAGGTACTGCCAGGTCTGGCGCCAGAGCTTGGCGGGGGGCTGCTCGCCCCGGAACTGCCAGTTCCAGGACTCCGAGACCAGCATGCACCAGAACATGGTGAGGTACTGCAGGGGCTGGGTCAGCATCACGGGGATGGAGCGCAGGAAGATGCGCATGACCGTGGGGCTGAACAGGGCCCGGCGGATGCGGCGCAGCCACTCTTCCGACGTGAAGAAGTAGTCCATGGTGCCGTCGACCTCGCGGATGAGCTCGAAGCGGCCCTGGGCGCAGCGCTCGAGCTGGCCATCCACGGGGTAGTACCCACCGAAGCTGCGGACCAGCATGCAGTAGTGGAAGGTGTCCGACCACGGCCGCCAGGCCAGGGGGCTGCGCATCAGATCTTCGGGGGCCGGGCGCTCGGCGAAGTGGACGGTGGTGTTGACGACCTTGCGGATACTGGAGGCAGGGTCGAGCAGCTGGTGGAAGATGTCGAACATCTTCGAGTAGATGGCGTCCTGCTCACCGGCGGCGGCTTGCTCAGGCTGGACGAAGTGCTCGATGGGGCCGTTGGCCACGATGCAGTCGAACTGGCCGTGGAGGGCGGGATCGACGTCGAAGATGTCCATCAAGCGGACGTCGTAGCCTTCGTCCTGGCACAGCCGCACCTGGTCGGGGGTGATGGTGATGCCCATGCCCTCGCCGCCCCGCTTGCGGACCTGTTCCAGCAGGGTGCCGTTGCCGCAGCCGACCTCGAGCACCCGCACGCCCGGCCCCACCTCGATCTGGTCGAGCAGGTAGGCGAACTGGTTGAGTTTGGCCTGCTCGTACGGAGTGGAGGCATCGTCGTTGTAGATGCCTTCGGTGTAGTCGAGCAGTCCGGTGGTCGGAAAGTACTTGTCGAAGACGGTGTAGCAGGTGACCACCCGCTTCACGGTGTCAGGGCTCGCCAGCTCCATGGGATTCAGCTCCTCGTGTCCATTCGGTATTCCGGTGGACCTCGAGGCACCAGGGATGGGGGCTCTTTCACCTTTCCTGTGGCCAGCCGGTCGTCCGGCGTAGTACATGCGGCCTCCGTGCGCCTCCCACCCGGTGTCCAGACCGACCATGGCTCAGCCCAGCACCACCGCCGATCGCGACCAGCGCGAGGCCCTCGACGCGCTCTTCTCCCGGCGGGTGATCCTGGTGGCGGGCAAGGGCGGCGTCGGGCGCACCACGCTGGCGGCCGGCATGGCCCTCGCCGCGGCGGAACAGGGCAAGAAGGTGCTGCTGGCCGAGTTCGAGGAGCCCGCGGGCTTCCAGGCCTCGCCCCTCGCCGGCTACTTCGGCCGCGCGGTCTTCCCCAACCGCGCCGCCCGCATCGCCCCCCGCATCCACGGCGTCACCATCGACGCCGAGCTGGGCATCGAGCTGTTCCTCACCGGGCTGTTCAAGCTGCCCCAGCTCTCCCGGCTCGCCCTGCGGACTCCGGCGCTGCGCAACATGCTGCGGGCCGGCCCCTCGTTCCACGAGATGGGCCTGTTCTACCACATGCTCACCCTGGTCCGGCAGCGGGATCCCCAAGGTCGCAACCGCTTCGATCTGATGATCGTCGACATGCCCGCCACCGGCCACGCCCTGGCGCTCACGGGCCTGTCGTCCATCCTGCTGGACCTGGTCAGCCGAGGCCCCATCGCCGACGCCCTGCGCGACGGCCGCTCGGTGTTCTACGATCCCGCCCAGTGCGCGGCCTGCGTGGTCACCCTGCCCGAGCCCCTGCCGGTCTCCGAGTGCCTGCAGCTCATCGACGGCCTGCGGCAGAGCGAGATGGCCGTGGGCGCCGTCGTGGCCAACCGGGTCCCCACGGATCCCTTCACCCCGGCCGAGCGCGACGCCATCGACGCCATGCTCGAGGGCAAGGTCGTGCGCGGCAGCACCATCGTCGAGCGCATCCGACGCTCCGAGGGTTCCATGGAGCGCCTGCGCGGCGCGGTCCGGGTGCCCTTCATCCAGGTCCCCGACTTCGACCAGGAGACCCCGTACCAGGAGGTCGCCGAGCACCTGCAGCAGGAGCCCGCATGAGCAGCCTGGTCCCCCTGGTGGAGAGCAAGCGCATCTTCGTGTGTGCCGGCACCGGCGGCGTGGGCAAGACCTCGGTCTCCGCGGCCCTCGGGCTCGGCATCGCCCAGCGGGGCCAGCGGGTGCTGGTGCTGACCATCGACCCGTCCCGCCGCCTGGCGGAGGCCCTGGGCATCAAGCAGAACACCCCCGAGCCCGTGCCCCTGGCCCCAGAGCGCCTCGCCGAGCTCGGCATCGAAGCTCCCGCGTCGCTCTCGGTCTGGGTGCTCGATCCCAAGCGCGTCTCCGATCAGACCGTCGATCGCCTGGCGCGGTCCAAGGCCGAGGCCGAGCGGCTCAAGGCCAACCCCATCTACAAGCGCGTCACCTCGATGATCGCGGGGATGCAGGAATACACCGCCATGGAGGCCCTGCACGGCTTCGTGCAAGAGGGCACCTACGACGTGGTCATCCTGGACACGCCACCGTCCCGCAACGCGCTGAACTTCCTCGAGGCCCCCAGCCGCCTGGCCGCCTCCATGAACACCCGCATCGTCGATCTGATGCGCCCTTCGAGCGACAGCGGCATCGTGGGCACCACCCGACGCTTCCTCGAGCGGGTGCTCGGCGGGGTGTTCGGCGGGGACTTCTTCCAGGATCTCCAGGTCTTCTTCGGGGCCTTCGGCGGCATGTTCGTCAAGCTGTCGGGCAACGCCGAGCAGATGCGGGCGCGCCTGGGCCAGGACGACGTCGCCTTCCTGCTGGTCACCTCCAGCGGGCGGGACTCCCTGGATCAGGCCAAGGTGTTCGAGCGCCGCATCCGCGAGCTGGAGCTCCCCCTGGGTGCCCTGGTGCTGAACCGCTCCCTGGTGCCCCTGGCGCGGCGCCCCTTCCCCGACACCACCCTGCTGCCCAAGCGGCCCACCAAGGTGCAGAAGGCCGCGCTGGACAAGCTCGTGCAGCTGGCCGTGCGGGAGAGCAAGGGCATCAACGCCGCGGTGGACCTGAGCCTCGAGCTCGAGGCCCGGGCCGAGGTGCCGGTGGTGGCGGTGCCCGAGCTGGGCAGCGGCGTGGACGACCTCGAGGGCCTGGCGTCGGTCGCGACCTGGCTGTTTGGCGAGGCAGGACCTGCGTGGGATCCCACTCGACCCCAGTCCTGACATCTCCTTGTCCTGAAACCTGATTCGATCCGGGTCCCGGGGACACTAGGAGGGCGAACCCTCGCACCCTGGAGCAGGCGACAGAACGCCATGGGGTAGCATGAAAGCGGACAACCAGCGTT
>CAYZVO010000191.1:0-18502 GCA_964481655.1 uncultured Enterobacterales bacterium | reverse complement strand
CTGTCGGCGCAGGCCACCCGCAGAGGCTGGCTCCCGGTTCTGTCGCCTGCTCTCCAAGTTGATGAAGGTGGTAGAGGCTCGGGCGCGTCTTGTAGGATACCAAAAGAATATACGTGAGTTGTGGTCGGGATGGTTTCAATTTGATCCTTCCGAGGATGGTTGTAGGGCCGTGCTGAATCACACAAGACATCTGCCACGTGATCTCATCAAGTTCTTCTCCTGCCTGCAGGACGTCTGTCCTTCTCCACCATTCTCGGAGATCGACGTAGAGGCTGCCCTGAACGCATATTCACATTGGTACATCAGCGAGGTTTCGGATGGGCTCGCAGGACTGATCAGCAACGAAATCAGAGTCGTGTTGCCGACGGTGTTGCAATCCCTGGGGCGTGAGTTTTCAGTGGTCAACTTCTCTCTTGAACTTCAACAGGCAGCGCACCATGGTTCCTTCAATGTAGACTGGGTGCTGGAGCAGATGTACAATACAGGGTGGATCGGTCAACTTGCGCAAGGAGAAGGTGGTCGCAGGACCGTCCGATACAAACATAGATTCCCCAAACTGCGGTTCTCATCGAAATTGCCATGCAGGGTTCATCCTGGGCTGTGGCGAGGGATATGCCTCTCTCCGGGCCAGGCTTGATTGCGCGGCGCAGGACTTCGAAGGTAGTGAGGGCTGCGGGCAGGAAAGTCAGGAAAAGTTGGGGACCGGGAGCGGGGTGGCCGGCGCCGAACACGCCGTTCGTGACCGACGCCGCCTCCGGCGACGCGGCACAACGGCAAGACGTTGACAAATAGTGGGGTGTCCTCTCCCCTGGGGAGCCCGGTCAGTCCCCCAGCCCCCCCTTGTAGGAGTGTGCTAGAACTCCAGGTGCTCCCGGGCCGCCCAGGCCACCACGGTGGCGTACAGCTCGCGGTTGGCCGGGTCCAGGGTGACGTGGGGGCTCTCCTCGACCTCGAGGACCTCGGGGTGGGGGCCCCAGAGCACCACGCGGCCGTGGCCGTAGGGCAGGGTGACCACGGCGGGCAGGCCCTGGTGGGGGCCCTCGTCGGCGTAGGTGGCCAGGGTGGCGACGTCGCCCGGAGGGGTCGCGAAGACCGGGCCGCCGGCGTAGTAGATCTGCGTCTGGAAGGGCTCGCTGTCGAACGCGGCGTAGGCCTCGTGGCCGGGGAAGTCCACGGTGGCGGGGGCCCAGTGCGGGTAGCTGGACACCTCGTGCACCGGACCGCTGCAGACGCCGGGGTAGAGGTTGGTGTCGTAGCCGCTCTCGTCCCCCCAGTTGTGGCCTTCGTAGTCCAGCTCGTCGCAGGCGAAGTAGGCCCCCGCGCAGGTGCCCACGTAGGTGCCGCCGTGGTGGATGTACTCCTGGATGCGGGCCTTGCCCCGCTCGGAGATGTGCACGGTGTAGCCGGGGTAGGCGAAGCCCCCGCCCACCAGCAGGGCGTCGTAGCCGACCAGCGCGCCGGGCTCGCCGTTGAGCTCGCCCCGGTGGATGCGCTGCACGTGGTGGCCGGCGGCCTCGATGGCCTCCTGGATGGCGTCCAGGCCCGGGGCCCAGGCGCCGGGCACGGCCTCGTCGCTGTCGTCGTACAGGGCGACCATCAGGGGTGGGGGCGGGTCGGGCTCGCCGGTGTCCACGGGCGGGTCGCTGTCGTCGGGGCACTCCGGGCAGGCGCAGCCGGTGTCTTCGGGGCAGTGGAGTCGCTCGGGCTCGCACTCGCCGCAGCCGGCCAGGCCGGGGATGGACGCGAGGATCAGCAGCAGGTGTCGCATGCACGCTCCCATGACGTGGCGCCATGGTACCCGCGATGCTGGCCGCGGGCCAGCGCCGCTGTCTCCGTCCCTGCCGCACAGTTAGATGCCCTGCATGCCACGCCTCGCCCTGCTCGCGCTGCTGCCCCTGCTGGCCTGCACATCCGACCCCGCCCGGGATCTGTCGGCCTGTGACGCGGCCGCCTGCCGTCAGCTGCACCTGCTCACCGCCTTCGACGTCGACGCGGAGGCCACGGTGTCGGTGCTCGCGGGCCTCGAGCCGGTGGAGCAGGAGACCCTGGTGCGCGCCCTGGCCGAGCAGCGCCCCGACGCCCTCGAGGCCAGCTGCGGCGCGGTGGCCGACGGCAGCCCGGCCTGGGCCATCTGCTCGCGGCTGCGGGAGCGACCCCACCTGGTGCGCGGCCGCCGCGGCACCCACAGCGAGGAGCGCCCCCCCCGCACGGCCGCTGGCCCTGACTCCCGCCACCCGCCCATCCCCACCCCGGTGACCACCCCGCCCAAGGACAGCGCCCAGGCCTGCCAGCAGCAGTTCCCAGGGGTGCCCGCGGCCCAGGCGGAGTGCCTCTTCACCCACGCCGAGGCCCTGGCCCGCGCCGAGGGCTGGCGGGGGGCCGATCGCATGGTGGCCCTGTGCGCCGAGGCTGGGGACTTCGTGCACGGCTGCCTGCACCACAGCATCGCCACCATGCTGCCGCCCATGCCGGCGGCGGACCGCGCGGCGCCCGAGGACCTGGCGGAGAGCCTGCAGGCGGTGGACGCCCTGGCCGGGGCCGTGGGCGACGACCAGGCCGACGCCTACCGCAGCTTCTTCTGGGCCATGTGGACCCTGCACAGCTTCCGGGCGGCCCAGCGCATCGACGGCCGCCTGCTGCAGGTGCTGCCGGCCGACGCTCACGCCCACGTGCGCATGGCCGCGGCGTTCCGGCTGCTGCAGCGCAAGGACGGCCCGGTGGGCCTCGAAGATCTGGACGCCTGGACCGAGCTGCTGCAGGCCGGGCTCGACGACCCTGGCCAGGCCCAGCCGGGCAGCCGCCACGAGGCCACCCTGTGGAAGGCCCGGGACTTCTGGCCCGACGACCTGCTGCAGGCCGGCGAGCAGAACGTGCCCGCGGTGTTCTGCCTCGGCCCCGGCCGCCGCCCGCTCTCGGACGATCCGGTCGAGGATCTCCAGCTCACCCTGCTCGAGGCCTCGGCCCGCCTGAACCAGCCCCCGCCCGCGTCGTTCTACGCCGGCATCGTCGCCAGCGAGCGCTCCATGCTGCTGCGCTGGACGGCCGTGCGCCTGCTGGGGGCCCTGTACCCGGAAGAGGTCGCGGCGCTGGACCTGCGGGGCGAGCCGCCCCTGCTCCGGTTGCGGGCGGCGAATCCGCTGCGGGAGAAGTGACTACCGAGGCGGTGGCGGGGCCTTGCGGCCCTTCGGGGTCCCCGGTGGCGGTGGCTTGCCGGGGCCGCGGGGGGCGCGGATCTCGAGGGCCAGCAGGCGGGCGGCCCAGGCCTGCAGCGCGGGGTCCAGGTCCTCGACCGCGGCGGGGGCGAGCAGGTCCTGGCGGTCCTGGCGGACGGCGGCCTCGAGCAGGCAGGCGATGAGGTCCTGGTCGGGGTCGTCGAGCAGCTGCCGGTAGTTGTCGCCCAGGTAGTGCACCCAGGGCTCGGGCTCGCTGGCCGGGTCGGCGGAGTTGCCGTAGAAGCGGGTGGGCTGCACGCCCTGTTCGGCGTCGCTGGCGGTGGCGGTGGCGGTGGCGGTGGCGGCCTGCGCCTCCCGAGCCCGAGCGATCCATGCCGCCAGGTCGCGGCCGGGGTCCGCTTCGCGCTGGACCAGGAACCAGGCGAGGGTGGCGCGGGCGTGGGGTCCGGCGGCGTCGGGGAGTCCGGGCAGGCCGGTGAGCAGCTCGGCCCGCTGGTAGCTGCCCCAGATCACGGCGGACCAGACCCGGTCGGCGACCCGCTCGGCCACCGCGGCGTCGTAGGGCTCCAGGCCCTGCTCGAGGGCGGCGACGGCGGCGGCGGTGGTCTGCCAGGCGCTGGGGTCGGCCTGGTCGGCCGGAGGGGCCAGGCGGGCGATGGCGCGACCCAGCTCCCGCACGCACAGCTCGTTGTAGTCCTCGGCGCCCAGGCACAGCGCGGCGGCGGTGGGCAGGCGCTCGACCCGGGCCTTGGCCTGCTGCACGGCCATGGTCTCGGCCCCCCGGAAGAAGCACTCCCGGCGGAAGCGGTCCGAGGGCACCCCGTTGCAGACCGCGGCCACGGCGGCGGGGTCCTCGGTCTGCACGGCGCCGACCATGGCCTTGTTCCAGCAGTCGTCCAGCTGCATGTCGCAGGATGCCTCGGCCGCGGGGACCTCGGTCCAGGGCGAGCCGAGCTGCTCGATGCCGGTGTGATCCACCAGCCCCGGGACCCCGACCTGGCGCAGCTTGGCGTTGGCCTTGCCCCCCAGCAGGTGGGGGCGCTCGGTGAGCTTGGCGCAGCGCTTGGAGGCCGGGCCCTTGGGCAGGCTCTCGCAGATGGCGCTCAGGGCGGTGGGGTGGGCGTCCACCAGGGCCAGCACCACGGCCTCCTGGGCGACCACGTCCAGCGCGGCCACGTCGGCGGCCACGCCGTCTGGATCGGTGCTCCAGCGCTCGACGGCCAGCTGGGTGTAGCAGGCTGCGTCGGCGCAGGACTCCCAGCTGGGCTCGGCGTCGCAGGCGGCGAGCAGCAGGAACAGACCGGCGGGGATGAGATGAGCGTGCGGGGCCATGGGCCGATCTAGCACGCGCCCGGTCAGTCCCCCAGCGCCACGGAGCCCTGCTCCTTCATCTTGGCGAGCAGGTCGGCCTCGAAGGCCTCGGGGAGCGCGGCCTCCCAGGAGGGGCGGGCCATGATCCGCTCGCCCCAGGCGCGGATCTCGGCGAGCTCCTCGGGCAGGCTGTAGCTGCCGAGCTTCTCGAGCACCGCCAGCCGGGAGAAGATCGGGGCCACGGCGATGTCGGCCATGCCGAAGCGGCTGCCGTCACCGGACAGCCAGGTCTTGTCGCCCTTCTCCTTCTGGAGCTTGGCCAGCCCGGCCTCGAGCTCGTCCTTGGCCCGGCGGAAGCGGGTGGGGCTGCTCGAGGTGACCATCTTGTAGATGGGCACGAACAGCACGTCGCCGGCGAAGCCGAACCAGGCGCGGTCCCGGGCGCGCTCGACCAGGTTCGAGGGCATGATGGCCGGCTCGGGGTGGGCTTCTTCGATGTACTCGCAGATGGCCTGGGACTCGAACAGGGCCACATCGTCCACCAGCAGCAGCGGCACCTTGCCCCGGGGGCTCTTGTCCCAGAACCAGTCGGGACGATCCTCGGGGTCGATGTAGGTGATGGTGGTGTCCAGCCCCTTCTCGCGCACCATCAGCAGGGCGCGCTGCACGTAGGGACAGGTGGTGAAGCTGACGAGGGTCTCGGCCATGGGGGGCTCCGGGAGCGGGGGAGAGGGGTAAGCTCGTCGCGGGGAGGGGCTTGGGCAAGGGGTGTTCGTCAGCCCGGTGATGCTTCAGACCGGGTGGGTGTTGCGCTTCCTCCAACTTCAACGGGATACACAGCCCCGGGGCCGGACCCCACCACCCATCGACCCGACCACCCTCACACCCGAGGGAGGGCCTCGTGCTGCTTACCATCACCACCACCCATCAGCCTGCCACCGATCTCGGCTACCTCGTGGCCAAGCATCCCGACCGCACCCAGAGCTTCGACGCGAGCTTCGGACAGGTGCACATCTGCTGGCCCGAAGCCGGCCCCCAGCGGGCGACCATGGCGCTGCTGCTCGAGGTCGACCCCGTGGCACTGGTCCGCGGCAAGGAACGAAGCAACGAGGACGGGCCGCTGGCCCAGTACGTCAACGACCGCCCCTACGTGGCCTCGTCCTTCCTGTGCGTGGCCATGTCCCGGGTCCTCTCCAGCGCCCTGAACGGGAAGTGCCGCGACAAGCCCGAGCTGGTGGAGCAGCCGCTGCCCCTCGAGATCCGCCTCGAGGTCGTGCCCTCCCGGGGCGGTCCGCAGCTGATCGAGCAGCTCTTCGAGCCGCTGGGCTACCGGATCGAGGCCGAGCGCCTGCCTCGCGACGAGCAGGTGCCTGCCTGGGGACCGTCGGGGCTGTACAGCCTGAAGCTCGAGCACACCCTGCCCCTGTCTACGGCGCTGCGGCACCTGTACGTGCTCGTCCCCGCCTTGGACGCCAACAAGCACCACTGGGTCGCCCAGGACGAGATCGACAAGCTGCTGGCCAAGGGCCAGGGCTGGCTGGCCGACCACCCCCAGCGCAAGCTCATCAGCTATCGCTTCCTGCGCAAGCAGCGGAGCCTGACCAACCGCGCTCTCACTCGGCTCGCGGACGAGGCCGGCGAGGAAGTCGAGGACAAGGCCCCCGTGCCCGAGCACGAGGACGAGCTCGAGCGCCCCATCAGCCTGAACAAGCAGCGCCAGTTGGCGGTGCTCGAGGCCGTCGCTCGCGCCGGGGCCAGCACCGTGCTCGATCTGGGCTGCGGTGGGGGCAAGCTGCTGGTCCCCTTGTTGAAGGATCGCCGCCTCGAGCGGGTGGTGGGCATGGACGTCAGCTCCCGGGCCCTCGAGATCGCCGAGCGGCGCTTGAAGCTCGACGATCGTCCGCTGCACTGGGGCCGGCGGGTCGAGCTCATCCAGGGCAGCCTGGTCTACGCCGACAGCCGCCTGAAGGGCTTCGACGCCGCGGCGGTCATCGAGGTGATCGAGCACATCGACCCCTGGCGGCTGCCAGCCTTCGAGCATGCGCTCTTCGGGCACGCCAGGCCCTCCACGGTGGTGCTCACGACCCCCAACCGCGAGTACAACACGCTCTTCCCCGGGCTGGCCGCCGGCCGTCTACGCCACCCGGACCACCGCTTCGAGTGGACCCGGGAGGAGTTCCGCGCCTGGGCTCAGCGGGTGGCCGAGGAGCACGGCTACAGCGTCACCTTCTCCGACATCGGCAACCTGGACGACACCTGGGGTGCGCCCACACAGATGGGGGTCTTCGAGCGATGCGTCTGACCGTCCCCGAACTCTCTCTCGTCGTGCTCATCGGGCCCTCCGGGTCCGGCAAGTCGACCTTCGCCGCCCAGCACTTCTCCCCCTGGGAGGTGCTGTCCTCGGACCACTACCGCGGTGTTGTCAGCAACGATTCCAACAGCCAGGAGGCCACCAAGGACGCCTTCGCCGCGCTGGAGTACCTGGTCGCCAAGCGCCTGGCGCGGGGGCTGCTGACGGTCATCGACGCCACCAACGTGCGCGCCCAGGACCGCAAGCAGTGGCTGCGGCTGGCCAAGGAGTACCACGTGCTGCCGGTGGCCATCGTGCTCGACGTCCCGGCCGACATCTGCCACGCCCGCAACCGCGAGCGCCCGGGTCGCAACTTCGGCAAGCACGTGGTGCGCCGCCAGGCCAGCGCCATGCGGCGCGACGCACGCGGTCTGCGGCGCGAGGGGTTCCGCTACGTCCACAAGCTGCGCGGTCCCGAGCAGATCGCCTCTGTGGAGCTCGAGCGCCCCCGCCCCTGGACCGATCGACGGGACCAGACCGGTCCCTTCGACATCATCGGTGACGTGCACGGCTGCTTCGACGAGCTCAGCGAGCTGCTGGGCTGCCTCGGTTGGCGCGTGGATCGCGACGAGACAGGGCCCGAGCCCCGCTTCTCCGCGGAGCACGACGAGGCGCGTCACCTGGTGTTCCTGGGCGACCTGGTGGACCGGGGGCCGGCATCCAACACGGTGCTGCGCCTGGCCATGGACCTGGTGGATCAGGGCGTGGCCACCTGCCTGCCCGGCAACCACGAGGCCAAGCTGCTCAAGGCCCTGCAGGGTCGCAAGGTCCAGCGCCGCCATGGGCTCGCCGAGACCCTGGAGCAGCTCGAGGGGGAGTCCGCCGCCTTCCGCGAGCGGGTCGCCAGCTTCCTCGATGGGCTGGTAAGCCACTTCGTGCTCGACGGGGGCCGCCTGGTGGTGGCCCACGCTGGGATGCGCGAGGAGCTGGCCGGGCGTGCCTCGGGCCGGGTGCGGAGCTTCGCCCTGTACGGTGAGACCACGGGGGAGACCGACGAGTACGGCCTGCCCGTGCGCTATCCTTGGGCCCGGGAGTACCGGGGCCGGGCCGCGGTGGCCTACGGGCACACGCCGGTGCCCTGGGCGGAGTGGATGAACAACACCATCTGCCTGGACACCGGCTGCGTCTTCGGTGGTGAGCTGACCGCGCTGCGCTGGCCCGAGAAGGCCCTGGTCAGCGTCCCGGCCCGGCGCACCTATGTCGAGCCTGCCCGCCCGCTGCAGCCTGAGACCGCGCAGCCGGGAGACCCGGCCTTCGACACCCTCGACCTCGACGACCTGCTGGGGGGACGGGTGATCACGACCCGCTACCGTCGCAGCGTCGGCATCCGGCCCGAGTACGCGGCCCCGGCCTTGGAGGTGCTCTCCCGCTTCGCCGAGGATCCCCACTGGCTCATCCACCTCCCCCCGACCATGTCTCCGGCCGAGACCAGCCAGCGAGCGGAGCTGCTGGAGCATCCTGACGAGGCCTTTGCCTACTTCGCCGCCAGCGGTCAGCGTCAGGTGGTCTGCGAGCAGAAGCACATGGGCTCCCGCGCGGTGGTGATCCTCTGCCGTACCCCCGAGGTGGCCCAGGATCGTTTCGGCGTCGTCGACGCGGTGGCTCGCGGGGAGACAGGCGTGGTGCTCTCCCGGCGTGGGCGTCGTTTCTTCAACGATCGGCAGCTCGAGGCGGCCTTCCTCGGGCGGCTGGTGCGGGCCATGGAGTCCGCGGGGTTGTGGGATGAGCTGGGCTCGGACTGGGTGGCGATCGACGGTGAGCTGATGCCCTGGTCTGCCAAGGCCGGGACCCTGCTCGAGAGCCAGTACGCCCCGGTGGGGCAGGCCGCGCGCCGCTCCCTGAGCGCGTCTGTGGAGCAGCTCGAGCGGGCAGCAGCGCGTCAGCCCGACGCGCAGGCCTTGCTCGAGCGCTACCGCGGCCGCATGGACGACGCGGAGCGCTACACCCAGGCATACCGCGCCTATTGCTGGCCCGTAGAGGCGCTCGAGGACTATCGCTTCGCGCCGTTCCACCTGCTCGCCAGCGAGGGGGCGGTCCACGACGAGCGAGCCCATGCCTGGCACATGGGCACCTTGGCTCGGCTCTGCGAGGCCGATCCCGCGCTGCTCCTGGCCACCCCGTGGCGAGAGGTGGATCTGCAGGACCCGGAGAGCGTGTCCGCAGCTGTGCAGTGGTGGACCGACCTGTGCGCCGAGGGTGGCGAGGGCATGGTCGTCAAGCCGGCGACCTTCCTCGCCTGGCACGAGCGCCGGCTCGTCCAGCCCGCGCTGAAGTGCCGCGGCCGCGAGTACCTGCGCATCATCTACGGTCCCGAGTACACCCAGCCCGAGAACCTGCGTCGGCTGCGTCGCCGGGGGGTGCATCGCAAGCGCTCCCTGGCCCACCGCGAGCTGATCCTGGGGCTCGAAGCCCTGCATCGCTTCGTGGAGCGCCGCCCCCTGCGCGAGGTCCACGCCTGCATCTTCGGCATCCTGGCCCTCGAGAGCGAGCCGGTGGATCCGAGGCTGTGAGGATCAGTCACACCACCCGTCTGGATCGTCCTGCGTGCGGATGCAGCGCAGGACAGGTGCGATGGGGGTGACCCAGAGCTGGGTCTCTCGGTTCCCGGGGCAGTCTTCGGGACATTGGCAGTGGTCCCGGAGGTGGGCCAGCAGGTGGCCCGGGTGCCTCGCGGACCAGCTGATGTCCAGGATCTCGGTGCCGCCACCGCACCCGCTCCAGTACGAGGTGCAGACCAGCTGCTGCGCGGTGAAGTCGAGCTCGAATTTCAGCGTGCCAGTGTCCTCGGTCCACAGGTCATCCAGTTCGTCGGCCGAGCGGACCACGGTGAGCCCCTCGCCGCACTGGCGCTGCCAGCGTGACGACCTGTCCAGCTCTTCTACCGCCGCTGCGGGTCCCACCAGGCCCCCGCAGCGATCCGGTGACGGCGTCGGCTCGACGCAGGGCGAGGCACAGCCGGTCAGCAGCAGCGCGACCTGGGTCCACCGAGTCGTCATGGGTCGACCTCCCTGTCGTCAGTGTACTGGCCCCCAGCTGGGATTGGGGCTTCTTGGCTCGAACCGCCTGCAAGTGATGGCCCTGCGCCCCAGGGTGGTGGGTTGCAGGCGCCTTTGGGCCGGAAACCGCCTGCAAGAGGTGACCCTGCGCCCCAGGGTGGTGGGTTGCAGGCGCATTCTGGGCTCGAACCGCCTGCAAGTGATGGCCCTGCGCCCCAGGGCGCGGGGTTGCAGGCGCCTTCGGGTCCATGACCGCCTGCAAGTGATGACCCTGCGCCCCAGGGTACGGGGTTGCAGGCGCATTCTGGGCGCGAACGCCGCGATCGAGTGAAAGCTCCCGCCCCCCTCGCGCGTTGATGGTGCGTCGCACCATGCTCACCCTCCTGCTGGCACTGCTCATCCCGTTCGCCCACGCCTATGACGTGGGCGACTGGCCCGAGGAGCAGCTGAAGACCACGGCGGCTCAGGTGCTCCCCCCCGAGTCCACCGTGGTCTCGGCCACCGGCATCCCCCTGGCCCGGGCCGGGCGCGCCACGGGCGTCATCCTCGCCCGCCACCAGCAGGGGGAGTGGCAGTACGTGCAGGTGCTCACCACCTGGGTTCAGGACGGCCAGACCTGGGTCTCGGGGGGCTGGGGCGCCGGCGGCTGTGATGACGCGGCGGTGCTCGGGGTGCTGGATCTCGAGGGCGAGGGCCGGCTGGTGCTGCAGGACGGCTGGGCCACCGACACCCCGCAGCAGCCCGCGGAGCGGCCCGCCAAGCCGGTGCTGGTGGTGCTCACCCGGGAGCGCTACGACGACGGCATCGAGCGGGTCGAGGCCCTGGTGCTGGACATCCACGACCCGGCCAAGCCCTGGCAGCTCGCCCGGGCACGGGCGGGCTCGAGCATCCCCATCTGGGACCCCCGCGCCGACATGCCCGTGCAGCGTTCCCTGGGTGTCCGCGTGGAGCAGGTCTACATGATCCAGGGCGATCAAGGCCCCGAGCTGCACATCGTCCAGCGGGATGTGCCGACCCCCGACAGCCGCTGCCTCGAGCCCGAGCCCGAGACCCGGCGGCTGCTCTTCCAGGAGGGGCGCTTCGTGGAGCAGCTCCCGACCACCCTTCACCAGCCCTGTCCCTGACACCGCGGTCCGCGGTAGGATGACGAACACCCCGGAGTGACCATGCGACGCAGAATGTTGAAGGCCCTGTCCATCATGCTCGGGACCATGGTCACCACCTCGGCCCAGGCCCAGAGCCCGGAAGACGTGGCGTGCGAGTACGGCGTGGTGCCCTACGAGCCCGAGCCCATCTACGAACCCGAGCCGGTGCCCCTGTACGGCATCGATGAGCCCCCCTGGGTGCCCGGGGTCACGGTGACCGGCGTGGTCCAGCAGGCGGGCACGGGCACGCCGCTGCAGGGCATCCAGGTGGTGCTGGGCGAGTACGAGCTGATCACCGGCGCCGACGGCCGCTTCACCTTCTCCCTGCCCGCCACCGAGGAGCCCACCGCGAAGCTCGAGGTGGTCGCCACGGACATCGACGGCAAGGACAACGGCGGCAAGCACAAGAAGGCCAAGCTCGAGATCACCCTCACCGACGGCGCCCTGCCCCCCATGGTCGCCGAGCAGGGCCTGCTGCTCGAGCTGGCGGTGAAGTAGCCCTCAGGGCCCGACACCCCTCGGCTTGCCCAGCTCGTCCTCGCCGATGCGCTCGATCTCGGCTTCCAGGTCGCGCCAGAGGCAGCGCAGGTCCCGGTCGCGTCGGCGGTAGATGTCGTCGGTCTCGGCCGGGTCACTCTCGAGATCGTAGAAGCTCGCCTCGCCGTCCCACCAGTAGTGCAGCCGGTGGGTGCCTTGCTCGGCGGAGAGGGAGGCGGGCTCGCCGTCACGGACGGTCACGGCCAGGCGGGTGCGCGGCGATGGCGCGGTGCCGACGACATGCCCGGTGCAGCCCTCGATCGCGGGCAGGTCCAGGGCGTCGAGTACGGTGGGGACCAGGTCCTGCTGGAGCGTAGGACCGTCCCAGGGGTTGGCGAACAGGGTCGGGGCCCACAGGGCGGCGATGGCGTCGCCCTCTTCGCCGTGGTGGGCCCAGGCGTGCTGGAAGCTGCTGTGCTCCCAGAACTGCTCGCCGTGGTCGGACCAGAGCACCACCAGGGTCTCCTCCAGGGCGCCCATGGCCTCGAGGGCCTCCCACAGCTCGCCGATCATGGCGTCGGTGTAGCGCACCTCGCCGGCGTACAGCTGCTCGATCACCCCCACCAGCTCGTCCTGCTCGTCGCCAGACAGCTTGTGCCAGTTGTCCTGGATCTCCCGGATGCCCGCCTCGGTGCGGGGGTCCAGGTCGCCCAGCTCACCCACGTCCCCGGCGTACTCGTCGGGGGGCTCGTAGGGGGAGTGGGGGTCCCGGTAGTGGATGTGCAGGAAGAAGGGCAGCTCCTCGTCCCGGGACAGGGCGTCGGCCACCACCATGGCCCGCTCGGTGACCCGCTCGGCGTCTCCCCCGGACAGGAACTGGTCCTTGGCGTAGCCGTTGCCCAGGGCCGTGGCGGTGGTGACCAGCCAGCTGGCGCTGATCAGGTGGGTCTGGTAGCCGGCGTCGCTCAGGGCCGTGGCCAGGGTCTCGAGGTCGTCGGGCAGCTTCTCGTCGGCGCTGTCCCCCAGGGCCAGGGGCTCCACGCCCAGATCCACCGTGGACTGGCCCGTCATGGCGCAGGCCATGCCCGGCAGGGTCCAGCTGGAGCAGGCGCGGAAGTCGTCCAGCACGACCGACTCGGCCAGCAGCTCGTCCAGGAAGGGGGTGTCGCCGCCGCCGCTGTAGCGACCCACCGCGTCCTTGCGCAGGGTGTCGATGGAGATGGCGATCACGTCGACGGGCCGGCGGGTCTCGAACACCAGCCCCGGGGCGCCGGATCCGGTGGGCTCGGGGCAGTCCAGGGCGGCGTCACAGGCCACCAGCAGGCTCAGCGTGAACGCGGCACCGGTGGGTCTGATGGGGCGGCGAGGGGTTCGCATGACCGGCGGAGTATAGCCGGATGGTTCCCTGATCACTCGAGGGGGATGGTCAGCTCCTGGCCGTCCCGGTCCACGATGAGGCTGATGCCCGGTCCGGGGTAGTGCTCGAGCATGGCCTCGACCAGCATCTCGTCCAGGGCTGGGAAGAACGCGCCGATGTCCACGCCGCCGACGAGGATCCCGTCGATGACGTCGCCGCCGCGCAGGCCCGCGCGATCCGCGGGGCCGCCGTCGGTCACCTGGTCCACCTCGAGCTCACCGTACTCGTCGGTCACCAGGCCGAAGCCGTTCTCCGCCAGCAGGTCGGCGGCGCCGGTGGTCAGCTCCAGCTCCCGGTTGGCCTCGCCGTCGCTGATGGTGACGTCTTCCTGCGTCATGGGTCGCATGACGGTGTAGACCTTGTAGTCGCCGTCCTCGAGGCCCCCGATCTCGAAGGCGCCTTCGGGGCCGGAGTAGGCCATGCCCATGGAGGGCAGCTCGGTGCCGAGGTCGGCCCGGATCGCGGCGACGCCCTCGCCGGGGGCACCCTGCTCCGTGAGCGCGTCGATGACCACGCCGCGGATCACGCCGCCAGCGGTCAGATCGATGGTGCCGGCGTCGGTGACCTGGCCTTCGATGACGGTCTCGTAGCGGGTGGCGCGGTCGCCGGCCTCGCCCATGATGTTCAGGGACCACGCCCCGGGCACCAGGCCCGCCAGGACGAAGTGGCCGTCTTCGTCGGTGCGCCCCTTGCGGATGTTCATGAAGCCGTCGGCGAAGTCCATCAGGCTCTGGGGGGACCAGGCGGCCATCACCTCGCAGTCCACGGGCTCGTCTCCGTTCACCACCCGGCCGATGATGCTGCCGGAGGACCGGAAGTCCAGCCAGGCCTCGTACTCGTTCGGTGGCACCTCGACGGTCTGTCCTCCGCCGCGGATGGCCACGGTGCCCTCGGGGCAGGCGCAGCGCACCGGGTCTCCCGTGCAGAACGAACCCCAGGGCAGCAGGGTGTAGGTGCACATGATGGGCAGCACCGAGTCACAGGAGTCCTCGGGCAGGCCCGCGCAGTAGACGGTGACCTCGCGGGAGGCCACCAGCTCGAAGTCCAGCTCGGCGTCTTCGATGGTGTCCGGCGGGAGGCGCAGCCGCTGGGAGTCCGACAGGTAGCCGTCGGCCGAGGCCCAGACCCGCCACAGCTCGGCGGGGTCGACCTGCAGCTCGTAGGCGCCGTCTACGTCGGTGTAGTCGGCCTCGTGGCCGGCCTTGACCCGGGCGCCCTCGATGGGCTCGCCCTCGGTGTCGGTGACGATGCCCCGCAGGAAGACCCCCTGGATCAGGGGGACCACCACCTGCTTGTTCGAGATGCTGTCCACGTCTTCGCGCCGCACGGCCACGTAGCCTTCGGCGTTCACCCGCAGGTTGAACAGCCCGCAGGGCAGGCCCTCGAGCTGGTAGCGGTTGGGCTCCACCAGCTCGGAGTCCACGAACAGCCCGGACCAGTCGGAGTGGTACGACATGGTGGCGCGGACCCGGGCGTCGTCGAGCTGCGCCCCGTCGTCGGGCTCGAGCAGGACCTCGACGGGGCAGAGATCGCTGGGGTCGAAGGCGGGGGCCGCGTCTTCGATGACCAGGTCGGGCTCCGGCTCGTCGTCGGAGGAGATGTGGGTGACCACGGCCTCGGGCTGGCGTCCCACCAGGTCGGGCGCCGGTGGGTCAGGCTGCAGCCAGCGGCCCAGCCCGAACAGCAGCAGCACCAGCATCAGGATGGCGAACAACCCCATCCCCCCCAGCACCAGGCCGATGCCGACGCCGGGTTTGCGGTCACGCTTGCTCATCGGTCCCCCTGGCTCGGCGGGTCAGGCCGCGGCGAGCACGTCGATCAGGGTCTTCACCGCCGCGGGGGAGGCGATCAGGCTCTGGTGGGCGAAGGGCTGGGGCAGGGTCTTGATCTCGATGTTGCGCACGCCCGGGATGGAGCAGCGGGACTTGGGCGCCACGGGATCGAAGCTGCCGTAGACCGAGATGATCTCGACCTCGTCGGGCAGGCCGCGGGCCTCCAGATCCTCGAGGAAGTCGGATCCGGGCAGGCACTGGCGGGCGGCGGGGGCGCCCAGCGCGGCCAGGGCCGACCAGGTGCCGCGCACGGGGGTGCCCAGGGTGATCATGCGGCGCACCTTGTCGGTCCCTTCGAGCTCCGAGAGGTAGTGCAGGCCGATGAGGCCGCCCAGGCTCATGCCGACGATGTCCACCTGGGTGTGCTCGCTGCTGTCGAGCACCTGATCCACCCGGGCGGCCAGCAGGCGGGCGGAGGACTCCACGGCGGCCATGTTGAGGGGGGGCAGGCGCACGGTGTGGGCTTGGATGCCGGCGCGCTTCAGGGCCCACTTGAAGGGGACCATGGTGGCGCGGGGGGCGAACAGGCCGTGGACCAGGATGGCGGGGGGCTGTGTGGTCATGGCGGCTCCGGACGAGCGTGATCCTCCGCCATCATCTCACGGCTCGAACAGCCTGGCCTGCACGGGGACCGGGTGGCCTTCGTGGCCGAGCAACCAGCGCTTGGCCTCGAGGCCGCCCCCGAAGCCGGTCAGCGAGCCGTCGGCGCCCACGACCCGATGGCAGGGGAGCACGATGGGCAGGGGATTGGCGCCATTGGCGGCCCCGACCGCGCGGGCGCTGCCGGGCTTGCCCAGGGCCTGTGCGATGGCGCCGTAGCTGGTGGTCTCGCCCCAGGGGATGGTGGCCAGCAGGTCCCAGACCGAGCGCTGGAAGGCGGTGCCCTGCGGGGCCAGGGGCAGGTCGAAGCGGCGCAGCCGGCCGTCGAAGTAGGCGGCGAGCTGACGCGCCGGCTCGGCGAGGGCGCTGTCGTCCCGGGTCCACGCCGGCTCGGGCTCTGCGGCTGCACCATCGACGGCGAAGCGCACGGCGCGCAAGCCCGCGCTGTCGACGGCCAGCAGCAGGGGGCCGATGGGGCTGGGCGTGATGGTGTAGCGCATGGGCTCCATCCCTCCGGAGGGAGGGATTCCCTATCCCGCAGAGGCGAGCGCTAGGCGGCGCGCTGTGCGGCCAGGCTGGCGACGTGCCGACCCTGGTTCCGGGCGCGCTCGAGCTGGTCGGGGCTGATCAGGGCCGGTTCACCCTGGCCACCGCCCGGCGGGTCGGCGATGCGCATGCCGTGGTGCTCGAGGGTGCTGTGGAAGGAGTGCAGGATGTGCTCGGGGCTCAGCTGCTGGGCCGCGCTCGCCAGGAACACGGAGCCGATCTTGCCGGCGAGCAGGCCTCGGGTCCACAGGGCGCCCGCCCGATCGAGGAAGCTGCGCATCTGCGCGGCCATGCGACCGAAGCGGGTGGGGGTGCCGAAGAGCACCGCGTCGTAGCTGGAGAGCTCATCGGTGGTGGCCACCGGGGCGGCCTGCTCGAGCTGGTAGCCGCTCTGGCGGGCGAGCTCTTCGGGGACGAGCTCGGGCACCCGCTTGATCTCGACATGAACGCCTGGGACCTGCCGCGCGCCTTCGGCGACGGCCTGTGCGAGTGCTTCGGTCTGACCGAAGGCGCTGTAGTAGAGCACCAGGATGCGAGGCATGGACTCTCCACGGTGTACATAGCCTCCGTGGACGCTCGTGGCCATTCCGATCCGTCACGAGTTGTCTAGGGAGAAATAGGACTATTTCATGTTTCTTTCATTGTGAGACGGCCTGCTCGATAGTCCGCGACGGCCTGCTCGATCTCCTCGCCCGTGTTCATCACGAAGGGTCCGTAGCGCACCACCGGCTCACCGATGGGCTCGGCCGCCAGCAGGAGGAAGCGGAGCGTCTCCTCGCCGGCGGAGGTCACCCGCAGGCGCTCCCCGGAGCTCAGGCTGACGAGGGTGGAGCGGGGCACCCGCATGGCGTCGTCGCCGATGCGGGCGTGGCCCGTGATCACGTAGACGAAGGCGCTGTGTCCTCCCGGGGCCGGCAGGCTGGCCTCCATGCCGGGCTCCATGGTCACGTCCAGGAACAGGGGATCGGTCACGATGCCCTGGACCGGGCCCAGCTCACCGAAGGCGCGGCCCGCGATCACCCGGGCGCTGCCGCCGCCGGGCAGCTGCACCTCGGGGACCTCCGAGGCCGGGATGTCCTGGTAGCGGGGGGCCATGAGCTTGCTGGCGGAGGGCAGGTTCACCCACAGCTGGAAGCCCCACAGGCGGCCGTCCCGGCGCAGGGGCATCTCCGAGTGCACGATGCCGCGGCCCGCGGTCATCCACTGCACCGAGCCGGGCTCGAGCAGGCCGTGGTTGCCCTCGGAGTCCGCGTGCTCCATGGCGCCCTCGAGCATGTAGGTCACCGTCTCGAAGCCCCGGTGGGGGTGGGCCGGGAAGCCCGCGATCCAGTCCCGTGGATCGTCGCTGCGGATCTCGTCGAGCATCAGGAAGGGGTCGAGCTCCGGCAGCGCGCGGCTGCCGAGGCTGCGGAGCAGGCGCACCCCGGCGCCGTCCTGGGTCGGGAAGGCGGGCACCACCTGCTGGATGCCCCGCTGGCTGCGCGCACGCAGCTCATCGAGGGAGAAGCGGTCGGTCGCGGCGTCGAACATGGAGGCCTCCGCGCGTGTAGGTCTCCTCCATGATGCGCGCCGCTGCAGTGGTGACAGCGGCGCGCCCGCGACTCTGTGAGTACGCTCGCAGATCCGCGCGTCAGCGCCAGTGGGTCCCCATGGGCTGGGGGGGCTCGTCCAGGCCCTCGAGGATGACCACCCCCCACTCCGCGGCGTGGTAGCCGCGGCGCTCCGCGGGGCGGATGGGCGGCGGCGCCACGCTGCGGCAGCCGGGCTCGAGCACGAACAGCGCCCGGAGCAGCTGCTGCGGGACAGGCTCGATGGGCAGGGCGTAGAGGCTCCGGGTCTGGGGATAGACGGTCAGCTGTGTGGCGGCGGGGAAGACCGGGTCCCAGAAGCTGCCGAAGTCCTCGACCTCGTGAGGCAGGAAGCCCATGTCGGCCATGGCGGCCTCGATGCTGGCCTGGGCGTGGGCGCCGTCGGTGCACCAGCCGTGGCTGTACTGGAACGCGGTGGGATCCAGGGCCAGCTCGTAGAAGAGCTTGTCCCGGGGGCCTTCCGCGGTCTCGAGGGTCCCGTCCGGGTGCGCGACCACCTGCCAGCCCCCCTCGGGGTAGGCGGGGTCCGCGGCGATGAGCCGCTCGGGATCGAACAGGCGCACGCCGATGGCGGTGGGCTCTGGCGGGTAGAGGTAGAGGTAGGGGGCCCAGTCGCCGGCGGTGTTGCACATGCTCAGCTCGACCTCGGTCACACCCTCGGCCGTGATCTCGGCGGGGACGCAGCCCCAGCAGTCGCCGGTGTAGCCGATCACGCCGTAGTCCCCGACGGGTAGCGTGCCCTGGAAGGTGCTGGAGTAGGACACGGGCAGGTCGGCCACGCGGGCGTCCTTCCAGGCGCCGCCGCCGGTGTCCTCGGCCGGGTCGCAGGCGACCTCGCCCGGGAGCACGCTCCACACCGCCACGGTGCTGGGCGCTGAGCAGGGGTTGTGCACGATGCGGCCCATCAGGTTGGGCTCCACGTCGGTGTCCGCGTCGCTGTCGGCGTCCGCGTCCGCGTCCGCGTCTGCGTCGGCATCCGCATCTGCGTCTGCGTCTGCGTCTGCGTCGGTGTCAGCGTCGGTGTCGCCGTCGGCGTCGGTGTCGGTGTCGGCGTCGGTGTCGGTGT
>CAYZVO010000190.1:0-18582 GCA_964481655.1 uncultured Enterobacterales bacterium | reverse complement strand
CGGCGGCGCCGCGGGCCCGCGGCCGGCCGGGCCCCCCGACCCCACCGACACGGCTCCACCCGAAGGAGACGCGGACACCGACACCGACTCGGACACCGATTCGGACAGCGACGCCGACACCGACGCCGACGCCGACACCGACGCCGACGCGGACAGCGACACCGACGCCGACACGGACCTCGAGCCCGAGACGGACTGCGACGACGGCGCCGACAACGACGGCGACGGCCTGGTGGACTGTGAGGACGGGGACTGCGCCGAGTTCGAGGGCTGCGAGGAGCTGATCTGCGATGACGGGCTGGACAACGAGGGCGACGGCCTGACCGACTGCGAGGACGACGACTGCTGGGGCGCGGCCTGCCATCCTGCGGGGGTGAAGGTGCAGGCCACGGGCGGCTCGCTGGTGCGCTGGCTCGAGCGCCACGGGACTTCGATCTACGGGGGGTACACCTGGGGTCGGCGTGAACACCACCGGGAGTCCACCGCTGTGAGCAGCCACGCGGGGTCGGCCCGCGGCGTGGTCCGGGTGCTGTCCCCCGGCGCCAGCGCCTGGAGCAGCGCGGCGGCGACCACGAGCTGCACCTGGTCGGTGTCCAGCGTGGAGCTCGGGCGCAGCTCGGAGGTGTTCGCCAGCTACTGGGGCACCAGCGTGCAGTTCTCACCCTGGGTCACCCGCGGGGGCTTCGTGGTGGAGCCCGACTGTCGCCTCGGGAGCTCCTGGTTCCTGCCCCCGGATCTCTACTTCTCCAGGGTCTTCGGCGCGGGCTTCCACACCGCCGTCGACCCCGACCTGTGGGGCGGCTACCCCACCGGCGAGCAGTGGTACGCCCTGTCCTCCCTCGGGCGGAGCTCCTGGCGCACCAGCACCACCGCGCGCACATCCAGCAAATACGGTCGCTGGTACGCCGAGACCACGGTCTTCGACCGCTACTGGATGTCCAGCTTCGCCATCACCAGCGGCGGCGCCGAGCTGCTGATTGGACCCTAGTCAGCCTTCCACTTGAGCTGCAGCTCGAGCTCGACCTGGCCGTCCTCGATCTCGTGCTCGATGGACAGCGCGGCGTCGGCCGGGACCTCGAAGCGCTGGTTGAGCACCTGGATGCGGAAGGACTCGCCCTTCTCCAGGGAGTCGGCGATGCGCCGCAGGGTGGAGATGAACTGCTTGGTGGTGGTGCTGCGCTCGACGTCACGCTCGGTCATGGTGGGAGCCTCGGTTGGGGGCTGCCGATCCTAACGCCGGATGTCCTCGTCCACCCGCCCGTCCACCAGGCGCACGACCCTGTTGGCGCGCTCCATGACCTTGGGGTCGTGGGTGGCGAACAGGAAGGTGACGCCCAGGCGCTCGTTGAGCTCCTTCATGGTGTCCAGCAGGGCGTAGCCGGTGGCGGTGTCGAGGTTGGCGGTGGGCTCGTCGGCCAGCACCAGGGCGGGCTCGCCGGCGATGGCGCGGGCCACGGCCACCCGCTGCTGCTGGCCGCCGGACAGCTCCGCGGGGCGGCGCTTCTCCATGCCCTCGAGGCCCACGTCGGCGAGCACCTGCATGACCTTGCGGCGGCGCTCGGCCGCGCTCATGCCCCGCAGCAGCAGCACGAACTCGGCGTTCTCGTAGGCCGACAGCACCGGGATGAGGTTGTAGGCCTGGAACACGAAGCCCAGCCGCTCGAGGCGCATCCGGGAGCGGCCGGCGCTGCCGATGGTGGCCAGGTCCTGGCCGTCCACCACCACGTGGCCGCCGGTGGGCGCATCCAGCCCACCGATGAGGTTGAGCAGGGTGGTCTTGCCGGACCCCGAGGGGCCCATCAGCGCGGTGAACTCCCCCGGCTCGATGGTGATGTCCACGCCCCGCAGGGCGTGCACGGTGTGGCTGCCCTGCTGGTACTGCTTCGTGAGGTCCTGGGTGGCGACGATGGCCATGGTGTCCTCCCGCGCTAGCGGTGCTTCAGGCACTCGACGGGGTTCAGGGTGGTGGCCTTGTAGGCCGGGTAGACCGCGGACAGGACCGTGAGCAGCCAGACGCCGACGATGTAGACGGCGAGCTTGGCGGGATCCAGGTCCGGGTAGATGGTGAAGTCCAGGGGCAGCCCGGCGACCTCCATGGTGCCGCCGGTCAGGGCGCTGAGGTCGAGCCCGGAGCTCGACAGGGGCAGCACGATGGCCAGCCCCAGGGCCACGCCCACCGCCGAGGCGAAGACCCCCAGCAGGGCGGCCTCGGTGAGCACCAGGCCCGCCAGCCTGCGGGGGGCGGTGCCCAGGGCCAGCATGACGCCCAGCTCGCGCATGCGCTCGAGCACCGACATCAGCACGGTGTTGACGATGCCCAGGCCGACCATGAAGAAGATCACGGTGTAGACGATCCAGATCTCGGCCTGCTCGGCGGCCACGTACTCGGCGAGGGCGGGCAGGGCCTCCTGCCAGGAGAGCACCTCGAGATCCGGGCCCACCGGCAGGGCGGCCCGCGCGTCGGCGGTGGCACGACGGGTGTCGCGGCTGCTGTCCAGGTGGGCGGCGATCTGGTGTACGCCGTCGCCGAGGCCCATCAGGTCCTGGGCCGCGGGCAAGGTGATCTGGCCGTAGAAGCCGTCGATCTGGTCGATGCCCATGGTGAAGGTGCCCTTCACCCGGAAAAGGCGGCTCTCGATGCCGTCGGGCCCCTGGGCCATGAGCACCACCTTGTCCCCCAGCTCGACGTCCAGGCTCTCGGCCAGGGTGGAGCCCAGCACGATGCCGATGGGGTCGTCGTCCAGGTAGGTGCCCTCGACCAGCCGGTCGTCGATCTTGTTCACGGCGGCCTCGACCCCGGGCTGGACCGCGCCGATGCCCACGCCCATGGTGCCGGCGGGGGATGCCAGCAGCCCGTCGATGAAGACCCGCTGGGTGATGGTGGCGTCGGGCAGGGTGGCGGCCATGGTGGCGGCCAGGGCCGGGGCGTCGCTGAGCACGGGGATGCGCTCGGCGGTGGGGTCCTCGGGGCCCTGCAGCACGACGTGGCCGGCCTGGGAGCCGGTCCCCGTGGCGATCATGTTGTTGCAGATGCCGTCGGTGCCGGAGCTCGAGAACATCAGCAGGCTCAGACCCAGGGCGATGGCCGCGGTGGTGATCAGGGTCCGGCGCAGGTTTCGGCGGAGGTTGCGGAGGGCGAGCTTGATCAGCAGCATGGTCCTAGTCCTCCCGCATGGCTTCGACGGGCTTCAGCCGCGCCGCCCGGAAGGCGGGCCAGACCGAGGCCAGCAGGGAGACGATGAACAGGCCGACGACGCCGACGATGACGGGCTCGAGCCGGAACGCGCCGACCATCACGGGGTCCCAGCGGGCGCCCATCATGCTCATGCCGTCCATCGAACCGGACAGATCGAGCCCGTAGAGCACGAGCCCGGCGTCCATGAGCAGGCCCAGCGGCAGGCCGATGAGCACCGCCACCCCGGCCAGCCACGCGCTCTCCCAGAACACCAGGCGCACCAGCTGCAGGGGTCGTAGGCCCAGCGCCTTGATGACCCCCAGCTCCTTGGTGCGCTCGAAGACCGACATCAGCATGGTGTTGAGGATGCCCAGGGCGGCCACGCCGAAGACGATGAACAGCATGATGTACATGGTCGCGTCGGCCAGCTCGAGCATCTGGGCCATCTGGGGGTTGAGCTCGGCCCAGCTGCGCTGCAGCAGGTCCCGGGACGCGGCCGACGGCGCGGCGGCGTCGAGCATCGCGGGCACGGCGTCGCGGCCGCCGGAGAGCAGCGTGATCTCGTGGACCTGGTCGGGCAGCACCAGCAGCTCCTGCAGGTCGACGGTGAGCATCCAGGCCCCGGAGCGGTCCTTCATCACGTCGCCGGTGTTCACGATCCCGACCACTGTGTACAGCTCGTTGCCCGTGGAGCCGTCGGCCGCCTGGGTCACGGCCATCAGCTCGGCGCCGGGCTCGACCTTGAGCTTCTCGGCCAGCTCGTAGCCCAGCAGCAGCTCACCGCGGGTGTCCGGGTCCAGGTAGCGGCCCTGCTCGACCCAGCGGTCCAGCTCGGTCAGGGCGGCCTCGCGGGCCGGGTCGATCCCCAGCAGCATGGAGCCCACGACCAGCTGCTCGGTGCCCAGCAGGGCGTGACCGTAGACCCTGGCCGTGGCGCCGTGCACCTCGGGCAGGGCCTCGAGCTCGGCGAGCAGGCCCTCGGCGTCGGGGATGGTGGCCCAGACCGCCCGCTTCTTGGGGTAGTCGGGGTGGTGGATCTGGGCGTGGCCCACGGTCCGCGTCACCACGTCGTCGAACATCTGGATGTACATCCCGTCCACCAGGCAGACGGTGGCCAGGCAGAAGGCGAGCCCCGCGGCCATGGCGGCCGTGGTGATGAAGGTGCGGCGCTTCTGCCGCCAGATGTTGCGCCACGCCAGGCGCATCAGCAGGGTCATGGCGAGGCTCCTCCCACGGTCGGGCGCAGCGGTGCGCTGTCGCGAACAATGGGCCTCTCGAGCGCACTTTTCGCGATCTGGTCGGTGATGTCTGCAGGAGTACCATGCCCCGTCTGAATTAGACAAGGAGATAGTTTCAAGGTGACCACTAGGAAAAACCTAGTCGTTATCGAAGCGCATTCGCGCCCCCTCCAGCACCGCCTGGACCCCCCGGTGGGCCACCTTGCGCTCCACCGTGATCGCGTAGAAGCGCTCTTCGGCCTCGGGCACCTCGCCGATCACCTCGAGCCCCAGGCGCTCCTGGATCCGGTCGGCGATGAGGCTCGGGACCGCCAGGAAGCCGAGCTGGTCGTCGGCGAAGACCAGCAGCATGGCCGGGTCCTCGAACTCGGCCACGACCCGGGGCGCCACCCCGATGCTCGAGAACCAACGATCCAGGGTGCGGCGCAGGGCGGTCTCGCCTGTGGTCAGGATGGCCGGGGCGCCATCCAGCGAGCCCGGGAAGTCGGGGCGCAGGGTCGCGGCCAGGGGAGGAGCGGCCATGATCGCCACCGATGAGCGCCCCAGCTCGTGGGTGAAGGCCTTGACCCGCACCGAGGTGGGCGCGGGGCGGTCGGTGAGCACCAGGTCGAGCTTCCAGCTGGCCAGCTCGAGCAGCATGGTCTCGAGGCTCTCTTCGCGCACCGAGAACTTCACCGGCTCGTCCATGGCCAACACCGGCGCCAGGATCTCCCGGGCCACCAGCTTGGGCATGGAGTCGGTGACCCCCACCGCCAGCTGCAGCGGGCGCCCGGTGGGGAGCTGGCGCACCGCCGACATCAGCTCGCGGCCCAAGCCGAAGATCTCGTCGGCGTAGCCGTAGACCACCTGGCCCACCTCCGTCAGCACCAGGCTGCGCCCCCGGCGCTCGAAGAGCTTCTCCCCGAGGGACTCTTCGAGGGCCTTGATCTGGGTGGAGACTGTGGGGGGCGCCAGCAGCAGCACCTCGGCGGCGCGAGCGATGCTGCCCTCGCGGGCGGTGGTCCAGAAGTAGAGCAGGTGGTGGTAGTTGAGCCAGTCCATCGCGATCCCTAGGCTGTGTCTAGCGAAGGTCTATCTCGCGTCATGTTCCCCCCGCGAATGCTTGCGAAGGCGCGCATCTCGGTCTAGAGTCGGGAGCTTTTTCAATGGAGTCTCCATGCTCGCCCTCGCCACCCTCGCCCTGATCTCGGCGGCCGACGCGGCTTGTCCGTCGGACGTCACCATCTCCGGCGCCCTGACCTGCTCGTCCAGCTACTCGGGCCTGGTCACCGCCAGTGACGACAGCCACCTGGGCGGGGAGTGCTCCGACAAGGACTGCTACACCTGCGGTGAGCCCTACGCCGACGAGGCCCAGGTGGCCCCCGAAGCCGTCTACACCTTCGAGTGCCAGCGGGTGGGGACGGTGCAGATGCTCATCACGGACCTGACCTGCGATCTGGACATCTACGTCCTCGACGACAGCTGCGACCCCTACACCGGCTGCATGATGGGCTCCACGGCCCCCTACGACGTGGACGACAGCGTCGAGTTCGAGTGCGAGCTGGGCGAGGTCTACTACATCGTGGTCGAGGCCTACGGCACCCAGCACCTGGACCAGGCCTCCGGCCCTTGCACCGACGACGGGACCTCCACCGGCACGGTCTACGACCCCGGCTACACCCTGAGCTTCGACGTCTCCGCCAGCACCGGCTGCGCCGAGGACTGTGACGACGGCGAGGACAACGATCTGGATGGGGACATCGACTGCGACGACAGCGACTGCTGGGTCGAGGACCTCTGCTGTGACACCGACGGCGACGGCTACCGGGCCGAGGGCGACTGCGGTGGCGACGACTGCGACGACACAGACCCCAACGTCTACCCGGGCGCCGACGAGGGCGACGCCTCGGGGAACGGCGACGGCGTGGACAACGACTGCGACGGCACCGTGGACGAGGGCACCAACGACTACGACGACGATCGCGACGGCTACACCGAGAACGAGGGCGACTGCGACGACGACGACCCGGGCGTGAATCCGGACGAAGAGGACATCCCCGACAACGGCATCGACGAGGACTGCGACGGCGCCGACGCCACCAGCCCCGAGGACTCGGATCCCCCCGACACCACCGACAGCGATCCCCCGGACACCACCGACAGCGACCACCCCATCAACCCCGCGCTGGACGACACCGGCGACGGCAAGGGCGGCTTCGGCGTCTGCCAGTGCAGCGCGGCCCCCGGCGGCGCGCTGGGTGGTGTGCTGATGGGCCTGCTGGGCCTGGGCCTGGCGGTGCGCCGGCGTTGAGCGCGGCGACTACTGCCAGGTGACCGAGCAGGCGGTGAGCAGCTGGCCGTAGCCCAGCGGGAACAGGCCGACCCCGACCCCGAGGCGGTCGCTGTGGAAGCTGTAGCGCAGCCCCGGCAGCGGGACCCCGAGGCCGAAGGCGTGCCCGGAGTCCAGCCGGACCATGGCGTTGAGCTCGAGGGCCAGGGGCAGCAGGGCGACGTAGCTGGATGAGTGGGGGGCTCCCTCGCCGATGTGCTTGCCCCACAGGTAGGGCCACTCCATGCGCGCGACCTCTCGCTGGGTGCGTCCGATCACCGCCAGGGCCTGGCTCCAGGAGAGCACGAGATGGTCCCACTCACGGTGCAGGGCGAAGCCCGCCGCGGCATCGACGATGCCTTCGTCCTGATCCGCGCTGACCCCCAGCACGCCAGCCCAGGGGGCCAGGAAGAGCCCGCGGTCGCCCTCGCCGGAGAGCTGGAAGGCGTAGCGGACGTCGAATGAGCCGCCGAACAGGGTCGAATCCCAGGTGGGACCCGACACCAGCTGCGCACCTACGGACGCGCCGCTGTCCCAGGTGTAGCCGCCAGCCAGGCCGCCCAGCCAGGCCTCGACGCCTCCGTCCACGATCCCGCCGCCGACCACGGCGGCGCTCATGCCCGATGTGGGCGCGGCCCCGGGGAGGATCCCGGCCCGGTCCGCCAGGCCCATGCTGGTGGATCGTGGGGTCCTGGCCCGTGCCTCGCGGCGGGCCGTGGCCGCGGCCTCCCGCTCCGCCTGCTCCACCTGTTGTAGCTCGACCTGCTCGGCCTGCAGCACCGCGGCGTCACACTGTCCCCGCTGCTCGAGGACCCCGTCGCCGTCGCGGGGGGCGGACAGCAGCAGGCCGCAGGCCTGCCCGCTCGACAGCAGCAGCTCGTCGAGGTGGGTGGCGGGGGCGACGGGTCGGATCAGCGCCACCACGTCGATGGGGGCCCCTTGGAGCGCGACCTGCAGCGCGCCGGCGGTGGCGGACGCCCCCGGCCCGTGGACCAGGACCAGCAGATCCCGATCCAGCTCGCGCTGCAGCTGCGCGATGGCGTCCTGGGTGGTGGGCTCCGCCTCGGAGGCCGTGGCCACCCCGGCCAGGAACAGCAGGGGGAGGACGCTGGTCATGGGGACTCCTGGTCGGGCGCGGGGGCCAGGTCGGCGCAGCAGCGGAAGCCGTCGTCGTCCTGGCGGTTGCCCTCGGCGTGCCAGTGGCGGCTCAGGCAGTCCTGCCCGTAGGTGGCGCCCCACATGGTGCCGCCCATGATCTCGTGGCAGGGCTTGTCCTCGGCCGTGGGGTCTGGCGGGAAGGGCGGCCCTGGCCGCTCGGCGTCCACCCACTCGCTGACGCTGCCGTTCAGATCGTGCACGCCCTCGGGGCTGACGCAGTCCGGGAAGTCGCCGATGGGCCGCAGGGCCCGGGTGTCGAAGAAGGGGGCGTCTTCGGTGTAGCAGACGGTGGGGTCGTACTCGGTGCCGTAGGCGAAGCGCCGGCCCTCGGCCCCACGGCAGGCGGCCTCCCACTCATCGACGGTGCACAGCCGCTTGCCCTGGGCTTCGCAGAGCACCCGGGACTCCTCCCAGGTGATGTTGGTCTTGGGCAGCTCGCCAACCCGGTTGGGGTACTCGTAGACGTCCATGCAGAACGCCGGGATCACGGCCTGGCGGTCGGGGGTGAAGTAGTGGCCGATGGGTCGGATCTCGCCGGGGCCCAGCACGTAGGTGCCGCCGGGGATGGGGACCATGCCGTCGGGGCAGGTGGTGCCCGCGGGCAGGGGCACGGTCTGGCTCTCGCCGCTGGGGAGGCCGGCTTCGGCCTGGGCCGCCAGCAGGTCCGCCACGTCGTCCTTGCGGCTGAGGTAGGTGATCCGGGCGCCCAGCGGGGCGGCGGTGACCCGGTCCACGCTGTAGCAGCGCCGGGCCATGGAGACGGCCTGCTGCCAGCCGCTGCGCTGATCGTCGTCCATGCCCACGAAGCCTGTGGGGCGCGCGATCTCGGCGCTGTCGAACCAGGGATCGGCGTGGTGGATGACCAACAGGCGCCCGGCAGCGCAGGGCTCATCCACGAAGCGGCCCGGGAGGTAGGCGGCGTGCAGCCGGCGCACGGGCCAGTCCACGTCGAGCTCCGGGGCCTGCCTCGAGACCAGGTAGTGCAGCCAGTGGCCGGCCCAGATGCCCTTGGCCTGGACCAGATCGAGCACCGCGCCGCCCCGCTCGTGCTCGAGCCACGCCAGCGCGGCGCCGTCGGCGTCGTCCCGGGGCTCACCCATCCGGTCGGCCAGGGGGGCGACGGGGCCCAGGTCCACGGGGATCAGGCTCGAGCTGTGGGCGTGCAGGCCCAGGGCCAGGGCGGTGCCCACGGCCAGCAGGGTGGTGCCCGCGCCGCTGGTGTGCACCCGGCTGCGCCCCCAGCCGGCACCGGCCAGCACCGCCAGGGGCGCGACCACGAAGAGCACCAGGCCACCCTGGCCTTCCTCGGTGAGCAGCAGCAGGGGGATGGGGGAGATGGCCGCCGCGCACCAGGTCACGAAGGCGGCGTTCCAGCCCGGACGACGGGCCACGTAGCCGAGCAGGCCGAGCAGGATCAGCAGGCTGGCGACCAGGCCGAAGGCCTGCAGGGGCACCCAGGTGAGCAGCTCGACGGCGCGGGTGACCAGGGCGCCGGGATCGTTGGCCTCGCCGGAGGCGATGCGGTGGCCCCAGGCCTGCCACCAGCCCCAGTAGAAGGGGCCGGCGACCACGGCGGCCACGCCCAGCGCCATGAGCTGGTTGGGCAGGCGCTTCTTGCGATCCCCCGGCTGCAGGATGGCGATGGCGAAGGGGGCCCAGATCAGGAACGCCATGGTCATGCGGTCGGACATGAAGCCCATGCCCACGGTGGCGCCCCAGAGCAGGGCCAGGCCCCGGTGGCGGAAGCCCCGGGACAGCACGAGCAGGGTGGTGGCCACGGCCGCGAGGCAGGCCACGAAGGGGGCCAGGGTGTAGTGGCGGAACTCCAGCAGGAGCACCGAGGGCAGCAGGGCGAGCAGCACCGCCCGCCAGGCCGCGGCCTTGTGGGTGTCCTGCAGCATGGTGGAGGTCTTCTTGCTGCCGGTGCCCATGCGGCGCTCGACCTCGGCGACCGAGCCCAGCTGCGCGGCCTGGGGCAGGCGGGCCGCCAGATCGTGGGCCCCGGTGCCGGTGGCCCAGAGCAGCAGCAGCAGCGCCGGGACCAGCGCCATCAGCGGGGCCTGCAGCCCCCCGATCCAGCACAGGGGCGCGGTGGTGATGTAGGCGGCCCCCGGCCAGTAGCCGTAGCGTTCTTCGCCTGTGTAGCGGCCCATCCAGGCGTCCCGCAGGCCCTGCAGCGGCTGGTTGGCCAGCTCGGCGGCCACGTTCGACGCGTTCTGCAGGTGGGTGATCTCGTCGTTGCCGGTGGGGAACCAGTCCGTGAGCAGCCAGCTGCTGCTCAGGCCCAACACGGCGAGGAGCGCGACGATAGCGAGGAGGCGGAAGAAGCGGGCGTAGGCCATGGGTGGGGATCCCGGGGGGGGACGCAACGTAACCAGAAACAGCCGGCTCTCGGGGATCAGCCCCGGTCCAGGCGATCCCGCACGGCTCTCCGCAGGTCGAACAGGCCCACGGGCTTGGGCAGGACCTCGACGTTGTCCAGGTTCTCCAGCTGCACGTCCGGGTAGCCGGACATCAGCAGCACGGGGAGCCCCGGGAAGCGAGCCGCCAGCTCCACCGCGAGCTCGGGGCCGCTCATGCCGGGCATGACCACGTCGGAGATCACCAGATCCGGGGGCTGCTCGAGCTGGACCAGCAGGTCCAGGGCCTGGTCTCCGGAGATCGCCTCCATGGTGGTGTAGCCGGCGTCCTCCAGCATGGTGGTGACGGTCTCGCGGACCAGCTCTTCGTCCTCGACCACCAGCACCCGCTCGGTCCCGCCGGGGGGGACCTCCAGCTCGTGGATGGGGGCGTCGGAGGTGGCCGCGTCGGCGGTCCGGCGGGGGAAGAGGATGGAGAAGCTGGTGCCCTCGCCCATGCGGCTTGACAGCTCGACGCTGCCGCCGCTCTGCCGCACGATCCCGTGGACCGTGGCCAGGCCCAGGCCGGTGCCCTCGCCCACGCCCTTGGTGGTGAAGAAGGGGTCGAAGACCTTGTCGCGGATCTCGGGGGGGATGCCGGCGCCGGTGTCGGTCACGGCGAGCTCGACGTAGTCGCCGGGGTCCAGCCCGGGGTGCTCGCTGCGCTCGCCAGCCGGCAGCGTGTAGTTCGCGGTCTCGATGCGGATGCGCCCGCCGCCGGGCATGGCGTCCCGGGCGTTCACGACCAGGTTCATCAGGATCTGCTCGATCTGGGCCACGTCGCCCTGCATGAGCCAGCCGTCGTCACCGCGATGGAAGTGCAGGTCGATGTGTTCGCCGATCACGCGCTCGAGCATCGGCATCAGCTCGTCCACCACCTGCCCCAGGTCCAGGTCCTGGGAGCGCATGGTCTGCCGGCGGCTGAAGGCCAGCAGCTGGCGGGTGAGCCGGCCGGCCCGGATGGCGGCGTCGTGGATGGACTGCAGGCTCTCGGTCTTGGGATCGTCGGGTGCCGCGAGCATGGTCAGCAGCTCGGCCCGGCCACCGATGATGGTGAGCAGGTTGTTGAAGTCGTGGGCGATCCCCCCGGCCAGGCGGCCGATGGCCTCCATCTTCTGGGACTGGCGCAGCTGGTCCTCGAGCTCCTGCTCCCGGCTGACATCGCGGCCGAGCAGCACCGTGCCCAGCCAGGAGCCGCCCTCTCCGGGCACCCGCGTGAGGCTCAGGAAGCAGGCGAAGCTGCTGCCGTCGGGGCGCTCGATGTCGACCCGACCGCGCCAGGGCTGGCCCTGGTCCACGGCGGCGCGCTGCTCGGCGGCCTGCTCGGGGTCGGCGCCGATGAGGGCCCATGGATCGATGGCGTCCAGCGCGTCGCGTCCGTAGCCGGTCAGGCGCGCGAAGGCGGGGTTGGTGTAGGCGATCCTGCCGGTGGGATCCACCAGCAGGACCATGTCGTCGGCGTGCTCCACCGCGGCGGCCAGCCGGTCGCGCTCCTGGGAGGTGCGGTGCAGGTCGGTGAGGTCCGTGGCGATGATGCAGCTTCGGTGCTGGCTGGGGTCGTCGCCCGCGATCACGGGGAAGTGGGTGGTCAGCAGCACCCGCGGCTCACCACCGATCACGACCCGGGACTCCCGGTGTACCGGGGCCGCGCCGCCGCTGGCGCTGTCTTCCAGCACGCCGGGCAGGGCCTCGTCGATGCGGACGGGATCGCCGCGGTCCAGCCCCGTGGTGCGGCGCAGCAGGCCGCTGGCGCGCATCACCGCGCCGCGGCTGTCCAGGATGCCGATGATCAGAGGCGCGTGCTCGAGGATGCCGCTCAGCTCGAGGGCCAGGGCCCGGATGGGCCGCCCCAGTCGCCGGCTGATGAGGGTGATGGCCGGCAAGGACAGCGCCCAGACCAGCAGCAGCGACAGCCCCACGGGGAGCGCCGCCTGGGCGATGATGGTGGTGGTCGGTGGGCTGCGGATGCCCACCCGCATCACCCCGGTGCGCCCGGCGCCGTAGCCGCCCGCCAGCGGCACCATGACCTCGATGATGTCCAGCCCCACCGGGTGCAGCCGAGCCAGGCGCGGCTCGCCGTCCCCCAGGGTCAGCTCCGCCAGCTGCAGCCCCGCGGTGGTGGCCGGGCCGTCGTTGCGCTCGGGATCGCTGTGGGCCAGCACCTGCAGATCCGTGTCGAGGATCTCGATCTGCACCAGCTCGGGGTTGTCCTGCACCAGCTGCTCGAGGACCATGCGCGCCCGGTACTTGCCGGCGAACTGCACACCGGCCACGGACTCCTCGAGGGTGGCTCCCACCAGCAGGGCCAGCCGCTCCTGCTCGGCGTGGATCATGCGGGCGTACAGGAAGGTGCCCACCGCCATCAGGATCAGCAGCAGGGTGATGATGATGCCCGAGAACGCCAGCGCGATGCGGCGCTCGATGCGCAGCATGGCTCCGGCCTCGCCCGCGGTGGGCGCTGTGCGCGCGGGCATCACCGCTGCTCCTGCTCCACGATGGTCAGGTCGGGGCTCCAGGTGGTCTGCGCGCTGGGCCAGGGCTTGACGAAGCTGTCGGGGAGGGGGCCCATCCAGCCCGGGTAGGCGTCCAGGGTCTCACGGGTGATGGGGAAGGTGGGGACCAGCTGGTGGGCGGCCACGGGTTGGCCCTGCAGCAGCTGCCAGGTGGCCTGCATGGCGGAGGCACCCAGGGGCCCGCAGAACTGTGCCGAGTCGATCACCGTGAGGCGTCCAGCGCGGATGTTGTCGACGCTGTCGGGGTCGCCGTCGATGGTGGCGACCACCACCTCGCTGCGGCCGGCTTCGGCCAGGGCGTCCACCACCGCCAGCCCGCCGCCGTCGTTGACCGTGAAGACCACGTCGATGGAGCCGGGCTCGGGGAAGCGGGCCAGGATCTCCTGGGCCGCCTTGGCGCCGCTGACCGGATCGACCCCCAGGAAGGTGCCGACGATGGTGTAGCGCTGGTCCGCCGCGCCCAGGGCGTCGAGGAAGCCGTCGAGGCGCTCGACGGTGGAGGAGACGTAGGGGTACTCCACCAGCACGACCTTCAGCTCCTGCTCGTCGGGGAAGCGCGAGGCGATGTACTCGCCTCCCTGGGCCCCGGCCTGCCGGTTGTCCGAGGTCAGGTAGGCGGCCAGCTCCCCCCCGAGGATGTACTGGTCGTAGGCCACCACCGGGATGCCCGCGGCGTTGGCGGCCTGCAGGGGCTTGGCCAGGGCGGCGTTGTCGGTGGGCTGGACGATGATGGCGTCCACGCCCTGCTCCACCATGGCCTGCATCTGCAGGATCTGGCGCTCGATGCCCTCGGGGCCGTCGCCGGCCACCTTCACGTGCAGCTGCAAGGTGTCCCCGTCGTCGCCGGCGGCCTGCTGGATGCGGGCCGCTTCGGCCTCGAGGCCCTTCAGCATGGCCACCTGCCCGGGGATGTTGTCGGACCAGATCAGGACGCCGATGTCGTAGTGCTCGCCGGCGTGGGCGGGCCCCGCGAGCGCGAGCAGCAGCGCCGGGAGGCCGCGGAGGATGGGGCGAAGAGAGCTCATTCGACGCACGATAACCCAATCTCATGGCGCCGTTTGTCAGGTCTGTGGGAGTGTGAGCTAGCCGGGCGTCCGGACCTCACCGAGCCGGGGCGCGGGCTCGGTGCGTTCGAGCAGCAGCGCGGGCCCCCCCTCGTCCGTGACCTCGAAGCCGGCCTCCTTCAGCAGCGGGACCCACTCGTGGAAGTCGGGCAGCACCGCGTGCTCCACGGCGGTGGTCAGCCACGCGCGATCGCTGGGGTCGTGCCAGTCATCGGTGGCGTAGATCACGGGGCGGTCCGCCAGCATCGCCACGTAGCGGGCGTCGGTCAGCACGGGCACGTCGGGGGGCACGGCCGCGATCACCTCCCAGGGGGTGTCGCTGCGCTCGCTGGGGGCGGTGGCGCCCGTCAGTGTTCGGTGGGCCAGCAGCGCCCGGCCGCGATGCTCGGCGGGCATGGTGACCAGGTTGCCCACCAGCAGCAGGCCCAGGGCGATCCGGCACGGCCAGCGCCAGCGCTCGAGGTGGCTGGCGGCGCCCACCAGGACCAGCCCCATGCCCGCCAGGCCCACGGCCCAGAGGTGGTGGGCGTTGCCGGAGACGTAGCCGCTGGTGGCGGTGGAGCCGAGCCAGTTGCCGACCACCACCAGCGCGGCCAGCGGGGCCGCGGGGAGCGCGACGAGGGCAGCGCCCGCCAGGTCCGCCCACTGCTCGGCGTAGGCCCAGGCCCAGCCGCCGCCTTCGGCGCTGCCGAAGGCCCGGGTCAGCTCCCCCCACAGATCGCCGCCGGTGAAGAAGTCGCTGACCCTGCCCAGCCCGAGGCGCAGGAAGATCAGCCAGGCCAGCGCCGCCCCAGCCAACACCCCGGCCGCGGCCCAGCGTCGGCGGGGCTGGCCGGGCCAGGCCATGGCGGGCACGGCCCCCAGCATCAGCACCGCCACCTCCTCGCGGCAGGCGGCGGCGGCCAGGGCCAGCAGGAGGCCTGGGAGCAGGCGCTGCTCCCGCAGCATGGCCCAGGCCCCCAGGGCGAAGGGGATGGCCATGGTCAGGGTGCGGAAGTCCTCGATGGACACCATCAACAGCCCGGGCATGGTCAGCCAGATGGCCACGCACAGCACGGCGCTGGCCTTGTCCTTCAGGCTCTCGAGCCCGAGGCGCCCCACGGCGAGGCCCCCCAGGCCCACCAGCACCACCTGCAGCAGCAGCATGGCCTCGGCCCGCGGGAACAGCCGCACGACCGGGAGCGCCAGCAGCAGCCCCGGCTCCACGTGGCGGCCCATGAGCAGGCCGTGGCCGGTCTCGGTGCCCAGCAGGGTGCGCTGGGGATCGTCCATGAAGGCCGCCTGCCAGACCCGGTGGAAGAAGTAGCCCTTGTCCAGGCCCAGCTCGCGCTCGAAGCCCCAGTGGCGCTCGAGGGCCAGGGCCGATCCGGTGGCGATGAACAGCAACACCAGCGCCACCACGGCGATCCAGGCCCAGGGGATGCGGCGTCTGGCAGCGGAAGGCGGCAAGGCTGGCTCCGGGGTCGGTGGCATTGTAGGAGCCCACCATGGGGCCGTCCAGGTACCCCCCGAGGTGAGCGATGTCCGAACCGAACGAGACCAGCTTCCACATGAGCCCCGATGAGTTCCGGCGCCGCGGCCGCGAGGTGGTGGACTGGATCGCCGACTACATGGAGCGCCTCGAGCAGTTCCCGGTCCGCTCGGTGGTGGAGCCCGGCGAGGTCCGGGCTGGTTTGCCCGAGCACCCCCCGGAGCGCGGCGAGCCCTTCGAGGACGTGATGGAGGACCTCGAGCGGGTCATCCTGCCGGGCATCACCCACTGGCAGCATCCGTCGTTCTTCGCCTACTTCAACGCCAACGCCTCCGGCCCGTCGATCCTGGGGGAGCTGCTGAGCGCCGGGCTGGGGGTGCAGGGCATGCTCTGGTCCGCCTCGCCGGCCTGCACCGAGCTCGAGACCCTGGTCTTGGACTGGCTGGTGGAGCTGCTGGGCCTGCCCGCGGGCTTCCACTCCACCAGCGCCGGTGGCGGCGTCATCCAGGACACCGCCTCGAGCGCGACGCTCTGCGCGCTGCTCACCGCCCGGGAACAGGCCAGCGGCTGGAGCGCCCACCGGGAGGGCTCCCCGCCGGAGCTGGTGATCTACGGATCGACCCAGACCCACTCGTCCCTCGAGAAGGCCGTGCGGGTGGCGGGCATGGGCACCGCGCGCCTGCGGGCCATCGCCACCGACGCCGAGCTGCGCATGGACGTCGACGCCCTCCGTGCAGCCGTGGAGGCGGATCTGGCCGCGGGCCTGCGGCCCTGCTGTGTGGTGGCCACGGTGGGCACGACCTCGACCACGGCGGTGGACCCCCTGCGGCCCATCGGCGAGCTGTGCCGGGAGCACGGCGTCTGGCTGCACGTGGACGCCGCCCATGGCGGCACTGCGGCCCTGCTGCCCGAGCTGCGCTGGATCCACGACGGGCTCGAGCTGGCGGACTCCTACTGCTTCAACCCCCACAAGTGGATGTTCGTCAACTTCGACTGCGACGCCTTCTGGGTGCGGGACCGCGCGGCCCTGGTGCGCACCCTGAGCGTGCTGCCCGAGTACCTGCGCAACGCCGCCACCGAGTCGGGTGAGGTCATCGACTACCGCGACTGGCACGTGCCCCTGGGGCGCCGCTTCCGGGCCCTCAAGCTGTGGCTGGTGCTGCGGCACTACGGGGCCGAAGGGCTCCGGCACCACGTGCGGGAGCACCTGCGCCTGGCGGCGTGGCTGGAGGCCGAGGTCGAGGCCCATCCGGACTGGGAGCTCGCCGCGTCGCGCACCATGAACCTGGTCTGCTTCCGTCACCGGGGCGGCGACGGGGTCACCCAGGCGGTCATGGAGGGGCTCAACCGCGACGGGAGCCTGTTCCTGACCCACACCCGGGTGGACGATCGCCTGGTGCTGCGAGCCTGCGTCGGCGGCACCCACACCCGCGAGCGCCACGTGCGCACTGCGTGGGACAGGATCGTGGCCGCGGCCGAGGGCCTACCAGATGCCGGGTAGCAGGATGGTGGGCACCTGGCGGGTGTAGGCGATGTAGCCCTTGAGCTCTTCGGAGAGGATGCGGTCCTCGGCCACCGCTCGGATCACGAGCACCACCACGATCCCCAGCATCGGGGCCCAGGCCCACACCGACGCGAGGACCATGGGCGCCCCCGCGGCCTGCACGATGGCGGCCAGGTAGCCGGGGTGGCGCACGATGCGGTAGGGGCCGTTGTAGATGACCTTGTGGCCGATGTCCCGCTGGATGCGCAGCCCGGGCTCGTAGTGGGGGTTCTCGATCATGGCCCAGGCCTGGGCTACGCCGCCGAACAGCACCAGCAAGGTGCCGGGGTAGACCAGGGCGACGTGCAGATCCGACCAGTCGAGGCGGTGCTCGAGGCCGGCGAGGACCGGCAGCGCCAGCAGCAGCAGGGCGTGGGCGACGGTCAGGGCGCGCTCGTAGCGACGGCCGTCTCGCAGGCCGCGGCTGCGCCGCGTGAGCAGGGTGGGGTTCTCCCTGGCCAGGGCGACGTGGGGCACCGCGGTGGCGATGGCCCACAGCGCGATGAAGGTCCAGCCCTGGGCCCAGGCCACGCCCCCGGCGCAGACGAAGAGCGCGATCCCCATCACCACCACGCCGACCAGGCCCAGGATCATGGGCTTCCACGCGCTGGCGGGGATGTGGGGTGCCGTGGTGGCGGGCATGGTTGGGGCTCCGACGCGCTGCCTTCTATGGACTTCAGCCCTGTGTGGCGAGAGGTGGGTGCTCGCGAGCAGATCGATCCGGCTCATATCGGTGTGCGTCGCTGTCTTTTTGACATGCTGAACTGTGGTGGGTTGAAACATCGCGTGTCATGTTGGATGCCAACAAGGAGCCACCATGCATTCCAGATCCCTCACCCTCATCTTCACCCTGGGGTTGTTGGCCTGCGGCGAGCCCGACAAGGACGACACCGCGCCCCCCGAGGACACCGCCCCGGAGACCCCGGACTGCTCCACCGATGACGTGGACGGCGACGGCCTCGACGAGTGCACCGAGCTGGAGCTCGGAACCGACCCGGACAACGCCGACACCGACGGCGACGGGCTGAGCGACGGTGAAGAGGTCGAGTGTGTGAGCGATCCCAACGACGCTGATGAGCTCTGCTACGCTTGCGGCTGGCCCCACAACGACCCGGGGGATCTCGAGAGCACCGGCACGGAGCTGGGCGATGTGGTCGCCAACATCCCCTTCACCGACCAGTGCGGCGAGCTGGTGGACCTGTGGGACTTCGCGCAGGAGTACCACATCCTGTTCATCACAGCGTCCTGGTGAGGCGCCTGTCAGACGGAGGCGGTCAGCCTCCCCGACTACGCGGCCGAGTTCGCCACCGAGTACCCCGAGATCCCCTTCTCCTTCCTGGTGACCCTCTTCCAGGACATCCTCGGCGATGTGCCCGACGCCGAGGACGCCCTGGTCTATTGGGAGGCCATCGACGATGAGGCCATCCCGGTGCTGTCGGACCACGATCAGCTCGTCATCCCCTCCATGCCCTACGACGGCTCGGCGCTGCCGGGCAAGTGCGCCCTGACCCCCGAGATGGAGATCATCCACTGCTGGATGGGTCACGGCAACGACCAGGGCTTCGAGGCCATCGTCGAGCACTGGAACGCCGCGCGATGAAGCACGCCCCGATCCTGCTCGCCACCCTGCTGCTGGTGGGCTGCCCCAAGCCCGACGACAGCGCGGGGGGGGGGGGGGGGGGGGGGGGGGGGGGGGGGGGGGGGGGGGGGGGG
>CAYZVO010000189.1:0-18605 GCA_964481655.1 uncultured Enterobacterales bacterium | reverse complement strand
GCTGATCTACCAGACAGCTGCGTAGAAGAGTGTCCGTCAACTCGGCGTAAGGTCACGGACCGTCCGAGCCTCCCCCCGGAGACGGCTCGGACGACAGACCTCTTCGGCTTCGACGAGCGCCGGAGCTCCCCCCGTCGCAAGCTCTTCCAGCGCGCCCGCTTCCGGGAGATCGGCGCCCAGTTCGAGTCCCTCGGCACCGTCACCAGCCTGTCCGACTCCGGCCTGTGCCTCACCAGCCGCCTGATCCGCACCCGTGGAGCCCGCGTGGCGGTGCAGGTCGAGCTGGATGGCGAGCCGACCCTGCTCGAGGGCATGGTGGTGTGGTCCCGCGAGGCGGTCAGCATGGAGGATCCGCCCTCGGCCATGGGCCTGGTGCTCCTGGACGCGGAGGGGCGCCCCCTCGTGGAGGCCCGCCCCCCCCCCCGCCCCGCGCGGCGGTCAGCATGGAGGCCCCCCCCTCGGCCATGGGCCTGGTGCTCCGGGCCGCGGAGGGGCGCCCCGGCGTGGAGCCCTCCCCCCCCCAGCCCGACGAGGACGCCCCCGACTACCAGCTCGAGATCGACGACCCCGAGACCCAGCTCGCCCAGCAGGTGGAGGCCCTCGAGGCCTTCCTCCGCGCCAGCAGCCACACGCTGGCGGGCCACGTCGACGGGCTGCTGCGGACCTGGGCCGCCGTCTCCGTGGACGTCACCGCCGAGCTCGCCGCCGGCCGAGCCAAGGCGGCCTGCCAGGTGTCACGGGGCACCGTGGTGTCCCTGCGAACCAGGGTGGAGGACCTGCGGGACGAGCTCATCGGCGTGCTGCGCAGCCTGGACGGCACCAGCCTGGACGGCCCCGGGGCTCCGGACCCGCGGCTGGCCAAGGAGCTGCTCGACGCCCTCGAGGGCATCGAGGACTCCCTCTTCCCCACCGTCTCGGATGCGCTGCGCCAGCTCGAGGCGCTGGACATCGGCGCCGTCGCCAGCCCGGAGGGCAGCACCGTCCCCCTGCCCGTTCCACCCCAGCCGGACCAGGCGCTGGGCTACGAGGAGCTCGACGCTCCCCCCGTGTTCGTGCACGACGCCGACCCCAAGCTGACCTGGCTGCGGGGCATCCCGGGCCGGAGTCTACAAGCCCGCCCCCGGAGCCAGGGCCTGGACGCCTACCTGCTGGACATCCTCGAGCCCAGCCTGGCGCTGATCAGCCAGGCCACCGGCGAGAACCTGCGGGCGATGATGACCGACCCCCGGGCCGAGCTGCCCCACCTGCTGGCCATGCACAGCCTCAGCTGCGCCTGCGGCAGGGTCGCCGACCCCGAGGGCCGGGAGCTGGCGGCGGCGGTCAAGCGCTGTGGCCAGCAGCTGGCCGCTGCCCAGCTCGAGCTCGAGCGCGCCCACCAGGGTCTGCTGGCCACCCGGCCCCTCCTGCTGCGGCTCACCCCCGGCCACGGCGCCCGCGCGCTGGCCTCCCACATGGCCCGCGCCCAGCGCAGCGCCGTGCAGAAGCTGAAGCTCATCCAGGCCGTCATCCAAGCCGAGGCGGTCTGCACCCACACCAGCGACCCGGTCGATCGCGCCCGCTGAGGATAGGGACCTGGTCGAGGTCCCATGCCCCCCGAGTTCCCCCCCTACGACCTGGACGACGCCCTCATCGACGCCGTGCGCGGTGGCGCCGCGCCGCGGCTGTCCGTGCGCCGGGGCCCCCAGGCCACCGTGGTGCTGGGGCGCTCATCGAAGCTCGAGCTCGAGCTCCACCACGATCGCTGCCTCACGGATGGCGTTCCCGTGCTGCGCCGCCGTGGCGGCGGCTGCGCCGTGGTGCTCGATCCGGGCAACCTGATCATCTCCCTGGTGCTCCCTGTCCCCGGCTTCGGCCACGTGGACCGGCTCTGGCGAGGGCTCACCGGCTGGCTCCTGGACGGCCTCGAGGCCGCCGGGCTGCCCGGCCTGTACCAGGACGGCATCTGCGATCTGGTGCACCAGGACCGCAAGGTCGGCGGGGCCGCGATGTACCGCGCCCGGGACCTGGTCTACTACAGCACCACCCTGCTGCTCGAGCCGGACGTGGCGCGCATGGAGCGCTACCTGCCCCACCCGCCGAGGGAGCCAGCCTACCGCCGCGGTCGCAGCCACCGCGACTTCGTCGGCGCCCTCGGCGCCCACGACGGGCTCGAGGACCGGCTGGCCGACCTCCTGAAGCCCCCCAGAGCCGTGGGGTTGTTGGGCTAGTCGCGCTTCTTGGTGCTGACGATCGCAGAGATGATGATGCCCACGCCGTACAGGAGCACCAGCGGGGCGGCCATCAGCGACTGGGTCAGGATGTCCGGCGGCGTGATGAGGGCCGCGACACCGAAGATGGCGACGATGCTGTACTTGAAGCCCTTGATCATGTCCCGGGCGTCGATGAGCCCGATGCGGGACAGGAAGAAGACCACCACGGGCAGCTGGAAGGACAGGCCGAAGGCCAGCAGCAGCCGGGTCGCGGTCTTGAGGTAGGCCTCCATCGACATCACCGCCTCGGCGGTGCCCGCCGTGACCGAGAGGAAGAAGCCGAAGGCGTACTTGAAGATCACGAAGTAGCCGAAGGCCGCGCCACCCACGAACAGCAGGGTGGAGGCGAAGACCAGCGGCAGCAGGACCTTCTTCTCCTTGGCGTACAGCCCCGGGCCCACGAAGGACCAGATCTGCCAGGCGATGACCGGCGCAGCGACGAAGAAGCCCGAGGCCACCGCCACCTTGAGGTAGGTGACCACGCCCTCGAGGGGCGCCAGGATGGCCATCGTGCCCGCGTCGTTGGCCCGCAGCGCGTCGTTCATCGGCGCCACCAGGAAGTCCCAGATGTCCGGCGCGAAGAAGAAGCAGACCACGACACCCACGCCCACGGAGATGCCGCCGTGGATGAGCCGCTTGCGCAGCTCGCGCAGGTGCTCCATCAGCGGCATCGCCGTCGCGGCGACGCGGTTCTCGTCAGTGACTGAGGTCATGGACGCGTTCTAGCGCGCCGCCCCCTCCCCGATCCAGTTGAAGACCATGGAGATGTCGGAGTTTCCGAGGGGCGTGGTCCCCCGCGGCATCTGATCGCCACTGCCACCCACCGAGTCCTGGGTGCCCCACAGCTTGTTGAGCATGTAGCTGTTGTCCGTGTCACCGGGGGTGACCAGGTTCATGGAGCGCGCCTGGCCCGAGGCCACGTTCACGATGTCGTCGTAGGCATCCGTGGACAGGTCGAGGTTGGCGGAGGGGTTGGAGCCCCCGTGGCAGGAGACGCAGTAGGCGTCCCAGAGGGGCTGGATGTCGACGGCGTGGGAGATGCCCACGTCGGTGTCGGCGTCCGTGTCAGCGTCGGCGTCGGCGTCCGTGTCGGCGTCCGCGTCAGCGTCGGTGTCGCTGTCCGCGTCGGTGTCCGCGTCGGTGTCGCCATCGGCGTCCGTGTCGGTGTCGGTGTCGGTGTCCGCGTCGGTGTCGGTGTCGGTGTCACCCTCGGGCGGAGCGGTGTCGTCCTTGGTCTCCTCACCACAGGAGATGGCGAGGGCGAGGGACAGGGTGAGCACAGACAGGATGGACAGGCGCTGCATGGTTTCCTCCGAGGCGGGCGCTGTGGGATGGCACACGGTACCACAGCCCGCCCCCCCGGAGGGGGGCCGGTGAGCACAGCCACAGGCCGTGTGATCTCGACTACGCCCGGGTGGCGGCCAGCTGCTCCTGCAGCCAGTCGAGCCAGGTCTCCATGGCGGTCCCCCTGCGCGCCGACAGCTCGATGCGCGGCAGCTTGGGGTTGACCGTGTCGATGTTGCCGCGCAGGGCGTCCATGTCGAAGTCCAGGTGCGGGACCAGGTCGATCTTGGTGATCAGGCCCAGATCGGACTCCTGGAACGCCAGGGGGTACTTCAGGGGCTTGTCTTCGCCCTCGGTGACGCTCAGCAGCGCGACCTTGGCCCGCTCGCCCAGGTCGAACTCCGCGGGACAGACCAGGTTGCCGATGTTCTCGACGAAGAGGATGTCGAGTCCATCGAGCTCGATCTGGTCCATGCCCATGCGGATGGTGCTGGCCTCGAGGTGGCAGGACCCGCCGAAGGCCTCGGTGCAGATCTGGACCACGGGGACCTGGTGCACCGCCAGGCGATCGGCGTCGCGGGTGGTGGCGATGTCACCGACGATGACAGCGGCCTTCAGCCCGCGCTCGGCCAGAGCCGGCAGGGTGTGCTCGAGCAGGGTGGTCTTGCCAGCCCCGGGGCTCGAGATCAGGTTGATCACACACAGCCCCTTGGTGGCGAAGAGGCGGCGGTTCTCGTCGGCCACGCGATCGTTGGCGGCGAGGATGTTGGTCACGACGCCGACGCGCCGGGTCTTCTCACTGGTCATCTGAGACCTCCAGGGAGTCGATGAGCAGCTCGCGGCCCTGGGAGATCTCCACATCCGGGGAGCCGCAGCTGAGACAGAGGAAACCGATCTTGTCGAACTCGGAGGTCTCGCCGCAGGCGTGGCACAGGCCGCGCACCGGGACATCCTCCCAGTCGAGCTTCACACCCTCGAGGGGCGTGTCTTTGGTGAGGGCCTCGAAGCAGAACGCCAGGTAGTCCGGCACGACCGCGGTGAGCTTGCCGATGCTGAGCTTCACCTCGACCAGGGTGCCGGACCAGATGCCTTCGTCGTGTAGACGCCAGACCTCGTCGATGACGCCCTGTGCGATGGCGGCTTCGTGCATGGCGGGACCCTCGGGCTAGCAGATGCGGGGGAGCTGTGCGCCCTCGAGGGCCACCAGCGGCCGGCGGCCCCCCATGGCGGTCTCGAGCACCAGCTTGGCCGGTGGTTCGACCACGGTGCCGACGATGGCGGTGTCGGCGCCGCGGGGGTTGGCGCGCATGGCGGCGAGGGTGGCGTCGGCCTGGTCGGCGGGCACCACAGCGATCATCCGGCCTTCGCAGGCCACGAAGAGGGGATCGAGGCCCAGCAGGTCGCAGGCCGCCCGGACCTGGCGCCGCACGGGCAGGGCGGGCTCGTCCAGGACGATGCCTACATCCGAGGCCTCGCACAGCTCGATGAGGGTCGTCGCCAGGCCACCGCGGGTGGGGTCGCGCATGCAACGCAGCCCCGGCGCGGCCTCGACGACCGCCGCGGCCAGGTCGGCCAGGGGCTGGCAGCAAGAGACCAGGTCCGTCTCCAGGCCGAAGCCCTCGCGCTCGAGCATCACGGCGGTGCCGTGGTCTCCGACGGGGCCCGAGACCAGCACGCGATCGCCCGGCTGGCAGGCGGCGGCGCTCAGGGTGGAGCCCTCGGGCACGAAGCCCACGCCGGTGGTGTTGATGTAGACGCCGTCGACCTCGCCCCGGCCCACCACCTTGGTGTCACCGGCGACCATGGTCACGCCGGCCTCGGCGGCGGTGGCGGCCATGGAGACCACGATGCGCTCGAGGGTCTCGAGCTCGAGGCCCTCCTCGAGGATGAAGCCGCAGGTGAGGTAGCGGGGCTCCGCGCCCATCACGGCCAGATCGTTGACGGTGCCGCAGATGGACAGCTTGCCGATGTCGCCGCCCGGGAAGAACGCGGGGCGGACCACGAAGCTGTCGGTGCTGATGGCCAGGCGACCGGCGCCCGCCACCACCGCGGCGTCCTCGAGGACCTCGGGGGCACCCAGGTGCCGCAGGAACAACTCGGAGACCAGCCGGGCCGAAGCCGCGCCGCCCTCGCCGTGGTCGAGCAGGATGCGGGCGCCCATCAGGCACCTCCGTACTTGTGGTACGCAGCGCAGGCGCCTTCGCTCGAGACCATGCACGGGCCCACCGCCGAGGCGGGGGTGCAGGCCTTGCCGAACAGCGGGCACTCGTTGGGGAGGATGAGACCGAGCATCACGGCGCCACAGGAGCAGCCCTTGGGCAGGTCGGCCGGGGGCGGGATCTCCACCGGCACGTGGACCCGGGCGTCCATCGAGGCGAACTCGGGCCGCGGCTCGAGGCCGGTGCCGGGGATGACGCCCACACCGCGCCACATGGCATCGCAGGGCTGCAGGACCTTGCGGGTGACCGCCATGGCCTGGGGGTTGCCCTCGTGGGGCACCGCGCGCTTGTACTGGTTCTCGACCCGCGCCTCGCCCGCGGCGATCTGCTCGACGAGCATGGCCACGCCCTCGAGGATGTCCAGCGCCTCGAAGCCGATGACCACACAGGGGACGCCGTACTTCTCGGCCAGCGGCCGGTAGGGCTCGAGCCCGATGAGGGCGCTGACGTGGCCGGGGCAGATGAAGCCGTCGATGTTGGTCTGGGGCGAGAGCACCAGCGCTTCCATGGCCTCGGGGACGACCTTGAAGGTCGGCAGGACGAAGAAGTTGTCGACCCCGGCGGCCTTGGCCCGCACCATGGTGGCCGCGATGGTGGGGGTGGTGGTCTCGAAGCCGATGCCGATGAACACGACCTTCTTGTCGGGGTTGGCCTGGGCCAACCGCAGGGCGTCGATGGGCGAGTAGACCACCTGGACCGAGGCGCCCTCGGCCCGGGCCTGGGCCAGGCTGCCTTCGGTGCCCGGGACCTTCAGCATGTCGCCGAAGGTGGCCACGATGACGCCTGGCGCCTTGGCCATGGCGATGGCGCGGTCCACGTCCTCGCCGGGGGTGACGCAGACGGGACAGCCGGGCCCGGACACCAGGCGCAGGCCGTCCGGCATGCGGCTGCGCAGGCCGTGGTGGCCGATGGCCATGGTGTGGGTGCCGCAGACCTCCATCAGGGCCAGCGGGCGAGGCATGGCGGCCTCGATGCGCGCCACCAGGGCGTCAGCCTGGGCGCGGGGATCAGGCTGGGGCATCACCGCCTCCGTCTGGCTGGTCCTTGATGGTGGGTCCGATGGCGGCCTCGCCCTCGAACTCCATCCACTCCCGGAACAGGGCCAGGGTCTTCTGGGCCTCTTCCTCGTCGAGCTGCTGGATGGCGAAGCCTGCGTGGGCCAGCACCCAGCTGCCTACCTCGACCTCGGGCAGCAGGTCCATGCACAGCTCACGGGCGACGCCGCCGAAGTCGACTTTGCCCATGGAGCCCTCGAGCTCCAAGACTTTACCGGGGACAGCAAGACACATGGTTCACTCCAAGCTCACGCTTCCAGGCTCGCCCCGGAGCACCGCGCCCGCCACGAGCACCTGCCCCAGGGAGAGGCCCCCGTCACCGACGGGGATGGTGCCCGGAACGATGGGTTCCAGGCCGGCCGCTCGGAGGCCTTCCGAGCAAGCCCGCGTGAGTATCCGATTGTGGAAAACCCCACCACAAAGCGCAACATGATGTGGACCACCGATATCGCGAACCCTGACCGCGCACAGCACGAGGGCGTCCGCGAGGGCCTGGTGGAAGGCCAGCGCGAGGTCCGGCGTGGGGAGCCCCAGGGACACACAGCCAGCCAGGCCGCGCAGCAAGGGGCGGGGGTCGAGGACGAGCGCGCCGTCCTGTTCGAGGACATCGACGCGGAGCTTCGCCCGGCCGGGGCGACCGAGCAGCGCGCACTGCTCGAGCTCCATGGCGGCCTGCCCCTCGTAGGAGGCGTCCACGACCACGTCGAGCAAGGCCGAGACCGCGTCGAAGAGGCGCCCGGCGCTGGAGGTCATGGGGCTGTTGAAGCCCCGGTCCACCATGCGCCGCACCACGTCGAGCTCGCCGGGCTCGGCGCGCCGCCACAGGGGCAGGTCGAGCTCGATGGCGTCGGGCACGGTGGCGTGCAGCCAGGCCGCGGCGATGCGCAGGGGCCGCTTGACCGCGGCCTCGCCTCCGGGCAGCGGGAGGGCCCGGAGGTGACCCATCCGGCGCACGCTGCCGGCGTCACCCACCAGGATCTCGCCACCCCAGATGCTGCGGTCGGGTCCGTAGCCGGTGCCATCGAGCACCAGGCCCGTGGTGGGCTCGGTCCGACCCACCGCCGCCATGGCCGAGGCCAGGTGGGCGTGGTGGTGCTGCACCGGGACCAGCCGGGGCGCCGGACGCCCCGCGGCCACCGCCTGCTCCACCATGCGCCGCGCCAGGTGGGTGGTGAACATGTCGGGGTGCAGGTCGTGGGCGATGAGCTCGGGCTGAACCTCGAGCCAACGCTCGAGCCCCGCGACGGCCTCCTCGAGGAAGTCGAGGGTGTCCTGGTCGTCGGTGTCACCCACGTGCTGGGACATGAACGCCCGCTCGCCCTGGGTGATGGTGAAGACGTTGTTGAGCATCGCGCCCAGAGCCAGGGTCGTGGGCATCGCCTCCGGCAGCGCCACCGGGAGCGGGACCCAGCCCCGCGACCGACGGATGAGCACGGTGCGGGTGCCCTCGACGAAGCCCACGGAGTCATCGCAGCGGTTGGCGATGCCCCGGTCATGGACCAGCAGGGCATCGACGATGGGCTCGAGCACCCGCAGGGCCTCGTCGTCGTCGCTGACCATGGGGCCGCCGGATCGGTTGCCGGAGGTCATGACCAGCACGGACAGGTCGTCCGGCTCGAGCAGCAGGTGGTGCAGCGGGGTGTAGGGCAGCATCACGCCGAGGCTGTGGTGGCCTGGCGCCAGGCTGGGGGCCAGAGGCTCGGGCGCGTCCACCCTGCGGCCCAGCAGCAGGATGGGTCGGCGGGGCCCCTCGAGCTCCTCGGCCTCGGCCGTGGAGACCATGCAGTGCCGACGGGCGGTGGCCAGGTCCCGCGCCATCACCGCCAGCGGCTTGTGGGGGCGATGCTTGCGCGCGCGGAGCAAGGCCACGGCCGCCTCGCTGCTGGCGAGGCAAGCCAGGTGGTAGCCGCCCAGCCCCTTGACCGCGATGACCTGGCCCGCCCTCAGCCGGGCCTGGGCGGCGGCGATGGGATCACCTTCGTCCAGCAGCGCGCCGTCCGGCGCCAGCAGCGACAGCTGGGGGCCGCAGACGGGGCAGGCGTTGGGCTCGGCGTGGAAGCGGCGGTCCATGGGATCGCTGTACTCCCCATGGCAGTCCGGGCAGAGGGGGAAGTCCCGCATGGTGGTGAGGGGACGGTCGTAGGGCACGGACTCGACGATGGTGAAGCGCGGGCCGCAGTCGGTGCAGTTGGTGAACGCGTAGCCGTGACGCCGATCGGAGGGTTCCCCCACCTCGGCCATGCAGGCGGCGCAGGTGGCGACCTCGGGGCTGATCAGGGCGGCCCCCCCTGCCCTGCTGCGGCTCTCGACGATGGTGAAGCCCTCGAGACCGGCGGGCTCGAGCTCCCGCACCCGGAGCAGGTCCACCCGCGCCAGGGGTGGCAGCTGGTGGCGCAGCGCGTGCAGCATGCCCTCGATGGCCGCCGGGCTGCCTTCGACCTCGAGCTCCACGCCCTCGGTGCTGTTGCTGACCCGGCCAGACAGGCCGAGCTCGTGCGCGACCCGGTAGACGAAGGGGCGGAAGCCCACCCCCTGGACCAGGCCCTGGATCTCCAGCTGCACGCGGCGGGCTCCGGCGTCGTTCCCTGAGGTCACAGGCAGCTCCGGGCAGGATCGGAAGGGCCCGGGGATACCATGACCATCGGTGCACCGCCAGCGAAAGCGCGCGGGGAATGACGGATGTTGTGGGCGCGTTGACAAGCCCCGTCCTCCGCGCCAAGCTCCGTGTGCCGTGCGCCTCCCCCGCCCCATCGTCGTCCTCCTGTTGGCCCTGTGCTCACTGGCCTCGCCCACGGTGCGCGCCGCCGTTGAGCCGGTGCTCGAGGCCGAGCGCATCCTGTGGAACCTCGAGCGGGAGCTGCGGGGTCGCAAGGGCACCCTGCGGGATCGCACGGACCGCCAGCGCTACCTCAGCGAGACCACCACCCTGGCCATGGAGCTGGCCCTGCTGCGGGGAGACCGCGAGGGCTTCCTGCGGGATCGGGCCGTGCTCGTCGAGCGCTTCCTCTCGCCGGTGGGCCTGCTGCGCTGGCAGCTGGGCCGCTCGTCCGATGGCTGGTGCAGCAACGCCAGCGTGGACGATCTGCGCGCGGTGCGCGCCCTGCTGGGGGCCCACGAGCGCTGGCACGACCCGGAGGACGCCCGGCTGGGGCTGCTCATCGGGCGCGCGGTGCTCGCGCACAACGTGCGCGACGGGGTGCTGGTGGACGCCGCCTCCTGGTCCTGTCGAGGGCGCGGCGAGCCCCAGGTCGGCGAGCCCGGCGAGGTGCTGACCCTGGCCTTCGCCGATCTCGAGGCCCTCCAGCTGCTCGGACTGCACGAGCCTGCGGCCAACGGCGTGCTCTACCGCACCCGGGCGGTGGTGCTGGCCGGGACCCTGGACCAGGCGGGGATCCGCGGCCGCTACCTCGTGGACCAGCGCCGCTACGATGTGGGCAGCGGCAACGCCATCGAGCGGGAGCTGCAGCGCCTGCAGCTGCTCCTGGGCCAGCCCTCCGACGCCATGGGCCGGGCCACCAGCGCCGAGATCTGCGCCGCCCGCGACGACAGCTGGCGGCAAGCGCAGAGCATCGCCCATGTGGCCATGGCCGCGCGGCGCCTCGCCCAGTGTGGCCAGGCCAGCGACGCGGCCGACGCCCTGGCGCGCCTGCCCGGCTACGAGCTCGAGCACGGCACCCACGCCGGCCTGCTGGGCTACGACCACGACGGCGACAGCCTGGTGTGGTCCTTCGACGTGCTGGTGGCCCTGATCGCGTCCGAGGAGGGGCCCCTCAGAACTGGTAGTAGGTGACCGCCTGCAGCCACAGCTCCGTGAACACCAAGGGATCCGGCGCCTCGTCCACGTTCTCGCGCCCGTAGTAGCTGCCCACGTTGAAGCCCACGAGCAGGTCCAGGGGCACGTCGGTCTGCCAGCGCCAGCGGTGGGCCACGCCCAGGTCGGCCCGGTTGTTGTAGTAGTCACCGTTGAGATCGACGAAGGCCCGCGCCTGGGCCAGGGGCTGCCAGGCGACCTTCCCGCTGACCAGCGGGCTCAACCCCGCGCGGCCCCGGGCCATGGCGATCACGTTGTGATCGAAGCGGCTGACGTAGACGGCCTCGCCGTACAGCTCTCGCCAGAGGCCCGACTCGCCGCGACCCCACTCGCCCTTGCCCAGGGTGCCCGGGTGGGTGGGGCCACCGGCCAGGTAGGTGTAGGCAGCGACGCGGGCGTCCCACTCCCAGCGGCTGGTGCCGTCGTCCACCAGGTTCAGGGCGGGGCCGAACTGGGCGTAGATCCCCAGCCGACGACCGAAGAAGCGGGCCAGCACACCCGGACCGAACATCAAGGTGTTGTCGGCGTAGATGATGGGCGCACCGGTCTCTCCCGCCCCCCGGGAGGCCATGTCTCGGCTGGCCTGCAGGAACGCGTAGGCGTGCAGGTCGAGGTGGCTGAAGGGCGTCCAGTAGCCGCGGAGGCGGATCAGGGGCACCAGGTCGGCCTTGCGCTCGGGGCTCAGACGCCACCAGCCGTAGGTGTCTCCGTACAGGTCGGCCCACAGCGGCCCGTCGAGGTACTCCAGCTCCCCCTCGGCCTGGGCCGCGCGCTCGGCGTCTGGGCCCTCGGCCGCCACACCGAACTGCCGCCAGGCCTCGTGGCGATCCAGGCGGGACATGGCGTTGTAGCCCAGCTCCAGCGCCACCAACTGCTCGTCCGCGCCCAGCTCCTGAGCGGTGAGGAAGGCCTTGCGGGCCTCGATATAGTCGCGGTCCTCGCGCAACTTCCAGCCCTGCTCCAGCCAGTACTCGGGGCTGTCCTTGGGGAAGACGCTCTCGCCAGGCTGGGGCGGGGTGGCGGCGTCGCGCTCCGCGCTCGCCAGCGCTGCCAGCGCGGGGTCCTCGCCCAGGCTGGCCTCCTCGAAGTAGAGCAGCGCCAGCTCCGGATCGTCACCGGCCATGGCCACGTAGCCGAGCTCGAGGGCCACCCGCTGCTGGGGGGCTCCCAGCTCGCGCGCGTAGAAGAAGGCCTCTCGTGCTTCGTCCAGCTCGCCGGCGTCCCGCGCCTCCCAGCCCATGCCCATCCAGTATGCGGGGGTGCCGGGCTCGGTGCCGGGATCGATGGCGGCCTGCATCACGTCCAGCTGCGCCCGGGCCGCGGCGGTCAGATCGGGGTCCTCGCCGGCGGCGGCTTCCTCGAAGCGGGTCATGGCCCGCTCGGTCTCGCCCCGCATCACGTCCAGGTAGCCGAGCTCGAGGGCGATACGCTGGGGGCTCGCGCCCAGGTCCGCCGCGGTGGCGAAGGCCTGCTGGGCGGCGTCCAGCTCCTGGCGGTCCCGGGCGTGCCAGCCCTGCTCCAGCCAGTACCAGGGCTGGCGCCGCGGATCGACGGCGGGGCCCTTGGCGGGGCGCATGGCGACCAATTCTCGCCGGGCCTGCTCGGCCAGCTGGGCGTCCTCGCCCATGGCCGCGGCGCCGAAGCGGTTGCGGGCTTCGGTGCGGTCCCGGCGCTTCAGGGCGACGTAGCCCAGCTCGAGGTCCACTCGCTGACGATCGGCGCCCCGTTCAGCGGCCGCCTCGAAGGCCTCCACCGCGCTGTCCCAGTCGCCCCGCTCCTTCGCCCGCCAGGCCTGCTGCAGCAGGACGAAGGGGGTCGCGTTGACCGGGGGGCCGTCGGGATCGGTGGCCGCCAGCTCACGCCGGGCCACGCCGGCCCAGTGGGCATCGGGCCCCATGGCCGCGACCTCGAAGTGAGCCCTCGACAGGGCCAGATCCCCGGCGCGGGCCTCGAGGTAGGCCAGTTCGAGGGTGATCAGCTGCGGGTCGGCGCCGGCCTGCTGGGCCCGGTCCAGGGCCCTGCGAGCGATCTCCCACAGCCCGGCGTCCTGGGTGCGCATGGCCTCGTTGAGCCAGAAGACCCGCTCGCTGCGCTCGAGCCCCAGGCCATCGGCGTCCCGCAGCAGCGCCAGCTGAACCAGCGAGGCCCCGGCCTCGGCCGCCGCGCGGCGGTCGCTGCCCTGTGCGGCCTCCTCGAAGCGAGCCCGGGCGGTCTCGAGATCGTGGTCTTCCTTGCCCAGGTAGCCAAGCTCCAGGTTGATGAGCTGCTCGTCGGCGCCGTTGTCCAGGGCCTTCTCGAAGGCCTCTCGGGCGGCGTCGAGATCACCGCGCTTGCGCTGGGCGTAGGCTTCCTCGTACCAGCGCAGGCCGAAGTCGTCCCAGTGGGGACTGTTCATCGCCGGCAGCTGGTCCTCTTCGACCTCGTCTGCGCCGGCCGAGGGGGCCTCGTCATCCGCCCAGGCCGCCGGCCCCGACAGGGTCGAGGCCGCGAACAACAGCACGAGGGGCAGGCAGGCCGAACGGTGGGTGCTCATGCGTCCTCCGCGGCGTCTGGTTCGGCGACGGGGAACGCGGCCAGGGCTTCGGGGGACAGGTGGCTCCTGAACAGCGCGTCGATCTGCTCGAAGCTGGCCGGCCGCGACACCAGGCTCTGCACCCCGAGGCCCCGCAGCGTGGCCTGGTTCCACTCCGCGGCGCCCGCGAAGCGTGTGCAGATCACCACCGGAGGGGGCTCCGGCAGCCGCTGCAGCAGCGCGACGAAGTCGAACCCCGCGGGCTCGGGCCCCACCAGCTCGGTGCAGATCAGATCCGGATCGAGCTTCTCGAGGCGAGCCAGGGCCAGGCGGGGCTCATCCAGGTGCTTGGCCTGCCAGCCCTGGGCCACCAGGTAGCTCCCCAGCAGCCGGGCGAAGCTCCGGTCAGGGTCGACGATCAGCACCCTCGGAGGGTGACGCATCGCTGGAGAAGGGTCGGGCACGTGGGGTGCTCCCGGGATCAGACCAGCTCACGCCGGCGGGGAGCGAGCCAGACGGTGCGGACGACCAGCACAGCGATGAGCAGGACCACCAGCCCGAAGAGCAGCCACCAGTAGTGGCGCCGGATGGGCTCGTAGGCCGCGTCGCGCACGGGGCGCTCACCGACATACTTGACCTCGTCCGCGGCCACCGCGGCCAGATCCTCGCAGCTCGAGATGCGGGTGACCTTGCCGGCCAGGCGCTCGAACAGCGGCGTGTAGTGGAGGCAGGGGCCGACGCGCTCGAAGAGCTCGGCGTCCACGGCGTAGGCCACCAGCGCGGCGCGATCCTTGGCCCAGGGCACGGCGAAGGACTCGATGTAGGCCACCGCGGGGTCGGCGCCGAGGGCCACGGCGCCACCACCGGCGAGGGCCACGCGCACGAAGCCGGGGTTCTCACGGCTGAACGACATGGACGACAGCAGGCCGGCCCGGCGCAGCACGGAGGCCTCGGAGCCCATGTCCACCACCACCAGGTGCCGGTCCTGGTGCTTGGCCTTGTCGACCTCGCCCAGGGTGACCTCGTAGGCGAAGCGGTCGCCGCGGGTCACCCGCCCGAGCTCGGCGGCCAGCCACAGGAAGACCTGCAGCTCGTTGGTGCCGGGATCGTCCCTGAGCACGAACAGCGTGTCGGACATGTCGGCGTAGACGCCGAAGGGGTAGCCGCCGAAGCGCAGCAGGGACAGGTCGTTGATCTGGGCCCAGCGATCACGGGGCAGGATGATGCGGGTGTCGGCGTGGATGGTGCCCCACAGCGGCTCGAACCACTCGCCGAGGCACTCGTCCTGCTCGAGGCCCACCAAGCGGAAGGCCACGTCGAGGGTCGAGGCCGGGCCCATGTCGTGCACGGGCAGGTCGAGCAGCAGGCGGGCGCGGTTGCGGCCGTCCACGTCGCTCAGGGCCACACCGCCGGCGGCGACGCCGTTGAGCAGCACGTCGATGCGGGACTGATCCTGGCTGGCCTGGGCCGTGTAGGAGTAGACCAGCTCGACGCGCCCCTGGCCGGCCACGGGGTGGTCGTCCGGCACCAGGTTGAGGGGGATGCGGGCGATGCCGCCCCGGGCACCCGAGGTCATGACGTCCTCGAGCCCCAGCTCCTCGAGGGTGAAGCTGATCTCGGGGGGTACGGTGTTCTCCCAGCGCCTGGGCTCGAGGCGGTCGTCGGGCTCGACCTCTTCGACCCACTCGACCAGCCCGGTGGGCAGGGTGGCGCCTTCCTGGTTGCTCATCAGGCGGGCGAGGTCCATCAGGCCCTCGGCGTCGCGACCCAGCAGGCTGTAGGTGGCGTAGGTGGGCTGATCGGGCCGGGGCATCACCGCGACCACGCCGGCCTGCGGGAAGTCACCCTGGCTCGAGGCCTTGGCGAGGCGCTGCAGCTCGTCGACCCCGGAGGCCGCGAACTGGGCTCTCAGCTGGCCCTGGTGCTCGTCTTTGCGGTCCATGCGGGACAGCACCACCAGGTGACCCTCAGGCGCCTGGTCCAGGGGCCCGCGCCAGACCCGGAGGTCCATGGGGCGCCAGGTGACGGAGTGTCCCAGGAAGGACGCGATGTAGCCAGCGGCCTGCAGGTCGGCCTGATCCGGCTTGGGGGGGAGCACGAAGGTGACGAGGTTCTGGTCCGGATCGCGATCGTCGCGCACGGGGTACGGCCAGTCGGCCAGGTTGAGGTCCGGGATCGCGGGGCGATAGCGCACGCGGATGAAGGACTTGTCCAGCACCCGGCTCCACAGGCCGGGGTGGTTGGTGAGCTCGCAGGGCAGGTGGCTGCGGTGGTACCCCAGGAACTCGATGACGTGGTACCCGGCGGTGGGGTCCAGCGGCAGCGCGATGACGGCCTCCTGGTCCTCGTCGATGTCGCCGTCCAGGGGGATGGTCTGGATGGGGGTGCCGTTGAGCTTCACGGTGATGGACGAGATGTGCTCGATGAGCTGCGCCGAGCGACGGATGACCACGTGCAGCTCGGGATCACCCTGCACATCCCAGTAGCCGGGGATGCCGAAGGTCACCGAGCTGAAGGCCCAGACACCGGCGAGCACGACGTCACCCTCGTGCCGGAGGTCTTCGTCGAAGACCAGATCCCGGACGCGGTAGTCGCTCTGCAAGACCTCCGGGGCGTCCTCCAGCTCCTGCGCCGAGACCGGCCCGGCGATCAGGAAGGTGGTGAGGGCCACGAGGGCGAGGACCGTGGTGGTGAGCCTGTTGCGCAGCTGCAGCATGGGATCTCTCCAGGTCATGGGCGCAGCGGATCCGCCGCCTGTTCAGCGGCCGATGCCTGCACCGGGAAGGGTTCGTCACGGGGTGGTGGCTGGAGGGCCCAGCCGAAGGCCTGTCCCGGGAAGATCCGGGCCAGCTCGGCGGTCATCCAGCGCTCGGGCCGGGGTGCGGAGGCCAGCAGGCCACCCGGCACGCGGGTGATCCGCACACCGGCGGCGATGAGCGCACCGTCGGGAGGAAGGGAGACGTCGTCACCGTGGTGGGCGTCGCCGAACACGGGGATGCCCAGGACCCGCGAGCGGGCCTCGAGGGCAGGACCGGGCCCGAGGGCCCCTTCGGCCAGGGCCTGTTCGATGGGCCCCACCCCCGCGAGGCGACCGCGCTCCCAGAGGGTGGCGGTGTTCACGCCGAGGGCGCGGAGGGCGGACAGCTCGACGCCGTCGACCACGACCGGGCCGCCGGACAGGCCCTGGGGCCAGGCCTTCCGACCGGCGACGGCCAGCGCCAGCTCGATGTCCGCGGAGGGGGAGAGCTGGGTGAGCACGGGGCGGCCGAGGCGGTGGGCGATGGCGCCGGTGACGGACTCCATCACCCGCTGCGCCAACGCGAGGACCACGGGCTCGCCACGACCCGCGCGCAGGGGCCCCAGGCGGTGCAGGCTGCAGAACCCGTAGCCGAGGGCCCGCAGGGCCTCGGGGCTCGCGGCGTCGGGATCCAGGGGCCGTACCGCGACCTGCAACAGATCGGCCAGGACCGAGGCGATCTGCTCCGGCTGGACCCATCCGCGCCGCACGATGAGCTCCCCCAGGAACTCACCGGTGGAGGCTTGCTCGGTGAGGGCCTCATCGAGGCGCGCCGGCTCGAGCAGGCCCGCCTCGACCAGGCTCCGGCCCAGGGGGCTGGAGCGGTGCACGTCGGGTCCCTCGAGGACCAGGCGCCGGTAGGCGCGTTCACGGGCCACGTCGAGGGTCTGCGCGAGGCAGAACTCGAACTGGATCGGCGCGTCGAGGTGGGTCTCGAGCACCCCGGCGAGGAACTCGTCGGGGGCGCCGGACACCGCGACGAGCACCGGGCCGTCGAGGGTCCTCACCAGGGGCAGCACCCCGAGCCGGGCCGCCTCCCGCTCGCCGAGGCTCCCCAGCAGCTCGAGGGGGATCGAGAAGGGATCCGGCTGGCAGACCCGCAGCTCGAGCTGGTTGGCCAGCGCCTGGCTGAGCCCGTGCTGTGACACCGCGCCGGTCGCGGTCAGCACCTCGCCGAGCTGGATCCGGGTGCGATGCTGCAACGCCAGCGCCTGATCCAGATCGTCCTGGGTGAGCCCCTCCCGCTCCACCAGCAGGTCGCCGATGCGGCGGTGGAAGGGCTCGAGGGCTTCGACCGAGGGGAAGACGTGCTCGGTCTTGAGCCAGCGGAGGGGCTCGCCGGTGACCTTGTGTTCGATGTACTGGCGCAGGGCCTTGGAGGTCGCGAAGAAGTTGATGATGTTGGCCACGAAGAAGCGCGGGATGGACAGCGTGGCGTGCAGCCAGCCGTACACCTTGTGCACCGTGATGAACTTCATGGCGATGCGCCAGGCCAGGATCAGGGTGTTGGCCATGACCAACCACCACAGGACCGAGCCGGGCGGGAAGATGTTCTCGATGGTCCAGGGGATGCCGGTCACCGCACCGATGAGCCAGCGCCAGAGGCAGTAGACCAGGATGATGTAGGCGAAGATCGTGAAGAAGTTGGTGATCAGCGCCTTGCGGTCTCGCCACAGGCAGTACAGCACCGGCAGCGGGCCGCTCCAGCCCACCTGCTCCCAGCCCTGGATGGCGATGCCGAGCACCCAGCGGGAGCGCTGCCGGACCGCGAACTTGAAGCTGTCGGGGAAGAACTCCCGGGTGGCGATGTACTCGTCCTCGACCAGGTCGACCTCGCGCTTGCGGAACCAACCCTTGGTGCCCTTGACGTAGCGGCGCACCGCCCGCCGGGCGAAGTAGACCTTCTTGCCAGCCAGCCGGAACTTCAGCCCGATCTCGTAGTCCTCGGTGAGGCTCAAGACGTTGAAGGCCTGCTGCTTGTGCTCGAGGGCGATCTCCTCGAAGACGTCCCGGGCGAAGCCCGAGCCCACCCCCGCCGACGGCACCAGCCCGCCGAGCTTCTCGCGGACCAGCATGTCCTTGAGGTGGTGCTCGGTGAACTCGTCCTTGTAGGTGGCGGCCACGAACTTGTGCCAGGGGGTCTCCAGAGGGAAGACCGGGGTCTGCACGAAGTCGTGGTCGGGGATCAGGAAGTTGTACAGGCGCAGCGCCAGAGGGTGGATGATGTCCTCGGCGTCGTGCATCAGCAGGATCTCGAAGCGCTTGCCCCGCTGCTCTTCGACCAGCTGGATGCCCTGGTAGATCCAGTTGAGGCAGTCGGCCTTGCAGGTGGGCCCGTCGTGGGGGGTGACCACCTTGTGCACGTTGGGGAGCCGCCGGGCGACCTCGTCGACCTTGGCCTGGGTCTCCTCGTCGTTGCGGTAGGTGCCCACGAAGATGTCGTAGGCGTCCAGGGGGTAGTCCAGGGTGCGCAGGTTGCTCTCGAGCATCTGGCGGATGACGCCGGCCTCGTGCCAGGCGGGCACCATCAGCGCGATCCGCTGCGCCGGCTTCTTGCGCAGGTCATCGACCATCAGGGGGCCACCCTCGTCGTCGAAGAGGCCGCGCAGGTAGTAGTTGATGTGTAAGCACCCGCTCATCCCCAGCCGCAGGTCCAACGATAGCAAGCTAGCTATCCT
>CAYZVO010000188.1:0-18696 GCA_964481655.1 uncultured Enterobacterales bacterium | reverse complement strand
CACCCACTCAAATACCCCACCCACCCCACCCCAAGGGCGGGGGGGGGGGGGGGGGTGGGTGTGTGGGGGTGGGGGGGGGGCGGGGGGGGGGGGTGCGGGGGCCGCGGCGGCTTCTTCGGCCTCGGCCTCGGCTTCCTCGAGGGCTTCCTCGATCTCTTCCTGCTCCGCGTCGATCTCGGCGGCCTGGTCGGCGGGGGACAGCTCGCCGGCGGGGCGGGTGGGCTGCTGGACGGTGGCGGCGGCCGAGGGCGGGGTCTGGGTCTGGGGTGCGGCGCTGGGGCCGGGCTCGGTGGAGGGCGTGGGCTCTGGCGCGACCACCGGCGGGGTGGCGGCCTGGGCCTCGGGGGTCTCGGTGCGGGCCTGGGCGAGCTCGGCGGGGTCGGGGCGCTCGGCCTGGCCTTCGCCGGACTCGGCGCGGAGTTGGTCGAGGATGGGGGTGGCGCGCTCGAGGGCTTCGGGCACCATCCCGAGCAGGACGTCGGGGCCCTGCAGCAGCTGCTGCTGGGCGCGACCGCGCATCTGCTCCTGCTCCCGCGGGCGGAAGACGTTCAGGGCCTGCTGGACGTGCTCGGGCTGGACGCCCACCTCGGCCACGGCGGGCTCGATGATCTGGCCGGTGACGAACTGCTCGAGGCGCTCTTCCGGCGTGAGCTCGGCGTCCTGGCCTTCCTCGCCTTGCTGGCCGGGGCCCCCGGGCTGCTGCTGGCCGCCGGGCTGGCCACCGCCGGGTCCGCCGCGCTGGGGGCGCCCACCGGGGCCGCCCGCGCCGGGCTGGCCACCGCGGGCTCGCTGCTGACCGCCGGGGCCCTGCTGGCCTTCTGGGCCCTGCTCGCCGGGCTGCTGCTCGTCTTCCTGGGGGAGGATGGTGACGATGGCGGTGGCGATGGCGTCGGCGAGCAGCTCGCTGGTGTCGGGAGCGGAGCTCTGCGGTCCGCGCTCGGACCCGCCCTGCTGGCGCTCGGGGCGCTCCTGGCGGCCCGGCTGCTGCTGGCCGCGGGGGCTCTGCTGGGACGGGCGACCGCCGGAGGGGCGGGTGCCGCGGCTGGTCGACGAGGACCGCCGCCCGCCGGAGCGGCCGGAGCGGCCGGAGCGGCGAGAGCCGCGATCCCGGAGCTGGCGCGACAGGCCGCCCAGGGCGGAGCGGGCGTCGCGCATGACCGGAGCGTCGGCGCTCGAGCTGCCGTTGTCGCCGCTCGAGGCGTCGGCGCTCTCGATCTGGACCAGGTCGACGGCTGCGGTGTCGGCCATGCTCAGCTCGTCGGCGCTGAGGGTGTTGAGGTTCGAGGTGACCACGCGGGCGCGGGCTACGGCCTCGACCTCGGCCTTGTCGGTGGGGGCGGAGACGTCCAGGCCGTCGCCGCTGGGGGTGGGGAGGCGGCCCTGGTCGGCCTGCTCGACGTGGGCGAGCTCGTGGGCGAGCAGCTCCTGGCCCTGGGGGGTGTCGGGGGCGTAGACGCCGGTGCCGAAGAAGACATCGGAGCCCACGGCGAAGGCGCGGGCGTGGACGGAGTCGGCCGCGCGGGCCGCGGCGGCGTCGGTGTGGATGCGGACGTGGGAGAAGTCGTGGCCGAAGGCGGCTTCCATGCGGGCGCGGACGGCGGGGGGCAGGGGGCGGCCGGGGCGGCGCACGGTGCGCTCGAGCTCGGCGTCGGGGCCGGGGGTGAGCGGGGTGGCGTTGGTGCGGAGATCGGCGTGGAGCTGTGCGCGGAGCACGGACATGGAGCCGGTGCCCGGCATCTGGTCCTGGGCGTCGACGCCGGCGATGCCGAGCTGGATGGATTCAGCGGCCACGGCCTCGGGGCCCTGCTGTGCCTGCTGGCTCAGGGCCTCGAGCACGAACTGGTTGCCGTAGGTGTCCTGCAGCTGCGCGACTGTGCTGCTGTCGGTGGAGGCTTGCTCCTGACGGGTGGTCTGCTGGGCGACCTGCTCCTGGAGCTCTGAGCTCTGGGAGATCTCGCGCTGCTTCCGTCGTTGGCGTTCGCGGCGTTGGCTCATGGCGTACTCACATCAGCGGGGGCTCTCGAAACACGCATGCACCCCCTGGCCCCAGGATTTGGTCTCCAGGGCTGGGGGGGAACAGTCGCGAACAACGATCTTAGCACGCGCGCGCGCGAGCCGTGGGGCTTTCTTCCCGACTTTCGCGATTCTGACAGGGGGCGAAAACCAAGGAATAAAGCGAGTAGTCATGGTTTGCCGGCCGCGCGGCGTGCCCGGTCCTCGCCGCGGTCGCCCGCGCCACCCCCTCGGCAGGCCCGACGCTGCCCCGATCCTCTGCCCGGAAATCGCCGCATCCGGTCGTTCCACCGGGCTGGAACGCGCGTCGCTGGCGGGTCCCAGGATGCTGGAGCGCCCTATCGACGCGGGGGCGCGCCTCTAGGGCGCCTCGGTCGGATCCGCTGGCATCACGGGGGCCGGGGCCTCCGGCTCCGGGGCCGGCGCGGGGGCCTCCGGGGGCTTCGCGGCGGGGGCCTGGCGGGCGCCCTTGCGTCCCTTCCGCAGGTGCGCGGGAGGGGCCGGCGGCATGGCGATCCAGCGGTCCTTGCGGAAGCTGGTCCAGGCCCAGGGGAGCCACTTCAGCAGGCTGGCGGCGAGCCACAGGGCCCACAGGAGCATGGTGACGCGCCAGGACCACATGGGGATGGACAGCACGGCGGGGGCGGGCATGGCGCCGTCGATGCGGTCGGCGAACCACATCAGCTCGGTGGCGCTCGAGCCGTTGCCCTCGATCTGCATGTCCGGCTGCAGCAGCAGGCCGGCGTGGATGGCGGCGTAGAGGCAGACCATCGCCACGAAGGTGCCGAAGATCACCCCCAGCTGGGTGAGGTCGAAGGCCCACCAGGCCTTGGGCGCCCGCTGACGGCGGAAGCCCACCAGCACGAACCAGCCGACGACGATGGCCGGACAGAGGATCGGCACCTGGGTCATGCCCAGGCCCAGCAGCAGCCACTGCCAGGTCTTCAAGGGCGTCCAGGGCAGGCGCGCCAGCAGGGGCGCGGCGACGAGCACCACCAGCACGTAGGTCCAGAACAGGGGCACAGGGCCCCAGCTGGGACCGAGCACACCCAGGATGCAGCGCTCGGCGGGGGCGTGCATGACGACGCCCACGTTGACCGCGGGGGAGCCGAGGTCAACGTCGGGGATGCGGTCGAGCAGGGCGGGCTCGTGGGGCTGCTGCCAGGACAGCAGCACGCTCTGGGAGCCCGGCTGCAGGGGCAGCCAGACCTGGCCGTCCCGCAGCTGCAGGGGGCGCTGGCGCCCGTCGATGGTGACCTGCTGCAGCTTGGCGCCGGGGGGCAGGGTGACGGCCTGTTGGCCGCCCTGGCTGGTGCGGACCACCATGCCCAGGCTGCCCTCGGCCAGGCGTCGGCCGGGGGTCCAGTCCAGGCGGGCCTGGTCGATGGTCACGGTCTGGCCGGGCACGGCCTCGGGGCGGCGCACCTCGAGGGTGACGCTCTCACCGGGCCACGGCAGCCAGCGCGGGGCCCAGGCTCCCGCTTGGGCGTGCTCGATGGGGTCGATGCCTGTGGCCTCGCAGGCGAAGACCGGGCTGCAGCTGAAGGTCCAGTGCTCGGTCCAGGGCACGCCCTCGGGGGCGGTGAGCACGATGCTCTCGCGCTCCTCCATGGTGGCCACCCAGCTGACGGTGGGCCGGTTGCGGTCCAGGCTGACCCGGACCATGCCGTCCTCGACCTGCAGGCTCTCGTCGGTGACCGCCTCGCCCTCGAGCACGGGCACCTGGAGGCTCAGGGCGGCGTCGCTGCCACCCACCCGGGTGACCTCGGTGCGGACCCGCCAGGGGATGCCCAGGTCCAGGGTGCGGCGCACGATGAGCCAGGGCGCGAGGTTCTCGGCGGTGGTGTCGGCGGCGCCCGCGGCGGAGGGCAGGGTGCGGGTGAGCTGCAGGGTGCGCTCGGCGGTGCCGTCGGGGTGCAGACCGTCCAGGGTCCAGTCGGGGTGGGCGCTCCAGCTGGCGCGCTTGGGGGTGGCGCCGATGGTGAGGGTCACCGAGTCGGCGTTGGGCAGAGGGCCGGCCACCCGGATCCGGTGCACGCCGTCCTCGACGCGCACGTGCAGGAAGCCGTCGTCCAGCCTGGCCAGGGCGGTGGTGGGCTCACCGTCGATGCTCACCGCGGCGGGGACCCAGGTCCTGGCTGGGCCGGGGACGGGCCAGGACGAGCGCGCGGCGGCGTGGACCTCGGCCTCCATGACCAGCTGTCCGCCTTGCACGCTCAGCTCGAGGCTGGGGGTGGAGACGCAGTCGCGCCCGCAGGCGGGGGCGGCGGTCAGGCGCTGCTCGAGCTCCTGCAGCACGGCGGCGTCGGGGGTCGCGTGGGCCGCGGGGGCCAGCAGCAGGGCGGCGAGCAGGGCGGTGGCGCCGGCGCCGAGACCGCGGGGCATCCGCAGGCTCTTCAGCCCGGCCATGCGCAGCCCCAGGGCCAGCAGCAGCACGACGCGCAGGATGTTCAGGGCGCCGTTGGCCCGGGGACCGAGCAGGAACAGCCGCACGCTGTGGTCGGAGGTGACCGGGCCGGACCACTCGAGCACGGGGTCGCCGCCGAAGGTGGGGCGGCCCTCCCAGTCGTAGCTGTCGTAGACCGAGGGGTTCCAGTTCCACTGCTGCACGCCCGGACCGGTGGTGGCGATGGAGGTGGGGTCGTACTGCAGGGACAGGTAGCGGCCCTGGTCCTTGCCCCCCTTCTTGGCCGGGGCGCCGCGGGTCAGCCCGCTCTCGGACGCCAGCAGGTCCGCGATGCCGAGGCTCTTCTCGGTCAGGTCTCCGCGCTGGTTGTACTCGTGCTGGACCTGGGCCGGGGCGTCGTCGCTCCAGCCGTCCCCGTCGTCCTCCCAGTCGCCCCCCGTGGGGCCGGAGACCACCGTGCTCTGGGGTGGAATCCCGGCGAACACGCCCCGATCGGGCACGGAGCTCTGCCAGGGGTGCTCGAGGACCGGGAACAGGCCGGTGCGCACCTGATCGACGGCGAAGGGCACGAGGATCAGCAGCAGCAGGGCGCCGATGGTCCAGCGCATGCCCAGGGAGACCTTGCGGGGCCAGCCCTCGGGGACCCAGCGGTGCAGGCCCACGCTCATCAACAGGAAGACCCAGGCCCAGCTGGGGGCGTCGCCGTGCTGGCGGGACAGGGCGAGGCCGACCAGGGCCACGCCGGCCCACTTCCAGCCCAGCAGCCTGCCCGTAGCCAGGGCCAGGATCAGCACGTAGAACAGGTCGAACAGGTCCCAGTCGTGCAGCAGGGAGCCGGGCACCCGGTCCACGCCGGTGGCGGCCAGCAGGCGCCAGCCCGGGGCCAGGTGCAGGGTGGCCTGCAGGGAGGTGACGTCGGTGGCCCAGCCCACGATGGGCAGCACGCCCGGGCGACCTTCCACGCGGGACTCGGCGACCACGTGCAGGTCGGAGCTGCGCAGCGCGATCCCGGGGCGGCCGTCGTCGTCGCGGGTGATGACCAGGTCGCGGCCGGCCTCGACGGCGTGGCCGAGCTCGTAGGGCTCGAGCATCCCCATGCCCCATTCCTGGTTCATGGAGCCGTCGAAGCGGTCCCGGAAGGTGAAGCCGCCGCCGTCGGCGTCGAGCCAGATCTCGCGGTCGAGGGCCAGGCGGTTGGGGGCGGGTTCGGGCTCGCCCCGGCGCAGCTCTCCGAAGGCCAGGGGCTGTTCGGGGGAGACCAGGTAGGTGGCCAGGCCGCGCCAGGCGTCGGGCAGGGGCGTGCGCGCGGGGTCGACGGCCGGCGGTCCGGAGAGCTCCACCGCTCGCACGAGATCGTCGGTGGTCACAGCCCAGAACTCCTTGGCCGGCCAGGGGCTGCCCAGGACGGGGGCGGCGAGGGCGGTGACGGGGCCGTCGTGCAGGGCCTGGATCTCGATGCTGAAGGTCCCGGCTCGGACCTGGACCACCAGCTCGCCGTCGGCGGTGAAGCGGGCGGGGAGGTCGGCCTCGAGGCTCACCGCGCGGGTGCCCGGCACCGCGACGGCGCCCACGTTCACCTCGCGGGGGTCGCCCGAGGCGCTCAGGGCCAGGTGGGTGTCCACCCGCACCGGGACACCGTCCATGACGTGGCGGGAGACCTCGAGGTCCAAGCGCTCCTCGGCCGCGGGGGCCGCGCCGCCGGGTCCGAGGCGGAGCAGCCCGGCCTCGTCGATGGCGGGGTGGGCCACGGTGTGTCCGTCCACCGCCAGCGCGACACGGCCGGTGGTGGTGGGCAGGGGCAGGCCCTGGGGCAGGCTGGACCAGGCGAAGCGCCCTTCGAGCAGGTGGTCACCGGCGGGCAGCACCACCATGGGCAGGCCCCCCTGATCGAGCACCACCACCGGCTCGCCGTCCGCGCGCACCTGCTGGGGCCAGCGGGCCTGGCCGCCGGGAAGGGGCACGGCGATCTCCCGGTCGGTGTGGACGCGCAGCGCGAAGCGGCCGCCGGCCTCGCTCAGGTCCAGCTCCAGCTCGCCGGGCCAGATGCAGGCCGCGCCGCTGGCGGTCACGGGGCAGCGCAGGGTGGGGTGCTTCTCGAGGACCCAGCCCACCCAGGGCTCGAGCTCCGGGGGCAGGGTCTGCTGGGCCGAGGCGGCGGGCGCCAGGGCGAACCAGAGCGCCGCGAGCAGGGACAGTGGGAAGGATACCGAGCGGAGGAGGTGCGGCATGGGAAGCTCCGAAACCCGTTAGGGGCGGCATGACCATATCAAGGCAGGAGCTTCGACATGCTCATCGGTGAACGGGTCCGCCTCCGCGCCCTCGAGCGCAAGGACATCCCCACCCTGACGCGCTGGATGAACGATCCCGAGGTGCGTCGCAACCTGCTGGTCTTCGCCCCCATCTCCACCCACGCCGAGGAGAAATGGCTCGAGGGCCTGCTCGACCGCAGCGACGACTACGTGTTCGGCATCGAGGGCTCGGTCCACGGCAAGTGGGTCCACATCGGCAACATCGGCCTGCACGGCATCGACCGGCACCATCGCCGGGCCGAGATCGGCATCGTCTTGGGTGAGAAGGACGCCTGGGGCCAGGGCTTCGGCAGCGAAGCCATGGCGCTGATGATGCGCTTCGCCTTCCACGAGCTGGGCCTGCACCGCATCGAGCTCGAGGTCTTCGAGACCAACCTGCGGGCCATCAAGACCTACCGGGCCCTCGGCTTCGTCGAGGAAGGCGTACGGCGCGAGTCCATCTACCAGGGCGGGCGCTTCATCGACGCCATCCACATGGGCGTGTTGAGGGGCGAGTTCGACGCCCGCTTCGGGCTGATGGTGGGCTGAGCCTGGCTCCTTGCTCCGCGACGGGTGAGGGGTCCCCATGCTGCGCCTGCTGTCGATCCTGCTCCCCCTGCTGCTCTGCGGCTGCGGCACCCTGTGGGACGCCGGGCTCTCCCTGCGCTGCGGCCGCAGCGACGAGTGCGCCGAGCGCGGCGAGTGCGGGGTGCGCACCTGGCGGGCCGGGGATCGGGGCTGGCGCTGCGTGGTCGAGTCCGCCGACGACTGCGCTGACGCCAGCGTCTGCCGGGAAGAGGGCCGCTGCGGCTTCGACCCCCACATCGACGAGGAGGCCTGCATCGCGGCGGAGCCCGCGCACTGCCTCGAGTCGGCGGAGTGCGCCGCCGAGGGCCGCTGCGCCCTGGGCGCGGCCGGCGCCTGCGTGACCAGCGAGCAGGGCTGCCGCGACAGCGCGGCCTGCGCCGAGGACGATCGCTGCGCCCCCCGGGACGAGGGCTTCTGCAGCCGCGCCTGGGCGGACGCCGTGACCTGGTGCGACGAGGCCTGCCGCAGCGAGGGCGCCTGTGAGCGCGACGGCGAGGCCTGCCGTGTGGTGAAGGCCGACGACTGCAGAGCCTCCGACGGCTGCAGGGATCACGGCCGCTGCGTGCTGGACCCCGTGGCCGGCGTCTGCATCGCCGGCAGCGACGCCGACTGCGCCGCCTCCACCGCTTGCGTCGAGGGCCTCGGGGACGGCACCCGGCCGTGCACGCTGCGTGGGGCCCGCTGCGCTGACGCCCGCAGCGCCTGCGAGCGGTCACCCCACTGCCTGACCCGGGGTGACTGCGTCCCCATGGAGGGCACCTGCGCCCCCAGCGACGACAGCTGCCCCGGCAGCGTCGAGTGCCTGGTGGAAGGCCGCTGCGTGCACATCAACCACCTCTGCTTGCCCATGGACGAGTCCCACTGCGAGGCGTCCCTGCACTGCGCGGCCTTCGACCGCTGCCAGTTCGGCTCCTGGCTGGTGCACCAGTGCTCCGACGGCAGCGGGATCTACCCGTCGTTCTACGGCTGCGCGGTGGATCCTTGCCTGGACGAGGGGCGCTGTCTCCAGGACGGTGCCGGGGTCTGTCACACCCCCGCCGAGCTGGGCCTGGACGACCCACTTCCCCGTCGGCCCCGCGCCCCCGCGCCGGTCGCGCTCGAGCCCCTGCCCGCGGTGGATGGACGGGGCATGAAGGCTCTCCTCGACGGCCAGGCCGTGACCTTCACCCACGCCCTGTGGGCGCGCCGGGGCGGGCAGACCCAGCAGGTGCTGCTGACCAGCGGCGCGGTGGACTGCAGCCAGGTCGCCGGAGTCCCGCCCCTGCCGGAGGAGCTGAACTTCGTACAGCTGGCCCTGGCCCCGCGGCTGGGGGCCGGCGATGGCTCCCTGGTCTCCCGGGCCGCCTGGGGCCTGGCGGGCCAGGGTGTCTCGGCCTACGGCGAGGGCGACATGGGCGCGGGGCGCATCGCGGGGGGACGGGTCACGCTGCGGGTCTCCGATCGCCTGAGGAACAGCTCCATCGAGCTCGAGGGCTCCATGCCGGTGCACAGCTGCGGTGAGCTCGAGCCCGTCACCCAGCCCAGGCCGTCCGAGGGGCTCTCCGTGACGCTCCACGGAGAGCATGTGCCCGTGGCCATGGCCGTCGTGGACGAGCTGTTCGACACGCCGACCCTGGTCCTGCCGACCCAGCCGGTGACCTGCAGCTGGCGGCATTGGCAGCGGGGCGAGCCGGACCTGATGGTGTTGGTCAACGCCGAGGGCCGGGTCGAGATCGAAGGGGCCCGGGTGCCGGGAAGCGTGGACATCTGGACCCGGGCGGCGACCCTCGAGCTGGGCGAGACCGACCACAACGACGAGCTCGAGGTCACCGTCGGCCTGGACGATCCGAACGCGAACCCGCCGCTGTGGATCGAGGGAACCGTCCGGGCGGTCGAATGTCGGCTCTGATCAGCGTGGAACCAGGTCTTCCCGCCGCCTGAGCCTCCAGCCGAACAGCATCGGGAAGACCACCAGCGCGGTGCTCCCCAGCCGCTTCTTGAGGGCGATCTCCGCCGCGCGGGCGCAGCCGAAGCCGCAGTCGTCGCCGCCGCCGGAGTCTTCCACCGCGATCACGACGGTGGTGTCGGGCTCGGAGCTCGAGCTGGAGTCGCTGACCACCAGGCCGATGTCGTAGGTGCCCTCGAGATCGGCCACGAAGCTGGGGCTGACCGAGGCGGGGTTCGAGAAGCTGGCGCTGCTGCCCGAGGGCAGCATCCGGAAGTACCAGCTGTAGCTCAGGGAGTCGCCGCCGGGGTCGTAGGAGCCGCTGCCGTCGAGGCGCACGGTGTCGCCGATGTCCACGGTCTGGCCCTCGCCCGCGTCGGCCACGGGCAGCTCGCCCGGGGCCTCGACGGTCACGGTGACGGTGTCGGGGGTGCCGTACTGGGTGCCGTCGTGGACGGTCAGCTCGATCTCGAAGTCCCCGGGACGGTCGGGGATGAACACCGGGTCGGCGAAGGTGGGGTTGACCAGGGTGACCCCGGAGCCGCTGGGCATGGTCACGAACTCCCAGTCGTAGGCGAGGTCCTCGCCCTCCGGGTCGTAGCTGGAGTGACCGTCGAGCTCGACCACGGCGTCCACCTGGGCGAGCTGGTCGTCGCCGGCGTCGGCCACGGGCGGGAGGTTGTCCGGGTCCACCGGCTCGCTGTCGTCAGGGGGATCGTCGCTGTCCCATGGGTCGTCGCCCGAGTCCTTGGGCACGTCGTCCCGGGGCGTGGTGGTGGAGGACAGGCCCAGCTCGCAGGCCGAGAGCAGCAAGGGGGACAGCAGCAGCAGCAGGGTTGGTCGCATGGTGCGAGGATAGCCGGTCTTTCGGTGCGGTGGCGAGGTGTGGCTCACCGTCCAGCCATCTCCCTGCGCGCCTTCGCCGCCGCGGCCGCTTGGCGCTTCAGCTGTTCGCCGAGCTTCTCGACGGACTTGGCGGGCTCGGGTTCGTCGAGAAGCTGGCGGCGGACGCGGCTGGCGGTGCCGCCGATGTCGAGCAGGCGGGAGAGCACGGCGGTGACGCGGCCCTCGAGGGCCTGCAGGGTGGCGGAGGTCTCGCCCAGGGCGGCGATCTCGGCCTGGATGCCGGCGCGCTTGGCGGGCTCGACGGTCTCCCCGGCCCGGGCCAGGGTGTCCAGCCGGGACAGGCGGGCCTGGAGCACGGCCAGCTGAGCCTCGGGGTCCTGGGCCTCGAGCTGTTTCAGCTCGGCCTCGAGGCGATCCACCTCGCCGGCCAGCTCCCGGGCCCGGCCGGAGAGGTCGGTGAGAGTGTCCTCGAGCTCGGCCACGGCGATGGGGGGCAGCTCGCTGCGGTGGGCCTCGACCGCGCCCTCGAGGGCGTCGATGGCGGACTGGACCCGGGCCAGCACCTGCGCGCCGCGGCCAGCGGGGGCCGGGGGCGCCTCGGCCTGTGCGGCGGGGGCCGCGGGGAGCGCCGCGGCGGCCTCCACCCGGGCCTGGGCCTCGAAGCCCTTGGCCAGCAGGGGGGCCAGCTGGGTGGGGTAGGCCAGCGGGAGCCCCGTGAGATCCCGTCCGGTCATGCCGTCCACGGCCTTGGCCAGCCCGGTGATGACGAACGCCGCGGCCAGCGCGAAGAACAGGTAGGCCAGGGGGAAGCCCAGGAAGAAGGCCAGGCCCACCATGACCATGGCGGGGAAGAGCGGGCCCGCGGCCGGGCCCAGCTGGAAGGGCTGCTTGCGATCCGCCGGGACCAGCTCGGTGGAGAAGCCCAGATCGTTGGCCTGGGCGGACAGGCGGTCTGCGGTGCTGCGCTCCACGCCGTGCACCAGCCGGAAGCGGCGCTCCGTGGCGGTGGCGCTGGTGCGCAGGGCGCCCTCGGGCAGGCCGGCCTCCTGGGCCACGGCGTCGGCCAGCATCCGCTCGGGGGTCGCGCCGTCACCCTCGATGAGCTCCCCCAGGAAGTCGCCGCCCATGCCCACCACCTCGGTGATCATGCGGCCTGGGTCCTCTTGCCAGCCCTCACTCCATTGCCGCTTGCCCATGCGCCGGCGGGCGCGCCGGCGGGCCTGGCGCCAGGCGTGCTTGGCCCGGCGCTCGTGGCGCTTGTCGTCCTTGGCCGGGGGGCGGGCGATGATGGTCCAGTCCCCACCGGGAAGCTCGGCCTTCACCAGGGCGGTGCTCGGCGAGGGGGCGCTGGACGCGGTGGGCGCCGGCGCGGCCTGGCGCGGTGGCTCGGGGGCGGCCTCTGCGGCCTGGCGCAGCTGCAGGGCCTCGGCCACGTCCTGGGCGCCCTGGGGCCGGGCGTCGGGGTCGCGGTGCAGCAGGGCGTGGATCGTGGCCACCAGGTCGGCGGGGAGGTCGGGCCGGGCCTGGTCCAGCGGCACGAAGTCGCCGTCGAGCTGCCGGTGCAGGGCCCGCATGGCGCTGTCGGCCTCGAAGGCGCCCTTGCCGGTCGCGGCCAGGTAGAGCACGGCGCCCAGGGCGTAGAGATCCGAGCGCGGATCGGCCCGCACGCCGTCGTAGACCTCCGGCGCGGCGTAGCCGGGGGTCCCCAGCATGCCCGTGCCCTTGGTGCTGCCGCCGTCCCGCAGCCGGGCGAGTCCGAAGTCGGTGAGCATGGGCTCCCCGCGAGCGCCGATCATCACGTTGCTGGGGGTGAGATCGCGATGGAGCAGCCCCGCGCTGTGGGCCTCGGCCAGCACCTCGGCCAGGCGCACGCCCAGCCGCCGCAGGGCGTCGGCGTCCATGGGACCCTGCTCGGCCACGGTCTCGGTGATGGTCTGGCCGGGGTGGAAGGGCAGGCTCAGGGCCCAGGTGCCCTGCAGGTCGTGCAGCTCGTGGGCCACCAGGGCGCCGGGGTGGCGCAGGCGGGCGGCGGCCACGACCTCGCGGCGCAGGCGATCCCGCATGGCGGGGTCCCGGGCCAGGTGGTCGTGCAGGATCTTGAGGGCGACGCGCTCGCCGCGCACCCGGTCCTGGGCCAGGTAGACGGTGGCCATCCCGCCCTGACCCAGCTCCCCGATGATCTCGAAGCGCTCCGCGAGGACCTGACCTTCGCTGTACTGAGGCATCGCCGACTCCCTGCTGTGGAGAGTCTAATCCTCTGAGTGGGGCGTGCGGCCACCCCGCAGGCGCGCCATCACTCCCGTCGGCGCGAGCACGGCCTCGTCGCCCTTGACGATCTCGGCGGCGTTGCCCTCGTCGGTGTCCAGGTGCATCTCGAGGTGGACACCCTCTGAGACCCGCACCTTCACGTCGCCGAAGATGAGGTCCCGGCCGTCGGTGTCCAGGGCCACCTCGACCAGCTCGCCGTGCTCCACGCCCAGGGCGAGGGCCTCGGCGGGGTTCATGTGGATGTGGCGTTGGGCGCAGATCAGGCCCTCTTCCAGCTCGAGGGTGCCGGCCGGGCCCACCAGGGTGACGCCCGGGGTGCCGTCGAGGTCTCCCGAGGCGCGCACGGGGGCGTCTACGCCCAGGAAGAACTCGTCGGTGCGGGCCACCTCGACCTGGCAGCGGCTGCGGCAGGGGCCCAACACCCGCACACCCTCGATGGTGCGCTTGGGGCCCACGATGTCCACGCACTCCTGGGCCGCGTACTGGCCTCGCTGGGACAGGGGCCTGTAGGGGGTCAGGGTGTGGCCGGGGCCGAAGAGGGCCTCGACGGCGGCTTCGGTCAGGTGCACGTGGCGGGCCGAGATGGCCACGGGGATGCGGGGCAGGCTGGTGTCCATGGGCGCTCCGGGCTGGTCCGAGAGGGTAGGCACACCCGCGGCGGGTGTCGAGGGGGTTATGCCCATGTCCCCATCCTCCGCTGGAGAGGCGCCATGTCCCGGACCCACCTCGCCCTCGTCGGGCTCTCCCTCTCGCTGGTCGGCTGCGGCGTGACCGAGGAGACCTTCGCGTACAAGTTCGGCGAGCTGACCTGCAAGAAGATGAAGCGCTGCGAGCCGGACGACTACGAGGACTTCTACGACGATCTCGACGACTGCATCGACGACGCGGAGACCCTGTGGGAGCTGGTGCAGGACGGCTCGGAGCTGTTCTGCGACATCGACTACCAGCTGGCGTCCCAGTGCTACCGGGCGCTCAAGTACGCCAGCTGCGACAAGTACGACGACGACGACTGGAGCCCGGAGTCCTGCGAGGACTACGTGGTGTGCGACTGATGGGCGGGCTCTTCACCCGCGGCTCGCTGCTGCTGGCGGCCCTGAGCTGCGGCTGCTTCGACCTGGCCTCGGACACCACACTGTCGCCCTGCGAGCAGATGGTCCAGGACCTGTGCGCCCGCGCCTGCGAGTGCGCCGATCAGGAGTGCTACTACTTCGACGGCGCGTGGAACGTCTCGCACACCTCCCAGGCCGCCTGCGAGGCGGACGAGCGCGCGCTGCTGTGCCTCGACTCCGGGTTCTCCATGGACTTCGCGGCCTGTGACGCCGCCCTGGCCGGGGCCGCCTGCGGACAGGACTACGACCTGGCTGGGCTCGAGCTGCCCGCGGCCTGCGGAGACCTGGTCAGCTACTGATGCGCGCCGCCCCCGACGCGCTGCTGCTGGACGAGCGCGCCCCCGTTCGTGGCGTCCGCACCGAGGACCGCGTGGACGATCCCTGGCACCGGGCTCGGGGGCGACGCCTGCTCTGCGCCCGCTGCGGCGCGGCCATCACCGCTGCCGGCTGGGCCCGCGAGCTGGGGGGCTCCCACGAGCACAGCTTCGTCAACCCCCACGGCTACCTCTACCGCATCGGCTGCTTCGTGGAGGCCCCCGGCTGCGCTCCCCACGGTGACGAGGTCGCCGAGTACACCTGGTTCCCCGGCTACAGCTGGCAGATCGCCCAGTGCGCGGGCTGCGCGGCCCACCTCGGCTGGGGCTTCCGCGGTCGCGACGACGGGTTCCACGGGCTGATCCTGGACCGGCTGGTGCCTGAGAATCCAGGGGCGGAGGGCGACGCCTAGCCGTCGACGAGCTCGACGGTGCCCAGGCGGAGGCGGGTGTGGCCGCGGCGTTTCTCGATGAACCAGCCGTCGAGGCCGGCCTTGGTGATCTCGCGCCGGGTGCGGGAGAGCAGCACCTGGTAGTTGTTGGTGCCCATCTGGTCCCAGCCCCGGCCCCAGATGCCGCGCATCACATCCTCGTCCACACACCAGCCCACGGCGTCGGTGCGGACCTTGCCCTTCAGGTCCTCGAGCAGCTGACGGCCGAGCACGAACAGCAGGGAGACGCGGTTCTCGGCGGTGACGCAGCAGCGCTTGCCCGTGGTGGGGTCCTTGATCCAGGCCTCTGGGCCCGTCTCTGCGTGCAGCGCGACGCTGAGCTCGTAGCCGTAGGTGGTGCGCTCGACGGGGTCGCGCACGGTGGCGCTGAGGGCGCTGGTGGGGGCGCGGAAGACGAACTCGTGCCCGGCGACGGTGAACGGCTCGCCCGGTTCGATGGCGTGCTCGTCGTCGTCGGTGGACAGCCAGATCTCCCCGCCGGCGTGCAGGGTGATGCAGGCGGTCGTGGCGCCCTCGACCCGCACCTGGCAGTGGGGCTCGTCGCCGACGTAGAGGCGGTCGCTGCGGATGGGGTGGGCCACCCCGGTGCGCAGATCCACCAGCAGCGAGGGCAGCGGGCGCGGCGGCGCGGCGGTGGGGCTGTGCTGGATGCGCAGCTCCAGGGTGACGCTCGAGCCCAGGCGGACCCGGTCACCGTGGGCGAGCGCCACGGGTGCGCTGACCCGCTTGTCGTTGACGAAGGTGCCGTTGGTGCTGGCCAGATCCCGGACAAGCAGGCGGCGGCCCGCGTCGCCCAGGTGGAACATGGCGTGGCGCCCCGAGATGGTGTTGTCGGTGAGCACCAGGTCGTTGTCGGGGTTGCGACCCACGAACAGCGCGCGCCCCGCGAGGGGCTCGGTGTGGACGACGGCACCCTGCTGCAGGACCAGGAGCTCGACGGACAGGGAGCCGGTGGCGTTGGAGTCGGTCACGGTCGTGAAAGGGGGCTGAGAGGGGTGGGTCGGAGACCCGACTATAGTCTGGTGTTGGATGACGGTGAAGCGCCCCCTCTCGAACCGAGCCGCCCGAGGTGTGCATTGACCGTGCGCAAGCCGCGTCCCCGCGACGGGGTCCCCGACCTCGCTGATCCCCTGTGGACCGTCGATTCGGAGCCTGGCCGCTGGCTCGTGCTGGTGGCTTGCAGGGCAGCGAGCCCTTGCTCTCTGTTTGCCCGCGCCTTCCGTGGGGAGAGCTTTGCCGGGTGGCGCTTCGAGGTCCGGATGGTGCTCAGGGGTGACACCCTCTGGGAGATCCTGCGGGGCGGTCGGGATGTGGCGATGATCGTGATGTGTGGCAACGCCCGCTGCGCCGCGGCGGGGCGCCCGAGCCCCGAGGTGCTGGCGGATGCCCTCCCCGATTCGACGACCCGCGTGGTCAGCATCGAGCTGTCCGACGCCGAGCGCGACGCCCTCGAGCAGCAGATGGCGTCCGAGGGCCAGGTCGGCGAGCTGTTCCAGGCCTTCCGCAGCTTCGTCGCGGCGGTGATGGAAGAGCACCTGCAGGCCAAGGTGGAGGGCAGCTCGCGGGGGCCGGCGGTGGTCGCGCGCTTCGGCGCGGGCTGTCAGGGCCCGACGCCTGGGGGCAGCACCAGCTGACGGGGTTCGGACGGCATCCCCAGGAAGCCCACCCGATCGAAGGCCGCCACGCGCCACCACAGGCCCTGGACCCGGTAGGGCAGGAACAGGGTGGTGGGGGCCCAGTTGGTCTCGGGCACCGAGTCGGCGTGGACCACCGCGCTGAAGTCCGGGCTGGAGGCGATCTCGACCCGATAGCCCAGGGCGCCGTCCACCGCGGACCAGCCGAAGTCCGGCCGGCGCAGCGGCTGGTCGAGCTGGGGACGCTGCAGGGCGGTGCCCAGCAACAGATCCACCGGGGCCGAGGGGGCCTCACCGGTGACGGTGCGGCTGCCCTGGCCCGCACCCACGGCGACCTCTTCTCCGGCGCCGAGGACCGCGACGGGGGCGTAGAGGGCTTCGGTCCGGGTGGCGTCGTCTTCGCGGGAGACCCGGAAGCCACCGCCGCGGCCGGTGGTGATGCCGCTGTCGGTCTCGACCACCACGGTGCCCTCGACCTCGTCGGCCGCGCGGATGGCGATGGAGCCCTGCTCCACGCGGATGACCGAGGCGCGCTCGGCGTCGCGACTGTAGGCGGCGACGATGGTGAGGCAGGTCTCGGAGAGCAGGTTGACGTCGTCGTGGTCCAGGCTGCCCTCGCTGCGGGCCAGGCGCAGGGTGGCGTAGCTGGAGGGGCCGGTGCAGACAGTGGTGCCGGGGGGCAGGTCGAGGCCGGGCACGGCCTGCTGCTCCGGTGCGCTCGGCAGGGTGGCCCGCACCTCGCCCTGGGCGTGCAGGACCTTGCCCTGCTGCTCCTCGAGGGGCGCGTTGGGGGCCACGGGCAGCTCGATGAGGGCGCCGATGGGCGGCTGGGTCTCGGGCTCGATCTGGTTGAGGCTGCGGATGGCGCTGGCCAGGTCCGGGTCGCCCAGGTCTTCGGCCATGGTCTCCACGGTGTCGCCCAGGCGCACGACGCGGTACTCGGCGGCCTGGGCCAGGGGGAGCAGCAGCAGCAGGAGCGCGGCGGTCATCAGCGGGCTCCGGGAATGGGGGTGATGGAGCAGCTGCGCTGCAGCTCCGGCTGGCCGTCCAGCTCGGGCGCCAGGATCGGCGCCAGCTCGATGAGCTCGTCGGGGACGCCGGCCTCGACCAACACGGCGTGCACGGACTTGGCCCGCGCCTCGGCCAGGGCCAGGTTGGCGCCCTGCTCGCCGTCGGGGGAGTAGCCGCCGCGCAGCACGTAGGCGTAGTCGCCGCGGAGCCCGGCCATGGACTTCACCAGGGCCGACTGCTCGGCGTCGAGGGTGGCGGAGCCTGCCGTGAACAGGGCGCGCTGGGGCTCGGCCGCGGGCACGCGCACCCAGGTGGCATGCCCCTGGGCCACGGCCACGGGGCCGCGGGTCTCGCGCCCACCTCCCGCGATCTCGATCTCGGTGGGGCCGTCGGGGACATTGAGCAGGACCACGCCGTCCATGCCCGGGGTGACCTCGACCCCCGCGACCTTCACCCGATCACCGGGCGAGGCCACGACCACCAGGGCGCCCTGGGCCGGCGCGGGCTCGAGGGCCAGGCCGTCGAGCTTTTCGGCGGGCACGTAGGCCGGCAGGTAGCCGGGGGCCGAGACGACCACCTGGAGATCCGGCTCGACCTGGTCCAGGTGTTTGTCGAGATCATCCGCGTGGACGTGCTCGCAGTGGTCGTGGGGGAACCAGACCGAGGCGTCGGGGGGCTGGATGCCGGTGGGGGCGGGGCAGCCTCGGTGATCGCGGTGGCCGACGACGCCCTCGCACTCGTCCAGGGCGTCCACCACGCCGTCGCCGTCTTCGTCGGCGATGCTGGGGTCGGGCCCGAGGGGCTGGATGAGGGAGAGGCCGATGGACAGCTCCGCGCCGGTGACCGCGTGGTGGGGGTCGGCGGCGCCAAGGCCCTGGGTCCAGCGCAGGTCGGCGCTGGCCGCGAGCCACTCCATGGCCCGCCAGGAGAGCCCCAGACCGGCCCAGCCCCGCAGGTGGGTGTCCGTGAGCTCGGCGGGCACGCTGTCGTTGAGGCGCAGGTCGGAGTCGTGCAGCGCCAGGCCCAGGCCCGCGCCGAGGTGGGGCGCGATGGCTGGCTCGGTCCAGGGTGCCCAGAGGGCGCCGAGGCGGGGATCGATGGCCTGGAACGCGTGGCCGTCGAGCTCGAGGCCGGGGGTGGCGGCCAGCTCTGCGAGGACGCCCCAGTGCTCGCTGGGCCACCAGGACGCTCGGGGCAGGCCGGCCCAGGTGAAGCGGGGGGACGCCTGGGCGGGCACCTGCAGCCCGGCGGCCACGCCGACGTGGAGCTCGCCGGGAGCGGCGCTGGCGGTGGTCAGGACGAGCAGGGCGGTGGCGAGCATCGGGGACCCGGGCGTGCGAGCTTGACGAGGTTTTACATACCCGCACGGGGATGTCACCCGAAACTGACCATTCTGGTCATTCGTCAGGGTCGGGCGAAGCTGAACGAGCTGACCCGCTTGTCGAGGAAGGTGGTGCACTGGCCCTCGAGGCGGCCGACAGCGCTGACGGTGGCCCGGTAGCTGCCGGCGTAGCTGGGGCCGCGGTCCACGTCTTCGAAGAGCAGGACGCCGTCCTGGTAGCTGCCGCGGACCTGGGAGTCCTGGACGTTGCCCATGAAGTTCGTCTCCATGGTGCCGCGCAGGGCGTCGTCCGGGCCCTGGAGCCGCAGGGTGGTCACGCCCGCGCCCATGGAGCCGGTCCAGGTGCCGGCGACGGCGGAGGGGGCGGCTGTGGGTGGGGCGTCGGGGGGCGGCTCCACGACGTGGGGAGCGCGCTCGACTCGGAAGAGACGCTCCCGGGTGCGGGGGGCGCCCCATGACGACGACCTCCTTCTACGAGCTGGTCGTCGTCGGGACCGATC
>CAYZVO010000187.1:9381-19218 GCA_964481655.1 uncultured Enterobacterales bacterium | reverse complement strand
GCGGATCTGGCGGGATGCCGAGCAGCCACCCCGCCAAATCGGGGCCAAACGATTCATTCGGGGCGGATCTGGCGGGATGCCAGGCCGCGATCCCGCCAAATCGGGGCCAAACGATTCATTCGGGGCGGATCTGGCGGGATGCCGAGCAGCCACCCCGCCAAATCGGGGCCAAACGATTCATTCGGGGCGGATCTGGCGGGATGCCAGGCCGCGATCCCGCCAAATCGGGGCCAAATGATTCATTCGGGACGGATCTGGCGGGGATCAGCGTGGCTCGAGCTCCGCTTCGTAGACCAGCGCCCCCTCGGCGCTGCGCACCTCCAGCGTTCCGCCAGCGACTCCCAGCGACAGCCAGCCGAAGCCGCGCTGGGAGGCGGCGAAGCGGGTCTCCGGGCCCGGGTCCACGGGGCGAGGGCGGGCGCCGCCGCTGCCCATGACCACCACGGTGGGGCCGCGGGGGTCCTGCAGCACCTGCTGGTCGTGGTCGTGGCCGGCGAGGACGAGGTCGGCGTGACGGCGCACCATCCGCAGTCGCCGGGCGAGCCGAGGGTCCGAGCCGTGGCGGCCGTAGGACAGGTAGGGGTGGTGGCCGGCGACCACGACCCAGGGCGCGGTGCTGGCCCGCAGGCCCCGCCGCAGCCAGCGGCGCTGAGCGCGGTCCAGCTCGGTGGTGTCGAGGACGAACAGGTGCACAGGACCGGCCTCGAGGGCGTAGTAGCGTTGGGGCAGCCACCAGCGCGCCGAGTGCTCGGTGTACGCGATCTGGGCCTGCCAGCTGCCCTCGCGATCGTGGTTGCCCAAGGCCGCGAGGAAGGGCAGGTCGAGCCCGGCATAGGGCGCCTCGAGCTTGCGCTGCCACTGGGGGTCCTCCGCCGAGCGCACCCCGTGGGGGGCGATGGTGTCGCCGAGCAGGACCAGGGCGTCGCAGCGGTGCTCGACGCAGTGGACGCGCACGGCTTCCGCGACCTGGCGCTGAGGCTCTCGCCCGGTGCCGCCGTCGCCGAAGAACACCAAGGCCAGCTCCGGCCCACCGGCCGCGGGCAGGTCAGGGGGTGCCTGGGCGGCAGCCAGGCCGACGGCCAGCAGCGCCGCGGCGATCACCGCAGCACCTCGCGCAGGATCTCCGGCCGCTCCTGCAGGTAGTCGAGGGCCGCCCGCTGCCGGTAGCGGGTGTGGGTGAAGCCCACCTCGGCCCCGGGGTCGTGGCGGCTCAGATCCGCGATGCGCTCGCACTCGTCCTCGGCCCAGCCCACCAGGCCCATGGCCTCCGCGGCGTCGGCCACGTCGAGCAGGGCCTGCTCGAGCCGCTCCACGCAAGGCTCGGAGACGAGGCAGCTCTCGTAGAGCCGGCCGTGCTCGGCCAGGGACTCGGGATCGTAGGGCGCGTAGGGATCGAGGTGATCGTGCAGCGCCTGGTCCTGGCCCCAGGGGATCAGGGTCCAGCGCTCGTGGCTGGGCTCGTAGTAGAGCAGGAAGTTGTTGGCGCGGGTGATGTAGCTGTCCACGCTGCCCACGTAGATGGAGGCCGCCAGCGAGAGCATCAGCGCGTCGAGATCGAAGTAGCGCTCGAGGGTCTCGAGGTAGGTCGCGGGGCTGCTGCGCTCGAGGGCCCGCACCAGGGTGTCCAGGTCCGTGCGGTCCGAGGGCACGCCCTGGTTCTGGACCTGGAAGAGCATGGCGCGACCGGGGCGCAGATCCGCGCCGTGCCCGCCCTCGTAGAGGCTGCCCGCGTCGTCCTCGAACGCCCGCGCCACGAACTGCTCGTCCATGGTCTCCACCACGGAGTAGAGGCCACGGTCCTCGCCGTCGATGCTGACGCAGGCGTAGCCCTGGCGCGGCGCGGCCAGGCCCAGGCCCTGGAAGAGCCGGTAGGTCACATGCTCGGCCAGCATCGTGGGGTCCTGGACCATGTTGTTGAGGGTCAGGCGCCGCACGCCGTGGAGGCTGGCGTCGTCGTCCCACTGGTGCAGGTCCAGCTTGATGGAGGCCTTCTCCTCGATGGGGCGGAACGAGCGCTCACCCTTGAGCCGCAGCCCCACCTCGTGCTGCTCCCCCAGGACCTCGAGCCAGGCCACCACGTCCTGGCGCTCGGCGCGCCAGTCGGTGGGCAGCGAGGCCTTGTCGTAGGGGTCCAGCTCGATGGCGAGATCGAGGATGGCGTCGTCCTGGTAGAGGAAGGCCCCGTGGGGTGCGTCCAGGTCGAGGCCGCTCTCTCCCAGGCCGCAGTCCTGACCCCACGGCGCACAGGCCGCGCAGCCGCAGATCAGCAGCAGCAGCGTCCCCGGGGCGCTCGCGTCGCGCCTGTCAGCCAGCCATGGCGGGAAGGGCATCAGCGGAGGATAGCCGCGGTCTCCCCCGGCCGCAGGAATGATCGCGCTCTGGACGAGAATGCCCTGTGGACGTCAGCTTCCGAAGCCCTCGAAGCGCACGAAGCGCGCGTTGACGTAGTAGTCCGGGTTCGCACCCTCGACCCAGGTGACCAGCCAGGCGTCGTCGCAGACCCAGGTCAGCCCCGGCAGGTAGGGGGCCACCGCGGTCTCGGTCTCGAGGACCAGCTCGTCGCCGAGGGTCCAGCTGTCGCCGTCCAGGCGCACAGCCTGCAGCACCAGCTCGTTGGAGAGCCCCGACAGGTTGCGCATCCAGGCCACCACGACGCCGCGCTCACCCGCGGCGATGATCGGGGTGTGGTCGAGGGAGCCGGCACCGCCGAGGGTGGCGGCCGCCGGTTCGCCAGCGATGTCGCCACCGACCAGCTCGATGTCGTACTCGCTGCCGTTGACGCTGTACCAGACCAGGTATGGCACGCCATCGGCGGCCCGCTCCCAGCTGACGAAGGGCAGGCCCGCGTCGTCGTGGCCGGAGAACGACGACAAGACGCCGTCCAGGGACAGCTGGATCTCGGTCCCGCCGGTGGAGGTCCAGGCCTCCCACGCCAGCAGCCGCTCGCCGGCCGGCCCCACAGCGATGGAGGGGTAGTAGTGGCTCTCGTCACCGTCGATGTCGGGGGCGTCGGCTTCGACCACAGCCCCCGCCGCGTCGAGCTCCACAGCCACCGCCTGGAAGGTCTGCACGCTGTCCAGGGCCCAGGCGGCCCCCAGGGCGAAGCCGCCCGAGGGGTCGGCCACCAGCGACGGCATCCAGCCGTTTCCGGTCTGCGCGCTGCCGCCGATAAGAGGCTCCACCACGGTGGGAGCGGCGTCCAGGCCGGTGCCGTCCATGTCGAAGCCGCGCAGGGGCAGATCCATGTTGTCCGCGCCGGTGCCGTTGTCGGCCTGCCAGGCCACCACCACCCGTTCGCCACTCACAGCCACACGCGGGTAGGTCTCGTTGTGCCCCTCGCCGCCGTCCAGCCGGAAGGGCGCCACCAGGACCTCGCCGTCCGTCGAGATCCGTGTCGCCTGGATGTCGAAGTTGGCGCTCGCCGCCTCCGGCAGGGCGTAGGCCACCCAGGCGGCTTCGCCGTCCCAGGCCACCGACGAATGGATCTGGGTCAGCGCCCCGTCGGGGTCGACCCGGAAGGTGTCCATGGTCAGCTCGTCGGCGGGACACCGCGCCTCGGGGGCCGAATCACCGCTGTCCGGGGCGGTGTCGTCCGCGGGCTTGGGGCAGCCGATGAGCAGCAGAGACAGGATCGAGAGCGCGCGCGCCATGAGGACCTCCATGCCGGAGCAGGTATCATGCCGGGCATGTCCCCCGACCCCCTGGCGCGGCCCCTGGGCCGCAGCGAGCGCTTCTACTGGCTGCTCGACCAGCACGTCTGCACCAACTTCGTGCTCGTGGCCCGGCTGGGGCCCGGCCTGCGGCGCGAGGATCTGCAGGCGGCCCTGGCTCGCTCCTGGTCCCGTCACCCGCGGCTGCGCTGCGGCATCGCTGTGGACGCCAGCGGCACCGTCCAGCTCGAGCCCGACACCGCCGAGCCGCCTCCGGTGGAGGAGCGCTCCGGGCCGTGGCGGGCCCTGGCGGACGGCGAGCTGAACGCGCCCTTCCCCGTCGGGAGCCGGCCCCTGCTGCGCTGTCGCTGGGTCCCCGAAGACCGCGGAGCCGCGGTGGTGCTCACCGTCGCCCACGGCCTGCTGGACGCCGGCTCTGCCGCGAGGTGGCTGCTGGAGCTGCTGGCGGACGCGGTCGGCTGCGCCCCCGACGCCCCCTACCCCGCCCATGCCGCTCCATCGGACGCGCTGTACCCCGCCCGCTACCGAGGCTGGCGGGCGGTCTTGGGCCTGCTGCGCATCATCGTGATGGACGCCATCCCTCGACGCCTGGGGGGCCAACCCCGAACCCTGCCCAGCGCCCCGTCCTGGGGCACAACCCGAGAGCCTCGCAGCCTGCACATCGACCTGGACGCCCAACGGACCGGCGCGCTGGTGCGGCGCTGCCGGGAGCTGGGCTGCACCGTCCAGGGGGCGCTGATGGCGGCCCAGGCCCTCGCGCTGAGGGCGGAGCTGCCGGGCGATGAGCCCGCGCCGGTGGGCCTGGCCGCCGCCATGGACCTGCGTGCCCAGCTGGAGCCGCCCCTCGAGCCAGGCACCCTGGGCAATCACGTCTCTGTGCTCCCGGTGACGGTCAAGCTGGAGCCCGGGCACGACCCGAGAGGGCTGGCGGTCACGCTGACGACAGCAGTTCGCGCCATGATGGCCCGGGGTCTCGGTCACCTGTTCTGGCTAGTGGTCCCCGGCGCCCGCGTCCTGCCTCCCGACGCCCGCAGCCTCCCCCGGCTGGACCGCATGAACCGCCGCGCCCCCCACAGCACGGTGGTCACCAACCTCGGCCGCCTGCCCGATCCCCCGCCCGCGCTGGCGGCGGTCCTGCGGGAGCTGCGCTTCACCATGGCCCCCCAGCAGGGCTCGCCCCTCTGTACGGGGGTGAACACGCTGGACGGCGCCCTGCGGGCCGACCTGTGCTTCGACGCGGCCCACGTGGACGAGACTGGGAGGGAGCGGATCGCCGAGCGGTTCGAGGCGGCGCTCGTGGAGCTGATCAGCGGGAAGGCGTGAGCTCCAGCCCGATGGGGCTCCAGAACTCCTTCTCCTCGGCGGGGACCCGGAAGGGCTCGGTCCACATGATCTCGGAGAGGCTCACACCATCGGGGGAGACGGTCCCCAGGAAGTTCACCACCTCCTTGTCCCGCAGCACCGCCTGCACCGCCGAACGGGCCGACGCGTCGTCGATGTCGGCGATCTCCCCGGGCACCAGCAGCGCCGCCTGGACCTCGATGGGGGTGCCCTGCTCCCAGAAGGCGACGGGGCGGGTCTCGTCGACCCAGGTGCGCACGTGGTGGAAGGCCAGCAGCAGGGGCTCGCCGTCCACAGTCACCAGCTCGCCTTCGACCAGCAGCCGGGCCTGGGCCGGGGAGCAGACCATGTGCAGGTCGATGAGCTCGAGCTGCACGCTGTGGGACTCGTAGGAGAGCGTGCCGCCCATGGGCCAGGCCTCCGGCTCACCGGCCTCGACGGTCGCGGACTCGTCCAGGAAGGGGCCCTCGACGGGCTCTCCGGTCTCCACGAAGCTCCAGCTGTCACCGTCGATGCGCTTCTCGAAGTAGCCGCCCAGCCCGTCGCGCTCCCCCGCGACCCGCAGCACCCGGGCGCTGTTGCCCTGCCCGTCCTGGTGGACGCTCACCCAGGGCAGGACGCGGCCGTCGCCGATGTCCGCGTGGCGGCGCCAGCCCTCGTCGGGCAGCCGGCGGGTGGTGCTGCCGTCGGCACCCACGATGTAGCTGTAGGTGTACAGCGGGTTCTCGCCGCCGGTGTCGAAGTCGTACAGCCGGGTGTAGAGCTCACCCCCGGCCCCGATCACGACCATGGTGCTGGCGCTGGCGCTGATGTCCAGGGCCCGGAAGGTCCCCCGCTCGGGCCCGCAGATCTGTCGGCTCCAGTCGTTGGGCAGGAACCAGTCGTTGAAGTGGATGTCGCGACCGTCGGCGGACAGGCGGTAGTTGTGGGCCACCCCGGCACCGACGCTGTGTTCACTGCCGTTGGCGTCCTCGTAGTGGTCCACGCCGAAGGGGTGACTGTCGGCCACGTCCCAGCCGCAGACGGTGGAGAACTCCTGGCTCAGGCCGTCGCCGTCAGCGGTCAGGCCACCCCAGCCGTCGGTCCACTCGACATGGCCGCGGATGTCCGTGGTCATGTCCGAGCCGCGGTAGTAGCGCCCGTCGCTGCTGAGGGCCTGCAGGTGCACGCCGTCGACGCTGATCTCGGCGATGGCGTCAGGGGGCCCCCAGTTGTCCAGCCGCGAGCCGTCAGGGAGGCCGGAGCCACCCAGCAGAGCCCAGTCCTCGCTGCCATCGGCGGGCTTCACCCAGATGAGGCCCTCGAGCAGCGCCGCCTGCCAGTCCTGGTTGAAGCTCTGCTGGGAGCTGCGCAGCGCCACCGCGTCGGGGAGCGCGCTCAGCGGCGGGTCGCCGTGGGTCCCACAATCGAAGGACACGAGCGCCGTGTCCGGGCCCGTGTCCGTCGTCTCATGGGTGTCGCCAGGCGCGGTGCTGTCGGAAGCGTCGGGCCGACAGGCGCAGGCGAGGAATGTGAGCAGGGCGAGGCGCATCGGACGACCGCTCGTGGGTGCGCCTGGAGCATAGCGCGAAGCGCCGGCTTCAGGACGCCCGCTGCGCGGCCACACACCCGGGCTCCCAGCGTCCCTCCTTGCGCGCGATCATCAGCTCCTTGCCCTCGCGGTAGGCGTCGATGGCGAAGGCGGTGTTCATCAAGAACACGGTGGCGAACATGGTCCAGTACAGGGTGATGTCCAGGGGCCGGATGGAGAACTCCACGAAGGTCAGCCCGAAGGCGCCCAGGAGGAAGACCAGGCCGAGCATCCACCGCTTGCCGTTGATCATGTAGCCGGCGCCGGGGAGGAAGAAGTTGAGGACGGTGGCGATCCAGACGCGAAGCATGTCGTTCTCCTGTTTCGGGTTGACGTCCGCTGTGGACACTCTATAGATAGTCCATGGACATGGACGTTTGAATGCGCTACTGTCCAACTATTATGATAGTTCGTCCACGGAGGCCCCCATGGATGCCCTGAGCGGCACACTCTCGATGCTCGAGGTCCACGGCTCCATCTTCTGCCGCGCCGAGCTGTCGCGCCCCTGGGCCGTGCACACCAAGGGGTCGAAGGCGGCCATCTTCCACGTCATCGTGCGGGGCGCCGGCTGGATCGAGGTCGAGGGCCTGGACGATCCGGTCCCCTTCCGCGCCGGAGACCTGCTGGTGCTGCCCCACGGCCACCCCCACGTGCTCTGCGATCCCCCCGGTACCCGCTCGGTCCACATTCAGGCCCTGGCCTCCGAGACGGGGTCCGACGGCCTGCCCTGTGTGATCCACGGCGGGGGCGGCACCGACACCTCCATCCTCTGCGGCAGCTTCCACTTCGGCGACGAAGCCCGCGCCGCCCTGCTGCCCTCCCTGCCTCCCCTCATCGCGGCCTCGGGGACCGCCGGCAGCACCGCGGCCTGGCTCGACGCCACCCTGCGCTTGCTGGCCGACGAGGTCGCCTCGGAGCGCCCCGGCGCCGCCATCGTGGTGGAGCGCCTGGCCGACGTGCTGTTCATCCAGGCCCTGCGCGCCTGGGTGGCCCAGCAGCGGGACCAGGGCGGCTCCTGGCTGCTGGCCCTGGGCGACCCCCAGCTGGCCCGGGCCCTGGCCGCCCTGCACCACGACCCCGGCCGCCCCTGGACCGCCGCGCGCCTGGCCCGCACCGCGGGCATGTCCCGCTCCGCCTTCTACCAGCGCTTCGAGTCCGTGGTGGGCGAGCCCCCCGCCGCCTACGTCACCCGCTGGCGCATGCTGGTGGCCCGCCGCGGCCTGCGCCGGGGCGACAGCATCTACGACGTGGCCGAGCGCGTCGGCTACGCCAGCGAGGCCGCCTTCAGCCGCGCCTTCAAGCGCGCGGTGGGCGCGAGCCCGAGCGTGTGGAGGCGCGAGGCAGTCAGCCTCGGGTGATGAGCCCGGCGCCAGTGGAGGCACCGACGATGACCACGACTGACGGCACGCTGCGGATCTGGGGCGCAGGAGCCCTCGGCGGGCGCGTGGGGGCCCGGTGGAGGCTCGACGTCGGAGCGGTCCACGCCTACACCCTCAGCACCGCCCGCCACGGGGCCCTGCGAGCGAGCGGGATCGATGTGAGCACCGGCTCACCGCGCTCGGATCTCACCCCGAAGGATTCGCTGCTGCTCGCCCTCCCCGGACACGAGGCCCAGGGGGCCGCCATCCGGGAACTCGCAGCGCTGCGGCCCCCGGCCAGATCCATCCTCATCAGCTCCATCGGCGTCTACGCCGGGGCCGATGGGACCGTGGACGAAGACGGACCGCTGGGGACGACGCCTCGCGCGCAGCACATCCTCGCCGTCGAGACCCGCTTCCGCGACTGGGCGGGGCCCGACGGCGTCGTCATCCGGGCCGGTGGGCTTTACGCGCCCGGCCGTGGCCCCTACGCCGCCCTCCGCCGCCGGGGCGCTCCACCCCCGGGCCCACGGTCAGGCGTCCTGGGGCTCATCCACTACGACGACCTGGCGACCGCCGTGCTCGCCGCGCTGCTCCACCCCGCGCCCGCGCCCTGCTACCTGGCCGTGGTGCCACCCTGCCCTCCGCGCCAGGTGTTCTACGAAGCGGCGTGCCGTCGAGCCGGGCTCTCACCTCCCTCGCGCATCGACCCACCGCACGCCCCGTTCGTTGACTACCTTCCCCGACGCTTATCCCGGGATCTTCTCCCAGCCCCCGCGCATCCGGACTGGCGTTCCGCGCTGATGGAGCCCCCGGACCCGAGTGACGGGTAGCCGTCACCACCCCGTAAGCGGTACAGTCACCCGAGACGCACCCTCGGAGGTCCCCATGCGCGCCCTTCCCCTCGCCCTTCTCGCCAGCCTGTTCCTGACCGCCTGCCCCAAGCCTGGCGACACCGGCAGCTTCACCGACGCCGACGGCGACGGCTACGGAGAGTGGGAGGACTGCAACGATCGCGATCCGCTCATCCACCCCGACGCGATGGAGACCTGCGACGGTCGCGACAACAACTGCGACGGCGCCATCGACGAGGGTGTGACCACCACCCTGTACCTGGACGCCGATCTCGACGGCCACGGCGACCCGGCGACCACGGTCACCGGCTGCGAAGGCACCGCCGGCTACGCCGCGGATGGCGACGACTGCGACGACGAAGACGCCGAGGTCTACCCGGGCGCCGAAGAGTGGTGCGACGGCCTCGACAACGACTGCGACGACGAGATCGACGAGGACCTCAGCTACGCCGACTTCTACGCGGACGACGACGAGGACGGCTACGGCGACCCCGACGACAGCGTCAACGCCTGCGACCAGCCCAGCGGCTACGTCGAGGACTCCCAGGACTGCGACGACACCGACGCCGGCATCAACCCCGACGCCGACGAGTACTGCGACGGAGTGGACAACGACTGCGACGGCGGCACCGACGAGGCCGACGCCCTGGACACGATGACCTTCTACCCGGACGGCGACGGCGACGGCTTCGGCGACAGCACCGCCGAGGGCACGGACCGCTGCGAGGCGGCCACGGGCGAGGTGCTGGACAACACCGACTGCGACGACCAGAGCGCCGACATCAACCCCGACGGCACCGAGGTCTGCGACGACGCCGGCGCCGACGAGGACTGCGACGGCCTGGTGGATGACGACGACGACAGCACCGACGTCGGCACCATGAGCACCTGGTACCTGGACGGCGACAGCGACGGCTACGGCGACCCGCGCACCACCGCCACGGCCTGTGAGGCCCCCTCCAGCTTCCTCGCCGACGGCACCGACTGCGACGACGACGACCCCAACATCAGGCAAGACAGGAACCCCACAAGGAACCGCTACC
>CAYZVO010000187.1:0-9371 GCA_964481655.1 uncultured Enterobacterales bacterium | reverse complement strand
ACCGACTGCTACTACCACTTCTCCTACATCAACCCGGCCGCGGCCGAGACCTGCAACGGCGTCGACGACGACTGCGACGGCCTGGTGGACGACGACGACTCCCCCGTCACCGGCACCTCGACCTGGTACGTGGACGACGACGGCGACGGCTACGGCAGCACCCTGGGCACCACCGACGCCTGCGACCAGCCCACCGGCTACGTCTCCGACGACACCGACTGCGACGACGACGACGCCACCATCTGGGTCGACTGCCCCGAGGACACCGGCGACGTCTTCACCCGCGACGGCACCTACGAGGGCGACTTCGAGATCTACGTCGAGATCGTCAGCATGGGCATCACCGACACCTGCACGGGCACCGCCACCGTCGAGGTGGACGAGACCGCCGCCACCCAGATCAGCGGCCTGGGCGAGTGCGCCTTCGCCGGCGTGCTGGCCAGCTTGATCGGCTCCCAGCGGGGGACCCTCGAGGGCGAGATCACCACCGACCCGGACGCCGAGGGCACCGTCTCGGTGGGGGCCGGCGGCAGCACCCTGATCAGCGACGACTGGGAGGGCGCCTTCTCCGACGCCGACACCCTCTACGGCGAGTTCGACGGCGCCATCACCTACCTGGGCTACACCGTGGACTATGTCGCCGAGTTCGAGGTGGAGCGCTAGACCCACCCCATGACCACCCCCAGGCTCCTGATCCTCGCTGCCCTGCTCCTGCCCGCCTGCGGCGAACCCGACGACAGCGACAAGCCCCTGCCCCACGACACGGAGTCGGACACCGACACGGACACCGACGCCGACGGGGACACGGACGCAGACGCGGATGCAGACGCAGACGCAGACGCCGACGCCGACGCAGACGCCGACGCAGACGCCGACAGCGACGCGGACGCGGACGCCGACAGCGACGCGGATGCCGACGCAGACGCAGACGCAGACAGCGACGCCGACACCGACCCCTACATCCCCAGCAAGGGCACCGGCGACGGCGCCTGCGAGAGCGGCTACGGCTCCCACGTCTACGACGCCTACAGCGGCACCAACGGCAGCTACGCCATAGGCGACGCCGGCAGCTACCCCTGGGTGGGCGAGACCTGGGACAGCTACAGCGACGGCTACCTGGTCGAGGCCAGTTCGGACAAGACCCGCGCCAGCCACCTGGACGTGACCTCCGGCGAGCTGTACGCCATCCACGTCAGCTCCAGCTACCTGCGGGGCTGGACCGAGACCTACAACTTCCGGGTGCTCGCCGTGGGCGACGACGGCGGCGGCGACAAGGTCCGCTGGACCGACGGCGAGGTCAGCTACCGGGGCTACATCTGGAACTGGCAGTCGGGGGCATCCACCACCAACGGACTCCACGTCTTCCTGCGCTACCAGACCGAGTACGACCTGTACGTGGCCTCCCTGCGCTACGACGGCCTGGTGACCATCAAGAAGAAGGCCTGCGGCGCCTACACCACCCTGGCCAGCGCCCACTTCGGCACGCCCGCGACCCGCAACTGGTACACCCTGCGCTTCGTGGCCAGCGGCGCCGAGCTGGACTTCTACGTGGACGGGTCCCTGGTGCTCAGCGCCGTGGACCACACCTTCTCGTGGGGCACCTACGGCATCCGCACCGACTACATGGACGTCTACTTCGACGACTGGTCCGTCAGCTACTGATCCTTCAGCCCCAGGGGATCGCGCTTCGAGAACGGCGCGGTCATGAAGCGCCAGCCCGCCTTGGCGTTGGTGAGCCAGGAGATGCGGGCACCGTTTCTGGTGTTGGCCAGGACCTTGTCCACGATCCAGGGGCAGACGTCCTCGGCCCGGTCGGCCAGGATCGTGAAGATCTTCCGCGCCTGCGCGACCTTCGCGTCGTCTCCCTCGAGCCCGGCGGTGAGCAGATCGGTGACCACCATGCCCGGCAGGATGGAGCCGGCGATCACGGCCGAGCCCTTCAGCTCCTTGGCCAGGGCGTCGTCGAGGTAGCGCAGCCCGCGCTTGGTGGCGCCGTAGGGGGTCATGCCCTCGACCATGCGGCCGTCGGAGCCCAGGCCCTCCATGTTGTAGACCGCGCCTCCGCCCTGGGCGAGCATCCCGCGGATGGCCACCGCCGAGCCGCTCATGGCCCCCGCCAGGTTGGTCGCGGCGATGCGCCCGAACAGCGCCGGATCGTGGTCCCAGAGCATGGCCTGGGTGTGTGCGATGCCGGCGTTGTTGATCCAGATGTCCACCCGCTCGAAGCGTTCGACCGACGCGGCCCACAGCGCCTCGAGGACGTCGGGATCGGTGACGTCGCAGGCGACGCCGAGGACTCGCTCGGCCTCGAAGCGCTGGCCGAGCTCACCGGCGACCGCGTCGCAGTCGCCTTGGGAACGGCCCGAGATCACCACGGCGCAGCCGCGCTCGAGGAAGGCGTCGGCGAGGGCGAGCCCGATGCCGCGGGTGCTTCCGGTGACGACGACGATCTTCATGGGACCTCCGACTGTGGGGCTATCGCGCCGGGCGTCGAAGATCGTCGAACGGGGTGTCGAAGTTTCGACGATCGTCGAAGCCGATCCCGGCGAAAACCACGGTTCGACCGTGGCGCACCACCGCCAGAGCGCTGGCACGAAGCCTGCAAAGACCCTCGGGTATGCAACACATCGTCGCCCACACCGTCCCACCCCACTGGCTGATCCACGACTGGCACGAGGCCGCCGAGCTCTGGCGCCGCTTGCAACGGCTCGGTCCCCTCCGCGCCGCCGTGATCATGCCGGACCACGTCCATCTCGTGCTGCGCTCGGTCCACTGGCCGTCGTGGCTCGGCTGCCTCAGCGGCTACGCCCGCTGGCGCAACCACCGCCGCGACGAGCACGGCCGCTGCGTCTGGCTACCCGCGCCACCCGCACAGGCCATCCAGAGCCACCAGCACCTGCAGACCACCATCCGCTATGTGCACCTCAACCCCTGCAGGGCGAAGCTGGTGAGCGACCCGCTGGCGTGGCCGTTCTCGACGCACCGGGCCGGCAGATCGCGACGCTGGTGGGGGTGTCCCACACAGCCGTCCACACCTGCCCACCCATCGCCGGCGCGGATCTGGCCCGGCTCGAGCGCGTGCTCGGCGACGAACGCTTCGGGCCACTCGAGGACGGCCTGATCACCGGGGACCGCGCCTGGTATTGGTACCGCGAGGGCCGCATCCGGCGGGGAGCCTACGCCACGCTGCGCTCTGGGGCCGAGCCAGCGCTGAGAAGGCGCGCCAGATCGAAGCGGCCCCTCTGATCAGCACGCTATGCCCCGGCAACCTTGCCAGAACGGCGACCATGCCCCCCAGATGTTGACATCCGGAAGCGCACGCGACCACGGACAGGCCCAGTCGACGGTCAAACGTCACGTTTCGGCGAGCCATCCGGCCCGCGCACCTGCGTCTGGCAACATTCAGCGCGCTTGGTCGCTCGAATGGCAAGTTCGGCGGGGCATAGTGCGCCCCACCGCACCCAGCCCTAGGCGCAGCCGCAGTTGCAGCCGCAGCCGCCCTCGGCCTTGGCCTCGGCGGCCTCGAAGCCGCTGTCCACGACCGCCGCGATCAGGGCGGCGGTGTCCAGGCCGTTGCCGTAGACCACGACGCGGCCGGTCTCCAGGGTGACGTCCACAGCCCTGACGCCGTCCATGGCGTTCAGGGCCTTCTCCACGCTGCCGGTGCAGTGTCCGCAGTTCATGCCCTGCACGTCGAGGTTGATGATGTCCATGTCCGAGTCTCCGGGTTCTGATGTTGAAGGCTGCACCACGGGGGCCGGCCGCCAGCTGGCGACGCGGGCGCGGCCGCGCTTCCACAGGGCGCGGGTGATGGCGACCACCAGCACGGCGCTGGTGGCCCACTCCCACCAGGTGACGTGGGCCAGCGCGCCGTGGTCGTGGTGGTGGCCCCCCGTCATGGGCAGGCCGGCGCCAGGGAAGAGCAGCTCGAAGGCCAGCCCGAAGGCCAGGCTGACCACCACGATGGTGCCGAGGTACACGGCCACCACCCGGCGCCCCAGGGCGCGGGTGAAGACCGTCAGGGTGGCCACGTTGGTGGCCGGCCCCGCGATGAGGAAGACGATGGCGGCGCCCAGGGGCAGGCCCTTGGCCACCAGGGCGGCGGCGATGGGGATGGACCCGGTGGCGCAGACATACAGCGGCACGGCGACGGCCATGACCACACCCCACTGCAGCACCGGGTGGGTCGCCGCCGTGGTGAAGAGATCGTCCGGCACGAAGGCGGCGATGGCGCCGCCGGCGGCCATGCCCACCATCAGCCAGAAGGCGATGTCCTCGACCAGCATGCCCATGCCGTAGCTGACCAGCTCGCGCCCCTTGGCCTTCCAGCCGCGGGGCAGACCGGAGCCGGAGGCCAGCGCACGCGCCTGCTCGGCGCCGGGGGGGTCCGGGTCCACCACCCCGGCCAGGGCACCGCCGACCACACCCGACACCAAGGCCGTGATCACCCGCCACACCGCCACGACCGGCCCCAGCATGGCGGTGGTGGCCAGGATGGAGTCCACCCCGGTCTGGGGGGTCGCGATGAGGAAGCTGGTGATCGAAGGCTTCGAGGCCCCCTGCCGCTTCAAGGAGTCGGCGAAGGGGATGACCCCGCAGGAGCACAGGGGCAGCGGGATGCCCACCAGCGCGGCCTTGACGGCGGCGCCGATGCCGCGACCCCCCATGTGCCGGGTCACCCAGGCCTTGGGCACGATCACGTGGAGCAGCCCGGCCAGCAGCAGGCCGAGCAGCAGGTAGGGGGCCATGAGCCTGAACAGGTCCACGGTCTCGATGGCCCAGGAGGTCAACCAGGCGAGCACCACAGCTCCCGCGTCCGACGAAGACCCAATCTGGTGCCCAGGTGCTGCAACGGCAAGTGCCATCGATCACCCCTGAGCGGTTCGGGGGGGACCACTACAGGCCGCACCGTCCACCCTCGACAAGCTCGCCCGCGGCCCTCCTGGTCAGGGCGGCGGCTCCACCGGCAACACCGGCAGCTGGGGCTGGGACTCCGGGGGGTGCACGCCGGGGGGCAGGCCGTCGGGGCCTTCGACCCGGTAGACCACGGTCTTCAAGGGCTCGGGGGGCTGCCGACCCCAGCGGGCGACGGTAGGGTCCGCCACGCCCGGGGTCCAGCCGATGAGCAGGTAGGGCTCGGCCTCGCCGATCACGGCGGCGCCGGGCATGGCCATGCCCCAGTCCACCACCACCGTGTTGTCCCGATGCACGATGAGGTGGGTCCCCGCCGCGAGGCCGTGCTGGGGCGCCTTGTCCAGCAGGCTCTCGCTGAAGGTGTAGGACCGCGGGCGCTCGGAGACCACCAGGGACACCTCGAGGGGGACGATGGGCACCGCGCTGTCCGGCAGCGCACCCACCAACTGCCAGGCGGGGTGCCACAGGTCGGGGTAGGCGGGCAGCGGCCGGATCACGAGGTTGCTGCGCTGGGCCCAGCCGAGGTCGAACACCGCGCCCCAGCCCAGGCCGACAGCCACCAACACCCAGGGCAGTACGCGCCCAGCGGCCCCCAGCCGAGGGTGCCGCGCGAGCTGCAGCAGACGTGCGGCGCCCAACACGGCGGCGCAGACGAAGAAGGGCACCATGGGCGCCACGTGGTGGGCGTGCCCGCCCCAGACGCGGTCGACCCCGAGCCCCCACGGCACGGTCATGTGGAGCAGCAGCAGCGCCACCCCGGGCAGGGCGGACAGGGGCGCCAGCAACCCGGCGAAGCCCAGCGGGGCCCACATCAGCCCGTAGAAGGAGCCCAGGGACTGCAGCCCGAAGAGCTCGAGGCGCTGGTTCGGGTCGAGGAAGCCGCCGAAGGCGTTGCCCACCGGCACGTCGTAGCCGTGCTCTCCCACGGGGAAGACCAGGGCCAGCAGCGCGGTGTAGGCCGCCGCCACCGCCACCGCGATGGCGAGGTTGCGCCCCCAGCGGACCCAGCGCCGCTCCCAGCGGGGGTCGAAGCTCACCGCGGCGGCCGCGATCACCAGCGGGATGCACTCCTCGCGGGGCAGGCAGCCCGCCAGGGCTCCGATGGCCACCAGCCACCAGGCCCTGGCCCGCATGGCCCACAGGGTGCAGAGCAGCAGCGGCAGGGCGAAGACCAGATCCTGGTAGTCCTGCAGCGCCAGCCCCAGCACAGCCGGGCAGCCCAGGTAGAGGACCGCGCCCAGGAGCATCCCCGCAGGGTGCTTCAGGGCCTGCCAGCCCAGGCCCGAGGCCGGCACCACCCCCGCCGTCACCGCCGCGATGGCGATGGCGGTGAGGAAGAAGGGCGACGGCGCGAGCCCGTAGATCAGCCCCACCACGGGCAGGGTCGCGGCCCGGTGGCCGGACCAGGCCCAGCTGTCCACGTAGCCGCGGTGGATGGTCTGGAACCAGGTGCCCGAGTCCGCGAAGTTGAACAGCAGCTGCTGGTGGACCGCCAGGCCGTAGGGCTCCACGGTGTTCAGCACCGCGATGCGGGCCCAGGAGGTGGAGCAGGCCACCCCGAAGAACAGCACCGACAGCAGGACCACGCCCGCGACGCAGGCCCAGGGCACCCAGCGGGGGGGGCGCTCGCTCACCACCACGGATCCGGCTCGGGCAGGGGGGGTGCAGCCCAGACCTCGCGCAGCTCGGCGCCGGGGCCGTAGGCGAGGTGCCAGGCCATGGCGGTGCCGAAGCTGCCCTGGTTGGTGGCGGCCTGGCGGAACAGCTGCCAGTCGACCGGCTCCGCCCGCGGGCCGGGATCGGCGCAGACCCGCAGCTGATCGTCGAAGTAGGGGAAGTCCTCGAGGCCGTGCTCGTGGATGCCGAAGTTGTCCGGCGCGTAGAAGGTGTCGTCGCGGTTTGTGCCCCCGACCACGGCGTAGTGCTTGGGGTGGGGCTCCTGCCGCTCCTTGTTGATGGCCCACGACGCGCTCGCCCAGGACGACATCACGTTCAGCTCGTGCAGGCCCCAGGGGCTCACGCAGCCGGGCCAGCTGCCGAAGGGCTTCATGCGCTCCCAGTCCCCCGCGGTCTCGCAGAGCATGCCGCGCTCGGGCCCCACGGCGAAGCGCTGGTTGGCCGGGCCCGAGGCCGCCGCCCAGAGCAGCTCCTCGGGGGTGCACAGGCGCCGACCGTAGGCCTGCAGCAGCGCGTCCCAGTCGGGCAGCTGCCGGTAGGCGAGGCCGTCCACGGGGTAGTCGTCACCGGCCTGCCCGGGGAAGGGGTAGGGATCGATGCAGAAGCGCTCCACGCGGAGATCCATGAGCGGGATCTCCATGGGGCCATGGCTGGGAACCGCCGAGCCCATCCAGCCTCGGCCCGGCCCCAGCCCGATCATGCCCGCGGGACAGGGCGCGTCCGCGGTGAACGGGCGCGCCTCCGGAGGAGGCGATGAGGTCGCACAGGCTGCCAGCAGGATGAGCCACACAGCCCGACTCTATCCTGCCGGGTCCGGAGCGCGCCGTCGCCGAGGCCACAACCGGGGCCGCACGCGCAGCTCCGCGGTGGTGCGGCCCTCGGCCCCACAGGCGTCCACGACCGTCAAGGTCACCGGGTAGCTTCCTGGGCGTTCCACGCTCAGCCGCGGCTCGAAGCCCTCGCGCTCCAGCCCTCCGATGGACCAGTGCGCTGCCACCAACTCGGCCTCGTCCCGGCTCCCGAGAGCGCTCAAACGCAGCTCCGCGCCCGCCCGGATCCGCAGTGGCCGCTCGAGGCTCGCAGGCCGGCGGCCCGCCCTGGAGATGACCGCCTCGGGCACCGCGTTGTCCTCCGCCAGCTCCCAGCGCACCACCACCCTGGCCAGCTCCGCCGGCTCATCGGCCACCACGCCCGCGGGGCGCGCGGCGGGAATCTCCACCGGCAGCCAGGCCACCAGCTCGTGGTCGCCATGGGAGAAGCTCCCCGCGGAGAGGGCCCCGTCCTGGCCATCGACGGTGAAGCGGTAGCCGGTCGGAGACCGGGGCAGCTCGAAGCGCAGCCGGACATCCATGGGCATCGGCAGGCCCGAGACCAGCTCTCGATCGGGCGGTCCCGCCTCCCGAGGCAGCGTCTGCGACCACAGGTTGCCCAGGGGCACCGACGGCCAGCCCCGCGCCTCGGCGAAGCTGCCGTCGCCCAGCGTCCCGTCGTCGATCTCGACCAGGCGATAGCCGCGGTAGGCGCCGTCATGGGCCAGGCCCGCGCCGCCGGTGGTGGCCTGGAGCACGGTGAGATCCGCCCGCTGGCCCGGGAGCTGCCCGGCGGGCAGGCTGCGGTCGCTGTCGTAGTGGGCGTGGCCGACGACCATGGTCACCGGCCCGGGGGGCAGGGCCGCGACGAGGCGGGCCCCGCTGTGGGCCGCCGCGCTCTCGGTCTCGATGCCGTCGCCGGGCTGGCTGTCCCAGCCCCCGTCGAAGTTCCAGACCTCGAAGTCGCCCATGCCCACGGGATCTTCGCCGAAGGGATCGTTGGGGATCACCCCGGGCTGCCCCAGGTACACCCCGGTGGGGTCGTGGTGCCCGAAGACCACCAGCCCCAGCCCATCGGCGCGGGCCTCATCGGCGCGAGCGCCCAGCCAGCCGATGTCGTCGGGGGTGAGGAAGCCGCCGTAGTTGTCCACCAGGGGGGCCCCCAGCAGCGGGTCGAGCCCCGCCTCGCCCAGCAGATCCAGCTCGACCCAGTCCTTCAGCCGACCGAGCGAGACCGGCACCGCCGCGCGCCGGGCGACGCTGCCGCCGTAGGTGTTCAGGCCCACGAAGCGCAGCCCACCCACCTCGAAGGCGTAGCTGTCCGGACCGAGCACCCGCCGCCAGGTGTCGAGACCGTCGACCTCGAGCTGCAGCTCCAGCACGTCGGACAGCCGGGCGAGCACACAGCCTCCGACCGCGGCCACCCCGTCCACCGGCGAGCCCGGCGCGAAGCGACCGACGCAGAAGGCGGCCTTGTGGACCTGGCGATGCCAGCCCGCCCTGGGCGCGACACGGTGCAGCGCGTAGCCGTCGTGGTTGCCGGGCACCGCGAACACCGCCAGGCGGGCGGTGCCCAGGCGCACGCCGACCTCCCGATACTCCGCCTGGTAGTCCATCCCGAAGACCAGATCCCCGGGGTAGAGCACGAACAGAGGGTCCAGCAGCTCGAGCTCACGCTGCACCTGCAGCCGACGTCGAGCCGCGAGCTCGGCCGTGCCCCGCTTCGGGTAGAGCGTGCCGTTCTGCGTCCCCCCGGGCAGCAGCCCCGTGGGATCGCCGACCTGTTCGTCGGCCAGCACCGCGAAGCGAAGCCTCTCGCCGACACGATGGGTGCGCACCGACGACGGCTGGCGCCGCACCAGCCAGCCGTAGTCCGACAGGACCACAAGCCCAAAAAACGCCCCCCCACCCCCGGGAGGCGGACCCCCTCGCGTGGCGACCGAGCAGCGCGGTGGAGCACATCTTCCAGCG
>CAYZVO010000186.1:0-19414 GCA_964481655.1 uncultured Enterobacterales bacterium | reverse complement strand
ATGGTGTAGGCGCTACCGTCGGAGATCACCGAGAGCTGGCCGTCGAGGTCGGTGCGCCAGATCGTGGCGCCCACATCCGCCAGGCGGCCGAGGGTCACGTCCGAGGGGTGGCCGTATCCGTTGGTGGCACCCACCGAGATGAGGGCGTCCACCGGCAGTGCCAGCGCCAGGAAGTCCGCGCTCGAGCCGGTCTCGGCGCCGTGGTGGTGGACCTTGTAGATGTCCACCAGCCCAGGGTCGAAGCTGCTCTCGCATCCGGACTCGCAGTCACCGCCGAGCAGGATGGAGGTGCCGCCGTAGTCGAGCCGCAGCACCACCGATCGGTTGTTCTCGAGGCTCGCGCTGCTGTTGGCGGAGAGCACCTCGGCGGTCATGGAGGGCCCCATGTCGATGAAGGCTCCGGTGGACAGGGCCGTACGCCGGTTGCCCGCCGCGCTGTCATACTCGCTGTACTGGGTGGTGGTGTAGCTGCCGCCGTGATCGAAGCAGGCCACGACCTCGGGATGATCGGCCAGCACCAGGTCCATGGCCCCGACGTGGTCCGAGTGGAAGTGGCTGACCACGGTGTAGTCGATCTCGGCGATGCCCAGCGCGGCCATGGCCGCCGCCACGGTGGCCTGCTGGCCAGATTCACCCGCGTCCACCAGGGTGACGAACCCATCGGGGGAGATCACCAGGATGGCGTCGCCCTGGCCCACGTCGAGCACGTGCAGCTCGAGCTCTCCCGCGCTGGTCGCCGGGCAGGCGCAGTGGTCCGAGCACTCCCCGGGGCAGGCGGAGTCGTCGGTGGCCTCGCACTCCTCGAAGCCGTTGACCACCCCGTCACCGCAGGAGGCGGTGACGCTGAAACAGGACGAGGTGTCGAAGCTGCAGTCCGAGGCACAGCCCAGGGTGCCGCCGGTGTAGCCGAGGGTCTCGCAGCTCTCGCCGTCCAGATCGGAGCCGTCGCACTGCTCGCCCCCCTTGGCGTTGCCGTCACCGCAGAAGGGCTTGCCGGCCAACGCGTTGCTCGCGGGCAGGAGGGCGACGGTGAGCAACATGAGGGGACGGACCGAACGCATGGGACCTCCGGGAGCGGACGCAGGGATATCGTTGGCGTAGCCATCCATAGCGCCTTTCGCATCTCGCTGGAGACGAGGGGAACACCGTGACCCCGGGCTGCCCCTGGGCACGATCTCTGTCCGAACACTTACAAGCTGCCCCCGGGGCGCTTGGCCCGTGGCCCACAGGGCGCAAGCTGGACCTCAGTCCGGGTCCCGCGCGCGCGCCGCGCGCCATGATCCCAGGAGGTCCCGATGCCGAAGCCCGACATCGCCCTGATCCCCGTCGATCGCCCCCTGCGTCGGCACCCCCACAAGCCGATGCGCGGACGCCACGGCGCGTCGGCCATCGTCATCGCCCTGTCCATGGTCGTGCTGCTGGGCGCCGCCGCCCTGGTCATCGACGTCGGCCACATCACCACCGTGCAGGCCGAGCTGCAGGCCGCGGCCGACGCCGCCGCCCACGCCGGCGCCCGCCAGCTGGACGGCCGCGACGACGGCCTGCTGCTGGCCGAAGATCAGGCGCACCGCTTCGCCGAGGGCAACGAGGCCGCCCAGGAGTCCGTCATGCTCAGCGGCGACGGCGCCACCCTCGAGCTGGGGGTCTGGGACGACGGCAGCTTCGCGTCCGGTGGAGACGCCGCAGACGTCAACGCCGTGCGGGCCGTGACCCGACGCGCGGACCTCATCCCCTGGTTCTCCGGCGCCGCCTTCGGCAAGGACGCCCTGGCCGCCAGCGCCGAGTCCATCGCGGTCCATCAGCGCGACGCCGCGGGCGAGGTCGCCTGCTTCATCCCCATGGCCGTCGCCGACTGCACCATCACCGACCTGTACACCGACGGCGTGAACTACATCGACTTCTACGTCAACCCGCCCGCCATCGACAACGTGGGCTGGGCGATGCCCGACGGCAACCCCTCGGCCAACTGGCTGCGGGAGCAGCTGCGGGACTGCCAGCACGACGGCACCGCCAGCGTCGGCGGCGACATCGGCCTGTCCAACGGCACGGTGACCTCGGTGCTCACCGAGATGGCCGACATGCTCAACGAGGGCACGGGCACCAACTGGAACACCGAGTACTGGGGTGAGCTGCCCGAGCAGCTCGACCACAGCGGCGTGGACGAGGGCTCGTTCGGCAACACCATCGAAGGCGTGATGTTCACCTTCACCGACAGCGACTACTGCAGCGGGAGCGGCGGCGGCTTCAACGAACACCAGGAGATCAGCGGCTTCGTCTGGGCCTCGATCTACGACGTCGTCACCCACGGGCCGGCGGCCGGCCGCACCATCCGGGTGCGCCTCGAGACCACCGACACCCGCGAGGTCGGCAGCGGCGGCGGCGGCGACCAGGACTTCGGCATCATCGGCCGCGACGTCGTGATGGTCCACTAGGGAGGATGCGATGAGCTGGAAGCGTACCCGTTCCCGCCGCGGAGGCGGCGCCCTGGAGGCGGCCCTCGTGCTGCCAGTCTTGCTGGTGGTGATCATGGGCCTGGTGGAGACCGGCTGGATGTTCATGGGCCAGCAGGTCATCGCCAAGGCCGTGCGCGACGGCTGCCGCGCGGGCGCCATGGCGGCGGCCCCGGCCGACCTCGCCAGCACCGCCTCGGACGCCATCGAGGCGGCCCTGGTGGACTCCGGCTACACCTGCCCGGCCGGCGGCTGCACCCCTGATGTGGACGTGGCCTGGTCCGCGGGCGACCGCTACCTGGCGTGCACGCTGACGACCCCCCACGATCCCCTCACCAGCCTGATCCCCGGCCTGGACAGCGTCCAGATCACCAGCGCCACCCGCAACAGGGTGGAGCGCACGGAGGACTGATGCGCGTGTCGAACACCATCCCGTTCCACCGCCGCGGCAACACCGTGGTGGAGTTCGCCCTGGCGCTCCCCGTGCTGCTGGCGGTGCTCACCGGCGTCGTGGACTACGGCCTGTACTTCATGCAGCGGGCCACCATCCTCAACGCCGCCAAGGACGCCGCACGCATCGCCGTAGCATCCCCGGAGAACCAGAGCCCCATCGCGATGGCCGAGGAGCATGCCGACGGCATCCTGGACGCTGGCCTCGCTGGCTGCGCCGACTGCACCACCGAGGTGCGGGTGATGGACCTGGACGGTTGGCTGGCGCTCAACGTGCGGGTGAGTCGACCCTTCGAGCCCCTGGCAGGGCTGATCCCCGCGCCGGAGGACGTCAGCGCGGTGGTGACCATGGCCCTCGAGCACCAGGACCTGGAGTACTACGGGCTGTAGCTCAGGCCGCCGCCTCTTCCACGAGATCCTCGATGTGTCTCAGGTGCCGGCGCTCTTCCTTCGCCAGGCCCATGAAGAACACCTGCGCGGCCCCCGTGGTCATGTCGGCCAGCGCCTCGTAGTAGGTCGCGGCGTGCTGCTCTGCGACCTCGGCGATGGCCAGGGCCGTCTCGATGTCCATGGACTCGACCTCTTGCTGGAGCGCCATCCAGGACGGCGCGGTCTCCACCAGCTCCACGCCACCGCTGGGGACCCCCTGCACGCCCCCCTTCCGGAGCTTGCGTCCGAAGCGCTCGAGGGCCGCGGCGTGGATGGCCTCCACCGCCGCCATGTCCTCGAGGAAGGCCCGGGCGTCGGGGTCTTCACAGCGGGTGGCCAGCTGCATGTAGAAGGACCAGGCCGCCTGTTCGGCGGCGATGGCGTCGATGACGGCTTGGTCGAGGGTGATGATCATGGGCTGCTCCTTCCTGTTCACGATCGCCCACCTCTCCCGCGACGACGACCCCTCGGGGACCCTGTCGTGAGTACGCCCACCGGGCCTGGTGAACCCGAGCAATGCCCCATCCCGACAAATAGCAGCCCCTGAATATCAAGCGTGACAATGCCCCCGAACGAGATATAGTGGAAACGAAAGACGAAACAGGATGTTGCATGCCCGAGTTTTCATCAGACCGCAGCTTCGCCGAGGAGGTCGCCCGGATCCTCAAAGTCCTCGGCCACCCGACCCGCTTGCAGATCGTCGCGGTGCTCTCACACGTCGGTGAGGCCCACGTCACCGGGCTGATGGGCTGCCTCGAGCTTCCCCAGGCCATCGTCTCGCAACAGCTCGCCCTGCTCCGGGCCCAGGGCCTGGTCAAGGCCACCCGCCGCGACGGCTACGCATGGTACAGCCTCGCCGATCCGCGCATGACCCGCCTCGTCCGCTGCTGGGAGACCCCTCCCGAGGACAACTGCGAGACCTGAGCCCAGGCTGCTGGCGCGTCCCGGAGCATTGATGTAACGTTTGTTGCAACACGTTCACCGCGAGGTCGCCATGCTCCACCCCATGCTCCCGGACCAGCGCGCCGTAGCCTGGATCGAGCGCCTCACCCACCGGGGCTGCTTCGCCGTGGACGCCGAGCGCAGCATCGTGGCCATCGGCCCCCTGGCCGAGCGCATCACCGGCTACGACGCCCGCGAGGTGCTGCAGCGCCACTGCCTCTCGGCGGTGCGTTGCCACCGCTGCGTCGAGGGCTGCGGGGTGATGGAGCGGGGCATGATCGACAACGTGCCCCTGACCCTGTACCGCAAGGACGGCAGCTCCATCGAGATCCGCAAGAGCGGCGTGGCCCTGCGCGACGACGACGGCGAGCTGGTGGGCGCCGTGGAGCTGATCTGGGAGGCCGAGGCCGGCGACCCGGCCGACGGCGCCATGGCCGCCGAGCAGAGCCTGGACCGCATCCTGACCGCCCTGGGGCGCTGGTACGTGGCCACGGATCGCGGCGGCGACGTGCTGCGCTTCAGCGACGGGCTCGCCGCCGCCCTGGGCTACGCACCGGAGGTCCTGAACGGCCTGCCCATCGAGCGCCTGCTGGGCGACGCCCTGTTCGGTGAAGACGCCGAGTTCCGCGCCGCGGTGATGGCCGGGGAGCGGCGCGAGGGCTGGCACGCCGATCTGATCGCCGCCGATGGACGGCTGGTGCCGGTCTCCCTGTCGGCCGCGCCGGTGGGCATGATGCCGGGGGCCATCGAGGGCTCCGGCTGCCACGTGGACTCGGCCATGTTGGTGATGATCCGCCCCGACTCGGAGCGGCGCCCGGCCCGGGTGGAGGACGGCGAGATCCCCAGCTTCTCGGGCATCATCGCCCGCTCGAACGTCATGCATCGGGTGTTCCGGCTCATCGATCAGATCCGGGACACCGAGGCCAACGTCCTGATCACGGGCGAGAGCGGCACCGGCAAGGAGCTGGTCGCGAAGGCCATCCACGCCCGCTCCCACCGCGGCGCCGGGCCCTTCGTGGTCGTCAACTGCGGCGCCTTGCCCGAGGCCCTGCTCGAGAGCGAGCTGTTCGGCCACGCCCGCGGCGCCTTCACCGGCGCGGTGCGGGACAAGCCCGGCCGCTTCGAGGTGGCCGACGGCGGCACCCTGTTCCTGGACGAGGTGGGCGATCTGCCCCTGCCCCTGCAGGTCAAGCTGCTGCGGGTGCTGCAGGAGCGCAGCTTCGAGCGCCTGGGTGAGAACCGCACCCGGACCGTGGACGTGCGGGTCCTGGCCGCGACCCACGTGAACCTCGAGCGCGCCGTGGAGCAGCGCACCTTCCGGGACGACCTGTACTACCGCCTGCGGGTGGTCCCCATCGAGATCCCCCCCCTGCGGGATCGGCGCGAAGACCTCGAGCTGCTCATCCGGCACTTCCTCGGCCGCATCGGGCGATCCCGCAGCCGCTCCCTGCGGCTCTCCCCCGCCGCGATGCGCGCCATGCTGGGCTACGAGTGGCCCGGCAACGTGCGCGAGCTGATGAACGCCATCGAGTACGCCACCGCGGTCTGCGACGGCCAGACCATCCACGATCGCGACCTGCCGGATGTGATCACCCAGCCCCGGGAGAGCCGCTGGCAGCGCCCCGGCGAGCCGCCGCCCGCGGTGGCCCCGGCCTACGGCGCGCCCCCACCGGCACCGGGACGGGATGCCCTGATCCCCATGGGCCTAAGCTCCAGCGAACACGCCGAGGCGCAGGCGATCCTGGATGCGCTGCAGGCCGCCGGGTTCCGCAAGGCCAAGGCGGCCGAGGCCCTGGGCATGAGCCGCACGACCCTCTGGCGCAAGCTCAAGCAGTACCGCATCGGCTGAAACGCGTGTAGCAACATTTGTTGCAACACCCGTTCCAGTGTTCCAGAACGTCCCGCGGAGCCCTCGGGAGTGCCGCGGGCCCACGATGCCGTCCAGCACGACATCGTAGCAACGCTATGGTGTGAGCTGGCTCACACCCGACAGGCTTGGCACGCTCTGTGCTCTATGACCGGGCGAATCGAGACCGAACGACCTCCGACCCCGTCGGACCCCGTTGAAGGAGCCTGTCATGAAGAAGCTGCTCGTCCTCGGCGCTGGCACCGCTGGCACCATGGTGGTGAACAAGATGCGTCGCATCCTGGACCCCGAAGAGTGGACCATCACCATCGTGGACCAGGAAGAGACCCACTACTACCAGCCTGGTTTCCTGTTCATCCCCTTTGGCATCTACGGCAAGCGCGACGTCGTCCGCCCCCGCCGCGAGTACATCGACAACGGTGTCGAGCTCGTCATGGCCAAGATCGATGTCGTCCAGCCCGACGACAACAAGGTCCGGCTCGAGAACGGCCAGGTGCTGAGCTACGACCTGCTGGTCATCGCCACCGGCTGCCGCATCGACGCCAGCGAGACCGAGGGCCTGATGGAGTCCGGCTGGCGCAAGGACATCTTCGACTTCTACACCCCCGACGGCTCCCTGGCCCTGGCCCGCAAGCTGCGCACCTGGGAAGGCGGCCGCATGGTGGTCAACGTCGCCGAGATGCCCATCAAGTGCCCGGTGGCCCCCCTCGAGTTCCTCTTCCTCGCCGACCACTACTTCCACCAGCGCGGCATGCGCGACAAGGTGGAGCTGGTCTACGCCACCCCGCTCGACGGCGCCTTCACAAAGCCCAAGGCCTCGGCCCTGCTGGGCGACATGCTCGAGCGCAAGGACATCAAGGTGGTGACCGAGTTCAACATCGGCATGGTGGACCCCGAGCGCAAGCTCATCCAGACCTGGGACGAGCGCGAAGAGAACTACGACCTGCTGATCTCCGTGCCGGTCAACAAGGGCGCCGAGCTGGTCGAGCGCTCCGGCATGGGCAACGAGCTGGACTTCATCCCCACCGACAAGCACACCCTGCTGTCCAAGAACCACGACAACATCTTCGTCGTGGGCGACGCCACGGACCTGCCCAGCTCGAAGGCCGGCTCGGTGGCCCACTTCCAGGTGGACGTGCTCCAGGAGAACATCCTGCGCTGGATCGACGGCCTGGGCCTGCTGCCCGAGTTCGACGGCCACGCCAACTGCTTCATCGAGTCCGGCTTCGGCAAGGGCATCCTGATCGACTTCAACTACGACACCGAGCCCCTGCCCGGCAAGTTCCCCCTGCCCGGCGCCGGCCCCTTCTCGCTGCTCGAAGAGACCAAGATGAACCACTGGGGCAAGATGATGTTCCGCTGGGTCTACTGGAACATGCTGCTGCCCGGCGCCGAGCTGCCCCTCGAAGCCCAGATGAGCATGGCTGGGAAGCGGAGCTAGCGCCATGGAAGCCCTCGACGTCAACACCGAGATCCTGAACCAGCTGGCGGCCATCAACGCCAAGCTCGACCGCATCGACGCCCAGGTCCAGGTCATCTCCCGCCGCCAGCGGGCCCTCGAAGACCTCATCGACGAGTTCGGTCCCCTGGCCAAGGAGGTCTACCAGACCCTGCTCGAGGAGATGGCCTGCGTCGAAGACGACTTCGACCTGGACGACGTGGCCGACCTGGCCCGCAAGCTGCTGCGGAACACCCGCCGCTTCTCCGAGATGCTCGACATGCTCGGCTCCGCCCACGACTTCCTGGCCGACGCCACCCCCCTGGGCAAGGACGTCTTCGTCTCGGTGGTCGAGCTGCTGGACGAGCTCGAGCGCAAGGGCGGCTTCGAGTTCGCCCGCCAGGGGATGCGCATGGTGGAGCAGGTCCTCGAGAACTTCACCCCCGAGGACGCCGCCCTGCTGGCCGACAACATCGTCACCATCCTCAACACCACCAAGAGCATGACGCAGCCCGATGTGCTGGGCATGGTCAACACCAGCCTGCAGGTCGTCCGCGACGAGAAGCCCCAGCCCGTGACCGTCTGGGGCCTGGTCAAGGCCATCAACGACCCGCAGATCCAGCAGGCCCTGGGCCTCACCATGGCCATGCTGCGCCAGTTCCCCACGGCCCTCGGCAACGGGCGGCCGGCCCAGATCACCGATAGCAACGCCTGAACGTTTCCAACCAAACCCTCGACCGAATCCCCACAAGGAGAACATCATGCCGACCGAAACCATCGCCGGACACACCGTGGAACTCGACGCTGACGGCTTCATGACCGACGCCGCCGCCTGGAACAAGGAGGTCGCCGTGGAGCTGGCCAAGCGCTCCGGGATCGAGCTCAACGACAAGCACTGGCAGGTCATCGAGTTCTGCCGCAAGGACGCCCAGGAGAAGGGCGAGGCCCCCGGGGTCCGCCGCATCACCAAGAACGCCGGCGTCTCCATGCGCGAGATGTACCAGCTCTTCCCCAAGGGCCCCGGCAAGCTGGCCGCCCTCATCTCCGGCCTCGCCAAGCCCAAGGGCTGCATCTAGCCTCCGCACCTCACCCCTCTGCGCAGTCCCCACGGACAAGAGAGAACACCATGAGCGAAGAAACCCCCCGTAAGGTCGCCATCATCTGCTCCAAGGGCACCCTGGACATGGCCTACCCCGGCCTCATCATGGCCAACGCCGCCCGCATGATCGGCATCGAGTGCATGCTCTTCTTCACCTTCTGGGGCATGGACATCGTCAACAAGCAGAAGATGGAGAAGCTCCAGGTCGCCACCGTCGGCAACCCCTCCATGGGCATGCCCACCTTCATCGGTGGCATCCCCGGCATGGGCGCCATGGCCACCTCCATGATGAAGAAGGAGATGGACAAGCTCGAGATCCCGACCGTCACCGAGATGATCGAGATCCTCGATGCCTCCGGCGCCGAGCTGTACGCCTGCAAGATGGCCATGGACATGTTCAAGCTGACCACCGACGACCTGGTCCCCGAGATCAAGGACGTCCTGACCGCCATGGACTTCTGGGAGAAGGCCGAGGGCGCTCAGGTGGTCTTCATCTAGCTCCATTCCGGACCGAGCCCTCATCCCTGGGACCGACCCGGTCCCGGGGGTTAGTGCATCCCGAGCCTCCATCCGGGAGACGGGGTGCGCACACAGTCACCTTCGAGCATCCTGTGGCCGGCCCTGCTCGCAGCGGGGATCGGCTGCACCGCCGAGCCGGGCGACGACACCGCCGACTGCGACGTCTCCACGATGGACCCCATCGCGATGATGGGGGCGGTCATGGACGGCCACGCCTCGGCATGCCAGGCCGAGGACTACGAGCGCCTGCTCCAGGCCCGCGCGGCGGAGACCCGCGGTCCCTGGAGCTCGAGCATCCGCGTGGTCGCCTCGGACGACGGGCTCGCGTTCGACACGCAGGCCATCCAGGAGGTCCTGCCCTTCGCTGGGGTGCCCGAGCTGATCCTGCACGACGGCGCCTACAGCCTCTTCTACGTGGACGGGGACCTCGACCGGGCGGCCCAGCTCGCCTACGACGGCAGCGACTGGTTCTCCACCCACGGCCTGGGGGGCTTCGGCGCCCTGCGCATGGCGAGCTCGAGCGACGGCTACGCCTACTCCGAGGTCGACGACTTCGAGATCCGGGGGCTCGAGCGGGGCCAGATCGTGGACCCCGACATCATCCGGCTCCCCGACGGCCGCTGGCGGCTGTACTACCTGGTCGTGCCCCTGGAGCGCGTGCTGGAGGTGGGCATCTGGGAGCACGGCACACCGCACGACGTCTACTACGCGGAATCCGACGACCTGATCCACTGGGAGCAGGTCGGCCACGCGGCGCACGGCCCCTTCGCCGATCCGACGGTGCACTGCGGTGACGACGACAGCTGCCTGATGATGTCCTACGGCCTGGACAGCGCGATCTCGACCGACGGCGGCGCCAGCTTCGAGTTCCTCGGCGAGCACGAGATCTACGCCTTCGCCCCCGAGCTGACCGCCTTCGACGACAGCACCCTGCGCCTGTACGCCACCTCCCGGGTCGAGGGCGCGCCGATCCACTCCTACTGGCTGGACGACGACGGCGAGACCTGGAACCCCGACGGCGGCGAGCGCCTGCCCGCGTGGACCGGCGAGGCCCCCTCGCTGGCGCCGGGCCTGGACGGCGGCTGGCTGATGGCCCACCACATGGACTGGAACATCGAAGACGGGGAGCGGCCGGACGACGGCGAGCCGGAGGGCGCGGACTGAGCGCTACTCCCCGTTGTCGTGGATGGAGGTCCCCGACCCGATGCTGCCGATGGAGTCGGCCAGCGCTTGGGCGTCGTCCGCGGCCAGGGAGGGGTTGTAGGAGATGGACAGCCAGCCCCCCACAGTGTCCAGGTCGTGCAGGGCGGTGACGTCCTCGAGCAGATCGTTGAACGTGATGCTCAAGTGCTGCCGGACCCCGGTCATGCCCTCGAGGCCATCGAGGGAGAGCAGCGCATCGTTGAAGTAGATGCGCATGTCCCGACACGAGGTCAGCGACTCGAGGCCGGAGAGGTCTTGCAGGACGGGACTCGACGAGATGCTCACGTCCTCCCCGACCTCCACGAGCGACGGCAGATCGAGGCGGGTCAGCGAGGCGTTGTCGTAGAAGCTCAGGTCCGCACCGACTCGCTCGAGGCTCTCGAGACCCGCGAGGCTGTCCAGGGCGTCGTTGGTCGAGATCGAGACCGAGTAGGTGACCGTGCGCAGCGCCTCGAAGCCCGCGAGGGTGGTCAACGAGGTCGAGCGCACACTCAGCCAGCCATCGATGGACTCGAGCTGCGGAAACCCTCCGAGCCCGACGAGGGTCTCCCCGGTGAGGAACAAGCCCCCCAACGTGCTGAGCTCGGGGAAGGCGGGAAGCGCGTCGAGCAGGGTGCTGCTCCCGACCGACAGCGAGCCGCCGATGCTCTCGAGCCCCGTCAGCGCCTCGATGTCCACCAGGCTCTCGTTGCGGTACAGGGACAGGTCCCCTCCGATGCTGGTCAGACCCTCGAGGCCCTCGAGGCTCTCGAGCAGCGGCAGGTCGGTGAGCGAGACCTCGCCGGGGATGTCGTGAACGCCCCCCAGGCCGGCGAGGGAGCGCAGGGCGCCGACGTCCTGAACGAAGAGCGAGCCCACCGACTCGAGGGCGTCCAGACCCTCGAGGGATGACAGCGCATCGAGCTGGTGGAGGTAGAGGGAGCCGCCGATGGTGTGCAGGGAGGACAGCCCATCGACGGACCCCAGGGCGTCCAGGTCGTACAGGTAGAGGTAGCCCCCGACGCTGCCCAGAGACTCCAGGCCGTCGAGGCTCACCAGCGCGTCGAGGTTCCGCAGATCGAGGTCTCCCCCGACGCTCTGCAGGCTGTCCAGGCCCTCGATGTCCTCGAGCCCGAGCAACCCGCTGGGTCCCAGGCCCAGGATGACGCTCCCACCCACGGTCTCGAGGGCCGAGAACGCGTCGAAGTCTCCGATCAGGTCCACCTCGTCGATGCTGAGGTCGCCACCGATGCTGGTCAGCGACGAAAGCGCCGGCAGCTGCTCGAGCGCGGGGAGATCCACCAGCGTGAGCTCGCCGTCGATCTGCTCGAGGGTCGGCAGCTCCCCGGCGTCCGACAACAGCGGCAGTCCATCGAGCACGAAGGCGCCCCCCACCGTCCGCAGCGCCTCGAAGGCGTGGAACGAGTTCAGCTCGTCGAGGGCCTCCAGGCGCAGCTCACCGCCGACGTGCTCGAGGGCCTCGAAGCCACCGAGCACGGACACGAGGCCTCCGCCCGTGAGCGTCAGCGACGCGCCCACCTCCAGCAGGGCGTCGAGCCCATCGAGATCCACGAGCCCGCGGTTGTCCGCGATCGTCAGCCCGCCCCCCCCGACCCAGACCAGGGAGCCCAGCCCGTCGAGGCGCTCGAGGCGGGTGTTCTCCTCGACGACCAGGCCACCCACGGATGTCAGTCGCTCCAGGCCCGCCATGTCTTCGAGGTAGGGCACGCCAGCGATCGAGAGCGTCCCGCCCACCTCGGTGAGGCAGCGCAGCTGGTGCAGGTCCATCACCGCCCAGTAGATCTCGACATCCCCTGTGACCGCACGGTTGGCGTAGCCCTCGCACAGCTCGCCGTCCCCGGTGAACACGAGATCCCCGCTCCAGTCGGGGCCCCACTCGTCCCAGACCTCCGGGTCCGTGTCGTCGTAGTCCTCGTCCAGCTCGTACCCGTCACCGTCCACGTCGTCGTCCGGGGTCGCAGGATCACAGTCCTCGTCGACGCCGTTGTAGGGGACCTCCTCGCCGCCACCGGCGAAGGGGTCGTCGTCGTCGCAGTCCTCGTCGGCCGGGACGCCATCGCGGTCGAGGTCGTTCCACCACGGGTCGCTGTCGTCGGTCGCGCTCGGACTGCAGCCGAGCGTCAGCCCGATGAGCAACGGCAGCGTGCACCGACTCGAGATGGGGTCCTCCTCCACGCCGCGCGTGGTGCTGACCCCATGATAGCCCTAGTCCACCCGCCCAAGGTAGTGCACGGTGACCCCGTGCACGTGCCAGAGGTTCTCCTGGGCCAGCAGGAAGAAGGGCAGCTCGTAGACCAGGCTCTCGTAGACGTGCAGCTCCCGGGGCACGGGGACCTCGGCGGTGCTGCGGTAGAAGCCGTGGAGGATCTGGTCCTGGCCGGTGGAGGCCTCGAGCTGGGTCCGATCCCAGCTCATGGTCTCCTTGGACACCGCGAAGGGCTCGAGGCCGACCTTGTCGCCGGCGAAGCGCACGGTGTAGGCGGCGTGCCCGCCGAACTGGATGCGCCTGGGGTCCGGGCTGCGGGCCAGCAGGAAGACGATGTAGGCCTCGGCCCCCGGGGTGGAATCGACCTCGACCACCACCGGGTCCACCGGCGCGCCGGCCACGCCCGGGTGGGCCCGCAGCACGAGCTGGTGGGCGGTCCACTCGCGGGAGAGGGCGTCGTCGAAGGGGAAGAGATCCTCGCGCGGGGGGCCCGGCTCGGTGCGCAGGGGGGCGTCTTCGGTGGGGGCCGTGAAGTCCCCCCACTGCACCACCCCGCTGTCGAGGGCCACCACCGCGTGGTACAGCCCCCCGGGGGTCGTGGGCTCCGCGGGATCGAGCCCCACGAAGATCACGTGCACGTCCTGGCCGGTGTCGATGCACAGCCAGCCCTGCAGGCGGGGGTCGTCCGTGGCGCCGGCTCGCGCCAGGGCGGCGCTGGCCCGCAGCGCGGCGGTGTCGAGGCGGTACAGCTGGCCACCGAGGCCGGAGGCGAGGTCGACGGTGGGGGCCAGCACCGCCGGCACCGGCACCGCGAGCTCACCGCGCCGGTACTGCTCCACGCGGGTGTGCACCCGCCCGAGCTGCACCGGGTCCTGGCCCTGCGGGGTGAGATCGAGCTCCCCTGCCGTGGCGGCGGGGATCAACAGGGCGGCGATGAGGGTCGCGAGCATGCGCTCAGAAGCCCCCGCCCCAGCCGACCCGGTGGCCGTGCTGCCACTCGGTGGTCGACAGGATCTGTCCCTGGGGGTCGTAGTGCGTCCACAGGCCATGCTTCTGGCCGTTGTGGTAGGCGCCCTCGAGCATGCGCTGGCCCACCAGGGTCTCGGTGAGCTCGCCCTCGATGTAGGGGCCGTGCATCAGCTCGCCGCTGACGCAGAAGTGGGAGGTCTCGCCGTGGCGGTACTGGGTGCCGGTGGGGCAGCCCAGCAGGGCGCCGAGGATGGCGATCCGCTCCATCTGCCGGTCGGCCTCGTAGACCTCGATGAGCCGCATGGCCTCGGCCTCGGAGCGTCGGAGCACCCGGGCGACCCACTCGGGGTTGCGCAGCTCGAGCTCTCCCACGTCGTACCAGAGCTGGTCGGGGCCGTCGGAGTCGGCCCGGCACAGCTCGAAGATCGCCACGGTGGGGATGGGCTTGCCGAAGGCGCCACGGGTGATGAGGTCGATCTCGAAGCGGGTGATCTCGCCCCCCTCGCCACAGAAGGGGTCCGCGGGGGAGCCATCCTGGGTGTACTCCACCGCCACGATGCGCTCGAGCCGGGGCAACGAGGCCTGCAGGGCCACCAGCTCGTCGTGGGCCTGCCCGTCGTCCCGGATGCGGAAGCGGGACACGTTCTCGTCGCTGCGCTCGTGGTAGTCCCGCAGCAGGGTGATGGCCGAGGCGTGCTCGGCCTCGAGCCGCGCGATGGCCTCGGCGTGCCCCGCCAGGACCTGATCCTGTTCGGGGGCGACCGGCACACACTCCTGGGCCATCAGCAGCGGTGCCGCGGCGAGCAGGGTGAGGGCGACGGGGGCGGTGGGACGGGAGGGGGCGGGCATGGGTCCTCCGAGATCTCGATGGGTGCGCGGGGGAAAACCATAGCGCGCGCCAAGGCATCCAGCCGCATGTGGGCACGACCACCGTTCGGCCGCTCCCCCCCGCGGGTGCTCCCAGGAGAGCCTAGCCTGGACGCTGTGACAGCAGCGGCTCGAACAGCAGGAGCGGACCCGGACGATGCCAGGACGCAGCGAGGCCCGACTGACCCGTGCAGCCAGGGTGCCAGCGATCCCGGTGGACGAGCGCCCGCACGACCAGGCCGCGGACGGCCCCGCGATCTGGATCGTGGTGGAGGAGCACCACGAGCGCACCCGCCTCGCCGGGCTGCTGCGTGAGATGGCCCTCCCCCACCACAGCTACGGCCGCATCGGGGACACACCCCGCGAGTCGCCCGCGCTCCTGCTGCTGGGCGAACCCTGCGACGGCGCCGCCCTGGGCCCGACCATCGCCCGCGCGCGCCGCCGCGTGGGCGCCGACGCCGCGATCATCGCCCTGCTCGAGGACGCCACGGTGCGACGGAGGCGGGAGGCCTACCTGGCGGGCGCCGATGATGTGCTCCAGTTGCCCAGCGTCTCCCTCGAGGTGGCGACGCGGCTGCGCCGCGCCCTGGCGCTGCGCACACTGCATCGCGGCCAGCGCCCCGCCGGGGCGACGCGGGGCGAGCAGGCGCCCCGGGTCCTGTTGGCGGACGACGATCCGTGGATCCACGACCTGCTGGCCAACCACCTGGATCACCTGGGCTGGCGAGTGGACCGCTGCGCTGACGGCCACGCCGCCTGCGAGCGCCTGGCGACCCGCCGCTACGAGCTGGCGGTGCTGGACCTGATGATGCCCTTCGAGGGTGGCTTCGAGCTGCTGGATTGGCTCGCGTCCCACCCCGAGCTGCCCCGCCCGCGGGTGATGATCCTGAGCTCCGCGGCCCAGGAGGAGGTGGTCCTGCGGGCCTTCGACAAGGGCGCGGACGACTTCGTGTCCAAGCCCTTCAGCCCCAAGGTCGTGGCCGCGCGCCTGCAGCGCCTGCTCGCCCAGCCCTAGCGGGGGACAGCCAGGGCCGGAGCCGCTGTGCACGTTCTGTGTATGTAGCGGCTCCTGCACACATCTATCGTCGCATTCAACCGCGTGCGCACATGGTGTCTTCTGAGCAGATGACTTGACGATCTGTGACAGTGCTCACGCGCTGGGCATGCACACTCTGTAGGGTACCTCACAGGGAGCATCCCATGACCCGTCGCATGAGCACCACCCTGATCCTCGGCCTGATCGCCGCGCTCGTCTCGGCGCCCGCGGCGGCCGACACGCCGGAGCGCGAGGATCGCCCGCCCCGCCCATGGCGCCCGCCCCCACGCCCTCCCTGGTGGTGGGTGCTGGAACACGGCGGTGACACAGGCGCCGACACAGGCACCGACACGGGCACCGACGACGGTGGCGCCACGGACGATGGCGAGGACACCACGACCACGGTCGGCGATCGTGGGATCTGGTTCTGGTCCTCGTCATCGAGCGCCTACGGTTCGGTCAACATCCTGGGGGACGAGGCCCTCGAAGACGAGACGATCACCGACTTCCTGGACTGGGGAGTGGGTGTGATCTATGGCAGCTATTCCGACCTGCCCGCGGACAGCCCCGAGGAGGTCGCCGCCTGGAACCAGAAGCTCCACGACGAAGGCCTCGAGTCCCAGCTGCTGCTGTCGGGCACCACCTGGGTCTACGAGAGCGACCGGGACTCGTTCCTGGATCAGATCGACGAACGCCTGCTGGGCTTCCACGACATCGCCAGCGGCGACGAGCGCTTCGATGCGCTGCACATCGACCTCGAGCCCCACATCCTGCCCGCCTGGAGCCCCGGCACCGACGCCGACCGGCGGGAGCTGCTGGAGCTGTACCTGGAGACCATCGAAGAGGCCCGGGACTACCTGGACGCGGCCGGTGAGACGGCGCTGCCCATCGAGCTGGACCTGCCGGTGTGGTTCGACAGCTCGAGCTCCCTGGGCTTCACCGACGACGCTGACCGCGACGACTGGTGGGACCGCCTGATGACCGCCGCCGACGGCGTGTCGATGATGGCCTACGAGCGGGACAGCGCGTCGCGCATCGAGTCGGGCATCGACTGGGAGCTGGCCCGCTACCCCGGGCAGATCCGGGCCGGGGTGGACATCGACATCCCCGACACCTGGACGGACCTGGACGACATGGTGGACGTGATGCAGGAGCTCGAGACCAGCTGGGCGGGCGGCCTGTGCATGGACATCCACGCGTACCGGGACCTGCGCGAAGCCCTCGAGTGAGATCCCACTCCGGCGAGAACGCCTACAGCTCGAGCCGCGCGGCGTTGTGGACCGACGGTGGCCGTGAAGCCTGAAGCCTGGGCCCGGACATGCCCGAGCCCAGGAGGTCCCCATGCTCCAGCTGTGGCCAGAAGCGAGCTCGCTCCTGGTCCAGCTCTGGGATCTCCGGGCCACGCGGGTGCTGCTGGCGATCACGGCGCTGGAGCTGGCCCTGGTGGGTGTGCAGATCGGCGCCTTGCTCCTTCTGCTGGCCCGCAAGCGCCGCCGGACGCGAACCCGAGGTCGGCTGGCCGCCAGCCTGGGCCCCAGCCTGCTGGAGGCCGCGCGCGCGCCCGAGCGGCGCCCCCGCTGGCTGTCCCACGCCCGGGCCTGGCCTCGGGATCTGGTGCGAGAGCTGCTGTCCGAGCACCTGCTGCGGGCCGAAGGCGCCTACCTGGACGAGCTGCGGGCCACCTACCGAGCCCTGGGCTTCCTCGAAGAGGACATGGACCAGCTGCGCTCCGGCTCCGTGCTGCGCCGCCTGCTGGCGGTGCGTCACCTGCACCGGGTGGCCGGGCCCAGCGAGGCCCACGCGCTGCTGGCCACCCGCGGTGACCACCACGCCGTGCGCATCGTGGCCGCCCAGGCCCTGGCCCGCGTCGGCGAGCCCGCCCACACCCTCGAGATGCTGGAGGACCTGGAGCTGCCGAGCCGCCTCATGGAACAGCCGGTGGGCAGCGCCCTGCGCGCCATGGCTCCGGCACAGCTCGACCTGCTCGTGACCCGGTGGTTCGCCCTCAGGAGCCCGGCGGTGCGCCGCCTGGTCCTGGCCCAGGCAGCCCGCAGCCTGCCCCATCGCGCCGCGGAGCTGCTCGAGTGCGCGGCCGGCAGCCCCCTCGAGGAGGACCGCATCGGCGCGACCATCGCCGCGGGCAGCCTGCCGCCCCGCGTCGGGGTGCCCTGGCTGGTGGAGCTGCTGTCGGACCCGTCCTGGCGGGTGCGGGCCCAGGCGGCACGCGCCCTGGGAGAGAGCGCCGATCCCTTCGCGGCGGCGCCCCTCGGGACCGCACTGGACGACCGGGCCTTCTGGGTCCGCCACAACGCCCAGCAGGCCCTGGGCCGGCTCGAGGGCCCGGCCGAGGAGCTCGCGTGAGCTGGGTCCTCGACCAGGCCTTCATCGCCTACTTCCTGTTGGCCAACGGCCTGTACGCCATGCTGGTCGCCCTGTCCTTCGCCGACCTGATCCGCCGCCGCGGCGAGCGCATGCCGGAGCTGCACGGGACGGTCCTGGGTGACCACGGCACACCACCGGTCACCGTGATCGCGCCGGCGTACAACGAGGAGAAGACGATCGTGGCCTCGGTGCGGTCGTTCCTGCAGCTCGAGTACCCTGAGCTGCAGGTGATCGTGGTGAACGACGGCAGCCGAGACGACACGCTGCAGCGGCTGCGGGACAGCTTCGAGCTGGAGCCCACGGTGCTCGGTGACCGACACGAGCTGCCCACCAGCACCGTGCTGGCGCGCTATCGTTCCCGCTCCCACCCGGGCCTGGTGGTCATCGACAAGATCAACGGCGGCAAGGCCGACGCGCTGAACGTGGGGCTGAACCACTGCACCACCCCGCTGTTCTGCGGCGTGGACGCCGACACCATCGTGGAGCGCCAGGCCCTGCTGCGCATGGTGGAGCCCTTCCTGTACGACGAGCGACGGGTCGCGGCGGTCGGCGGGACCGTCCGGGTGGTCAACGGCTGCAGCGTCGCCGACGGTCAGCTCGGGCCGGTGCAGCTGCCGAGCAGCTGGCTCGCCCGCTTCCAGATCGTGGAGTACCTGCGAGCCTTCGGGCTGGGTCGCATGGGCTTCAACCGGCTGGGGGGCACCCTGATCATCAGCGGCGCCTTCGGCATGTTCCGCAGGGACGCGGTGGTGGCCACGGGGGGCTACCGCGTGGACACGGTGGGCGAGGACATGGACCTGGTCGTCCGCCTGCATCGGGCGGGCCTCGAGCAGGGTCGCTGCTGGGCGCTGACCCACATCCCCGATCCGGTCTGCTTCACCGAGGTCCCCGAGACCCTGGCGGTGCTCGGCGCCCAGCGAGACCGCTGGCAGCGGGGCCTGGCGGACGTGCTGGCGCACAACACCGACATGCTGCTCAACCCGCGCTTCGGCCGGCTGGGCATGTTCGTCGTGCCCGCCTTCGTGGTCGTGGAGCTGCTGGGCGCCCCCATCGAGCTGGCCGGGTACCTGTGGTTCGTGATCCACGTGGGCCTGGGGACCATGGCGCCGGCCGTGGCCGCCCTGTACTTCGTGGTGGCGTTCCTGCTGGGCTTCGCCATCTCCATGCAGTGCCTGATCATGGACGACCTGCACGCGGGGCACTTCCGGGGCTGGCGCCAGCGCGCAGTCCTCGCCCTGGTGGCCCTGCTGGAGGGCTTCGGCTACCGGCAGTTGGTGCTGGCCTACCGGGTGCGCGGGATGCTCGGCTACCTCACGGGGGACCGCAGCTGGGGCACCATGACGCGCCAGGGCTTCGACGCGGCGAGCGCGAAATGACGGGCGGGATCCTGGCCATGCTGCTGACGGTGCTGGGCGCCAGCCCCGCCGAGGGCGCCTGTCCCGCCTCCGACGAGGCGTGGCGCGCGGGTCGGGTGGGGGCCAGCGCGCGGGCCGCAAGGCGCTGCCTCGACGCGCGCCCCGACGACGCCGGCTCGATGCTCTCCCTGGCGCGGACCCA
>CAYZVO010000185.1:0-19537 GCA_964481655.1 uncultured Enterobacterales bacterium | reverse complement strand
CAGAGTGTCAACTAGGTACCCGGTCTGAAGTGTAAACGACGTGCCCGGCTTGACATACGGACGCGTCGTTGGATTCGGGTGACACCGATGCAGACACCGACACCGACACCGACACCGATACCGACACCGACCCGGATACTGACGTCGACTGCCACGCAGCGAACTTCCGGCTGCAGCTCGACGGCTTCACGGAGCTTCGGTTCGATGCGGCGGTCAGCCTGCCGGTCGCGGGGGACTTCGACGGCGACGGCCACGTGGATCTGGCCATGGTCAGCGCGGGTGAGCTGTGGGTCGCCCTCGGGGATGGCGCGTTGGGATTCGCGCTGCTCGAACCCGTCACCGTCGGAGCCGAGGTCGAGCGCCTCGCGACCATCGACGTGGGCGGTGACGGGCTGCTCGATCTTCTGATCCTCACCACCGCTGGCATCGTGCTGCGGCTCGACAACCTTGGCGGCTCCTTCGGCGCGCCGGAGACCTGGCACGGTTCGTCGTGTGGCGATCCCAGCGCCTTCACGATCGCAGACCTCGACGGTGACGGTCTCGACGATCTCGTGATCCCTTGCGCGGACCGATCCTGGTCCATCATCTTCGACCCCGGGGGCGACGCCGAGGAGGTCACCGGCAGCGAGCACGGTTCGGGCATCCAGGTGCTCTCCGGTGACCTGGACGGCGACGGCAACCTCGACCTGGTGGTCGGTGGTGGAGGTGGGGTGGCGACGCACATCCTGTGGAATCACGGTGGCCGGACCTTCGTCTCCCAGGAGTTCGTCCCCCGTCATCAGGCCGTGCACCTCGGGCTGGGTGACCTCGACGGCGATGGTGACCTGGACCTCGTCAGCACCGATGGCACCCCTTGGCTGCAGTGGTACGAAAACGAGGGTGGGGGCTTTGGTGGCCGCATCCTGGAGGTCGATTCCGACTTCTATGACATCGACGACATGGTCCCCGACGCCTTGAAGCTGCTCGACCTGGACGGCGACGGCGCGGCGGAGCTGATCGTGGGCTCGCGTGGGGAGAGCTACGTCTGGTGGGCTGGCGAGGGCGGTCCCTGGAGCCAGCAGCCGAGCCAGCAGCAGAACTGGTACCAGCCCATGGACCGCTGGCTGCTGGTGGACCTGGACGCCGACGGGCACGAGGACGTCGTGGTGGCCGACGACACGGGGTGGGTGACCATCCGGCGTGGCGACGGCGAGGGGGACTGGGTCAACCCAGCGGCCTTCAACCCCGAAGGCTATCGGGGCCTGGACAGCTTCCTGACTCCCGACGACGACGGAGTGAGCACCATCGTCACCTTGGCCGACAGCCACGCGGTCTGGACCTGGACCCGCTCACCGGAGTCTGGGGCCTTCGAGCTCGATAGTTCCTTCATGGGGCTGCTGAAGGAGGACATCGGCCTCCAAGACGTCGAGCTCGGCGATGTGGACGGTGACGGATTCCCGGACCTGGTGGGAGGGAACACGTGGACCAGGGACGAGCTCCTGGTGGTGCTTCTCGACGCCGACGGTGCCGTGCGTGAAGCGAGGTTCGAGCAGCTCTCGGGCTCGTCGTTCTCCAGCTCCAACCAGGCGATGGCAGACCTGGATGGAGACGGTGATCTCGACCTGGTGGCCGATCGGCACAACGACGAGCTGTTGCGCAGCCTGCTGAACACGGGCGACGGCCACTTCGATGTCGGGTGGGAGCTCGAGCTGCCCATTCGGAGCCCGGGTGTGCTGGAGCTGGCGGACCTCAACGGTGACGACTGGCCCGACGCTGTTGCGTTCGAGTCCTACGGCACAGAGCTGTTGCTGCTCATGGGCGACGGTCTGGGGGGCTTCGACGACGGGTCGCTGTTGGCTGTGGACGAGCGGATCACCTACCTCGAGACTCCGGATCTGGACGACGACGGGCTGGACGACCTGGTGCTGACCGGGGCCGACAGCCTCTCCCTGCTCGCCTACCGCAACCTGGGCGGGGGTGCCTTCGAGGCTGTCCCCATCGCCGAGGGCTACCGCATCCAGTACACCGACCATCTCGCCTTCGGTGACCTCGACGGCGACGGCTTCACGGACTTCGTGCTGTACGACCGCTACGGCGACAAGGTCATCCAGCTCGCCTGGGGCGATGGCACGGGGAGCTTCACCTTCGATGAGACGTTCGCTTCGCCAGGTGACGACATCGACGGCGTCTCCCTCGTCGACATCGACGGCGACGGTGACCTCGACCTCAACGTGCTGCTCGGTTCGGCCTCCTGGGGAGCCACCGCGGTCCTGGTGTCCCCGTGCGTGGGAGGCGATTGATCGGCCGCGATCCCGCCTGGGTGGGCAAGGGCCGCTGCTGCGTTCATTCCGATTCGATGTCTGTTCGTCACGGGGGCTGCGCGCTTATCAACCCCAAAGGTGCCAGCCACCCGCCGGGCTCCTGAGCGCGATGGGCTCGTCGGCGCTCACCAACCCCTGGAGTGGCGGTCACTCTCGGCTTCGGTGAGCGGTTTCTGCTCTCCAGGCGCTCATGAATCCTCGATGTGTCCAACACAACGCAGGTTCATGGGCGGGCCGGTCGTTCTCGCAGGTCGTCTCCCGCGCCGCGGCGCCGTCAGCGCTGGATCAGCCCCGCCCGCTCGATGCAGCCGGCCACGACTTCGCCGGCCAGGGCGGCGCCGTCGTCGGTGAAGTGGATGCCGTCGTGCCAGTAGCGGGACTCGGCGGGGACTTCTCCGGCCAGCTCGCAGTACGGCAGACCCTGCTCGGCGGCCATGTCCTCGAACAGCTGGTTCATGGTGGCGTAGCTGGCGATCATGCCCTGGGGGGGCATGCCGTAGCTGTAGGCGGTCCGGCCGACCTCCCACCACGCGCGGGTGCTCGAGTCCTCGGCGGAGGCCGCCAGGGCGTGGCTCGCGATCATCACGGACATGCCCTGGCCCCGGCCAAGATCGATGAGCTGCTGGACCTCGCCGCGAAGGGGCTCGAGCTGGTCGCGGGTGACGCGGCGCTCGGCCCAGTCGTCCGGGGCCCTGGGCGGGGGGACGAGATCGGAGAGCAGGCGGAACAGGGCCAGCCCGTGCATCGCGCCGCCGCCCACCGCGGGGAAGGGCCACAGGGTGGAGGCGATGTTGCGCAGGTCGTTGGGGCCGTGGTGGATCAGCAGCAGCTCGGCGCCCAGCTGGGGACCCAGGCGCTGGAGGTCCGCGCGGTTCTGGCTGAGGGTCCCGCCCGGGATGCCGGCGTTGATGACCTCGACCGTGAGCCCCGGGTAGGCCTCGGTCAACCGGACCTGCAGCTGTGCGGGCCAGGCCGCGGCGTCCTCGGTGACGCAGATGTCGAAGGTGGTGGAGCCGCCGACGGCCCAGACGCGGTAGCCGGGGTTCGGCTCCGGCGTCATCAGCTCGGGTCCGCGGAAGCCGTGGGAGTTCACCGCCAGCTCGTGCCCGAAGCCGTCCAGGCGCACGTTGGGCGCCAGGCGAGGGCCCTCACCGGGAGCTGCTTCGTCCTGCCACAGGCCCACCGGCTTGCCACCCAGGCGGGTGGTGCCATGCTTCACGTAGTCCCAGACGCGGGCCACGCCCTCGAGGAGCACCAGCCCCAGCACGGTGGCGACCGCGGCCAGGGCCAGCTTGCGGGCGACGGGTCGGCGCTTCGGGATGGCTACTCCGGAGCGGGCTCTTCCGCGGGCACCTCGGCGGGGGCCTCATCGGCCGGGGCCTCGTCCGCGGGGGCCTCCGGGGCGGGCTCGGGCGCGGGGGGGGGCTCCATGGACGGGTCGCGCGCTTCTTCCTCCATCTTGATCGTGATGGAGATGTTCTCGGCACCGACCGTGACCGCGTCCTTCAGGTCGCCGCGCATGAAGGCGCCATCGGGGGTCCCCGAGTCGCTGGTGAAGGCGCCGACGTGGAGCGGGCTCTCGTAGTTGGCCGGCAGGGCGATGGTGGCTGTGCCACCCTCGAACGGCTCGCGGGCCACCATGATGGGCTGCACGGCGTCCCCGTCGCCCAGGCTGCTGTGGAACTCCAGCATCCCCTCGGCCGCGCCGGTGATGGTCACGGTGAGCGTCACGGTGTCCTGGCCTTCTTCGATCAGGTCCGCGAAGGTGGGGGGCACGCCGTTGGGGTGCTCGGGCACCGCCTGGTGCACGTCGGGCTCGGGAGCCGAGGGCTCTGGCACGGGCGCCTCTCCGTTCGGTCCGGGCTGGTCCCCGGCCGGGACCTCGGGAGCGGTTGTGGGGCAGCCGATGAGCAGGGGGAGCAGGAGGGTCGCGAGGGTGCGCATGGAGACGGTCTCCTTTGCGGAGGGTGGATGGGTGTGATTGTCGAACATCCTAGGGAGTGGGGCCCTTCCGGTCAAGCTCGTCCGGGGATGCCAGCTCGACGGCTGTGGTCCTCGGGACGCTCTCGGTGTACCATCGTCCCCGTGCCGCCCCCGCTCCCGCTGCCGAGAACCATCATGGGACACCTGCTTCTTTTGCTGCTCACCGCGGCCTGCACCGTCGACGACACCGCCCAGGACAGCGACGCGCCGGACACCACCCCCGACCCTGCCACCGTCGAGCTCGGGGGCGCCTGTCCCCTCGAGACCGACTTCGGGGGCTTCGAGGTGGGCGGCGACGGCGTGCAGGGCGTGGTGGCCGACGGCGTGGTGCCCATCGCCATCCTCGAGGAGATCGCCGCGGAGGGGGACTGCCAGCTGATGCGGCGGAACAACCCCTACTGCGATCCGGCCTGCGATCCGGGCTTCACCTGCGACTTCGACGGCGAGTGCGTGACCTACCCGGTGAACCAGGACCTGGGCATCGTCTCCATCTCCGGGCTGCTCTCCCCGGTGGAGCTCGAGCCGGTCTTCCCGGGCAACACCTACTTCGACACCTCCCTCGAGTCTCCGCCGTTCGAGGCGGGTGCGCTGGTCGCCCTGGACATGCCCGGGGGCGTCTACGGACCCGCCGTCTTGTACGGGGTGGGGGTCGAGCCGCTGCAGGCGCTCGACGACGAGTGGTCCGTGGAGTCCGGGGTGGACCTGCTGGTGCGCTGGGAGCCCCCGGCAGGGGAGATCAGCCGCGGGACCATCGCGATGAGCCTCAACATCGACCAGCACGGCACCACCCCCGGCACCCTGTGGTGCAGCTTCGAGGACGACGGTGAGGGCACCGTCCCCGCCGGGATCCTGGCCACCTTGGTGGAGACCGGCGTGACCGGCTTTCCCAGCGGCGCGCTGTCCCGCCAGACTCAGGATCAGGCCGCCGCCGGCGAGGGCTGCATGGACCTGACCGTCAGCTCATCCCTGAGCGTGGCGGTGGACGTGATCGGCTACACGCCCTGCATCAGCGACGCGGACTGCCCCGACGGCTACGAGTGCAACGAGGAGATGCAGATCTGCGAGGAGATCGAGGGCTAGCCGCAGCTGCCGCTCATCCAGTAGTAGATCTCCACCATGGACTCGAAGGGCGGGTAGGCGCCCTCGTCGAACTTCACCGCGTTCAGCTCGCTGTCGTAGGTCCACCCGTCGGCCTGGGGGACGCTGTCGACCGAGACCTCGATGGACTCTTCCATCGGGGTGCCCTCGAGCTTGAACAGGCCCTCGACGCCTTCCATGCAGGCGGCGGCCAGCTGGGCCATCGCCTCGTTCCAGTCGGGGAGGCAGACGCTGTGGAACTCACCGCCGGTGGAGGTGACGGCCTGATCGTAGTCGCGGAAGGGCTCGGCGCTGCCACAGCCGCCGGGCACGGGGCCGGCGATGGCGTGGTAGACGAGATCTTCCTTGTCGTCCTTGTAGGCCTGGGTCTGGGAGACCCAGTTGGACCAGGAGCCGCCGCTGGCTTCGGTGTCGCGCTGCACGGTGATGAGGCTGAGCTTGGACTCGGCCCAGCCGGAGTCCTCCGACAGCCAGTCCTGGTTCTCGCGCACGGCAGCGAGCAGGGTGGTGAAGTTCTGGTCGTTGTCACCGCCGGTGGCCCCTGGGGCGATCATCTCGAGGGCGGCGCTGGTGGCCTCGGAGGGGGTGAAGCTGTCGTCGATGTAGTCGTAGTCGCCGTCGATGGTGCCGGAGACGCTCCAGACGAAGCCGGCCCGGTAGCTGGCGTTGTTGTCTTCCAGGGTCTCGAAGAAGGTGGGCAGGGCGTCCACGAAGAAGGTCGAGTACTGGTCCTCGGTGGAGTTGGGGATGGCGGTGAGGTTGACGTCCCAGATGATGGTGGTGCGGCTCTGCTCGCCCACGTCGAAGCTGATGGTCTTCTCCTCGTCCACCACGCCGTCGCCCTGGAACTCCGCGATGATGGTGCCCTGGTCGGTCACGAACTCGAGCTCGGTCAGCGCGATGCCCAGGTCGTCGGGGGAGAAGTACACCACCTGTTCCTGGCTCTGGAAGGGGCCGATGGTCCAGGGGAGCTCGTCGTCGTCGCTGATGCGGTACCCGTCGGCGCCGTGCAGGGCGACCTCGGTGATCTCCATCTCCAGGTTGCCGGTGTTGGTGATGGTGAGGGTGAGCTCGTCTTCGCAGCCGATGCCCACCTCGCCGAAGTCGTAGGTGCTGGTGGACAGGGTGGCCACGGCGCCCAGCGCGGTCCCGTCCACCGGGACATCGACGATCTGGGGGTCCTCAGGAGAGCTGCCGAGCTGGATGGGGACCGAGGTGATGAGCTCGCCAGGTTCGCTGGGGGTCCAGGTGAAGTCCAGCTGCGTGGTGGCCCCGGGGGCCAGCATGGGCGCATCGCTCATGGAGACCTCGAGGGTCTCGAGGTCGTCGTCGCCCAGGTCCAGCACGAGCAGGTCGACGTTGCCGCTGTTGACCAGGGTGATGCTGGTCGTGATGGGCTGATCCAGAGGGGTCTCGCCCAGCGCGACCTCGGTGGGCTGCAGCGACCAGGCCACGCGATCGTCGTCGTCGACGATCTCGGGTCCGGTGTCGTCGCCGTTGCGCAGCCCCAGGCTGCACCCGATCAGCAAAGCCCAGATCATCTCGCTACCTCCGGCTGCCCATCCCTCATCATGCCGCAAGATCGAACGGGCTTCAAGCGCGCTATGGTGCATGGGACCCTCACCGGAGCCGACGGATGCGCGCCCCTCTCATCTTCCTCATCGCTGGCTTGCTGGGCTGCCCCGGACCCAAGGACACCCAGGACACCGAGACCCCCGACGACACCGGCACGCCGCCGGACACCGACGACACCGACACCACCCAGCCCGGGGAGTGCGCGGACCCGTCGGTCACCTTCGAGGGCAGCGACGGCGCCATCCACGACCTCACCGAGAGCTTCACCACCGGGGACTACGTGACCCTGGCGCTGCCGGGCGAGCTGCGGGTCTGCCCGGGCACCTGGTACTCGCGGGTGCTCGTGCGCGCGGATCTCGACCTGGTCGGGCTGGGTGACGCCCCAGAGGACACCATCCTGTCCGGCGGCCTCAGCGGCACCATCCTGGACATCGCGGGGCCCGACGTGACCGTGAGCGTCGACAACGTCACCTTCGATCGCGGCGCGGGCCTGGACCCCGACCACAACTCCGGCGGCGGCGGCATCTACTGCGAGCAGGAGGGCGTGCTGGTCGTCACCAACGCCATCTTCTCGGCCAACGAGGCCAACGATGGCCCCGCCATGTACACCAACGACTGCACCGTGGACGTCACCTCGGCGGTCTTTCGTGACAACGCCTCCGAGGACGACGGCGGCGCCGTGACCCTGTGGGACTCCACCGCCACCTTCGACGACGTGCAGGTGCACGACAACGTGTCCCTCGATGGCGGCGGCATGGCCATCTTCAACAGCGACGTCACCGCCACCAACCTCTCCATCGTCGACAACACCGCCAGCGGCTTCTCCGGCGGCATTTGGCTGTACAACAGCGACCTGACCCTGACCGACGGTGAGTTCTCGGGCAATACAGACGACGGCGGCATGTACGGCGGCGGCCTGCTGGTCTACGGCAGCGCCACCCTCGAGCGGGTGAGCTTCTCCGACAACGAGGCCCCCCTCGGTGGCGGGATCTTCGTCTACTACGAGGGCGTGGTCACCGGCACCGACTGCGACTTCGCCGGCAACAGCCCCGAGGACATCTTCGCCTCCGACGGCACCGCCGAAGGCGGCACCGCCTACGACGCCGGCGCCGGCACCGACTTCAGCTGCGCGGACAACGCCTGCGACGTGGACTGATCCCGGAGCCGCCCGCGCCTAGTCGGTGAGCTCGACGTAGACGGCCCCCGCCTGGGTCGCTCCGGAGCTCTCGTAGGGTGCGCCGATCAAGAGCTCGAGCCAGCCGCTGCCGTCCAGGTTGGCGATGGCCACCCCTTGGCCGGCGTTGTCCCCGGCGGCTTCGCCGTGGAGCGATGCGTCGGCGTCGTTGGTGGTGTAGCCGCCGCTGGCCGGACCGTAGAAGAGGTACGCGGCGCCCGTGCTCGAGCCACCGGTGTTGTCTCCCGGGGCGCCCACCAACAGCTCATCGCGGCCGTCGCCGTCCAGGTCTCGGGATGCCAGCCCCAGGCCTGCCCACTGCCCGGCCGCGCTGCCGCGGACGATCACGGCCGCGCTCGCCAGGTCTCCGAGGCCCGTGCAGGGTCCGAGCTGTACGTAGGTGGCCCCGGCCTGGGCGCCTCCGCTGTTGCCATAGGAGCCGACGATCGCGTCGGCCAGCCCGTCGCCGTTCACGTCCCCCTGGGCGAGGGCGGTCCCGGCGTAGTCGAAGGCCGCCTCCCCCAGGAAGATCCCGTCAGCGGGCTCAGGTCCACGCTCCCGCTGACCGGGCCGTGCACCACGTAGGCCTTGCCCGCGGCCGCCGCATGGTCCGAGGCGTAGTTGGCGGGGACAAGCAGGTCCCCGATGCCGTCCCCGTTGTGGTCCCCGCCGGTGCGCAGGGTGCGGCCGGTGTAGTTGGCTGACTCCTCGCCGATGAGCATCGCGTCGGCGTCGTCGGGGGTCGAGCCGTCGTCGGTGACGGGGCCGTACTTCAGGTAGACAGCGCCCGCTGAGATGCCGCCGCTGTCGTCGCGGTAGGCGCCCATCGCCAGGTCCGCGAGGCCGTCGCCGTCCACGTCACTCAGGTCCACGCCATGGGCCAGGAACGAGCTGTCGGGGCCCGTGAACTGGACGTCGGCGTCGGCGAGGCTCATGTCGGCGCTCACCGGGCCCAGGATCAGGTAGGCCCGTTCGTTGTTGCCGTAGGGCGCCCCGAAGACGATGTCGTCGTAGCCGTCGCCGTTGGTGTCCCCCAGGCCCAGGGAGCGCCCGGGGCCGTTGCTCATCCCCGGACCCTCCAGGCGGATGCCCGCGCTGTCCACGTCGGCGCTGCCGGTCAGGGGGCCATGGAGCAGATACCCGCCGCCGCTGAGGGTGCCCGCGAAGAGGGTGGTGGAGACGATGTCTTCCAGGCCGTCACCGTCGACGTCACCCACGTCGATGAGCCGCCCCAGGTCGTAGCTGGCGTGGGCGCAGTGCAGCTTGGCACTGGCCGAGGCCAGGGGGTGGCTGCCCTCGTAGATGCACTCGGCGTCGAGCCCGTCGCAGTCCTGGTCGATGCCGTCCTCGCAGGTCTCCTTGGCGTCGGGGTGGACCTCGTCGTCGCTGTCGTCGCAGTCCTCGTCGCTGGTCCAGCCGTCGCCGTCGGCGTCCACGGGGATGTCGGTGTCGGCGTCGGTGTCGCTGTCGGCGTCCGCGTCGCCATCGGCGTCTGTGTCTGCGTCAGCGTCGGCGTCCGTGTCGCTGTCGGCGTCGGTGTCAGCGTCACCCTCGGGGGCCGTCTCCGTGTCCTGGGGCGGGGCGGTGTCGTCGGCCGGCGAGGCCGAGCAGGCTCCGAGCACGACCAGCAGCAGGGCGACGGAGACGCAGTGCCGTCCTCTGAAGGGAGCGCCGAGGGGAGGGGACGGGTCCATGGGCCTCAGTGTGACACACCGGTCATATTCCGATCACCGCATGGCCTTTCGCGGCCGGGATGCCGGGGCGGGCCCGGGTTAGCCTTTCGCATGTCCAGCCCCACCAAGCCGGTCCGGCCGTCGCGGCCCTCGGCGGATCCGTTTCCGCCCGACGCCACCGTCAAGCTCTCGCGGGACAGCTACACCCTCGACAGCGACGAGCGCTTCCCGGTCGTGCGGGTCGCCGCCGGCCCGGACATGCTGGCCTACGCGGTGCTCGAGGACACGGTGGACACGGTGGTGGGGCGCGACCAGGGGGTCGATCTGGCGCTGCAGGATGTCGGCGTCAGCCGCCGGCACGCCGCCTTCCGCACCCGCGGTGACGAGCGCTGCGTGGTCCGGGATCTGGGCTCCACCAACGGCGTGAGCTTCGGGGGGCGCCTGGTGGAGTCCTGCGTGCTTCGCCCCGGCGACATCGTGTCCGTGGGCCCGGTCTCGCTGCGCTTCGAGGTGCTGGATCTGGGCGAGTTCGCCCACCTGCGGCGGGTCAACCAGAAGATCCGCATGGCCACCCACCGGGACCCCCTCACCAACCTGCACCTGCGGTCCTGGGTGGAGGATGGCCTGCCGGGGATGCTCGCGGCCTGCGACCGCGATGGTGCCCCGTTCTGTGTGGCCTTCATCGATCTTGATCGCTTCAAGGCCATCAACGACACCCATGGCCACGCCGTGGGGGACCGGGTCCTCGAGCAGGTGGCCCGCATCGGCCTGCACCGCTGCCGGGACGCCGATGTGTTGGTCCGCTACGGCGGTGAAGAGCTGGCGCTGTTCATGCCGGGCACAGACCTCGAGGGTGCCCGCGCCTCCGCCGAGCGCCTGCGCGCAGCCATCGCCGCCCACGGCTGGTCCGCGACCGCAGCCGGGCTCGGGGTGACCGCCTCCTTCGGCGTGGCGGCGCGCACCCCCGGGGAGCCCATCGAGGCCCTGCTCGAGCGCGCCGACCGCGCCATGTACCAGGCCAAGCAGGCCGGACGGGATCGGGTGGAGATCGGCTAGCCCGCCGTGGGGTCCGCCACCCGGCCCATGAACAACACCGCGCCGGTGGCCTCGTCCTGCAGCAAGAACAGGAAGGGGTGATCGGCCCGGAAGACATCGGGCTCCGGTCCGGCGGAGTCCTCGGCGTCCCCGCCGGTGGCCGCGGCCGCCTCGGTGCCCGCTTCGTGCACGTCCACGAAGGCCTCGTGCCAGACCTCGGCCATGGCGATCCCCGAGCCCCCAGGGCCCATGCCGCTCAGGTCGGCGTCTCCGAACAGGCTGGGTAGCCCCAGCGCGTCCAGGGTGTCGGCGATGTCGTCCTTCCAGCGCATGGTGAAGCGGGGGATGGTCACATGGACCGAGCCGTTGCGGGCCTCGCCGACCCAGGCCGCCAGGGTGTTGGCGTCGAGGGCGGCCTCGAGGGCGGGCAGGCCGTCGTGCTCCGGGGGCAGCAGGGCCACCATGGCCAGGTTCTCTTCGATGTAGGGGAGCACCAGCACCTTGGTGCCGTCGTCCAGCAGCGCGAAGCGGGCGGGGTGGTCGATGGCGACCATGAGATCGGCCTGGACCGCGTCCCCGCTGGCCAGGGTGAAGGGGGCGCTCGAGGTCCAGCTGGCGTCGAACTCCGTGGCCCAGTCGGCGTTCATGTAGATGGCGTTGGTCCAGACCGCCTTGGAGTTGCCGTCGATGCTGCCGGGGGGCATCAGCTCGGGGATCTTGTCCGCGGTGAGCGCCGAGACCCAGGCGTTGATGGTGCCCCGGGCACCCTCGGGATCTCCGCTGAAGTCCAGCTCCTGCAGCTCGGAGCCATACGCCTCCAGGAGCAGGTCGAGGTAGGCCTGATCCCAGCTCTCCCCCTGGCGCACCCACAGGCGGTTGCCGATGTCCAGGGTGTAGGCGTGATCCCGCTCGCAGACATCGAGCAGGCGCAGCAGGCCACCCAGCTCGGCGTGGTAGCTGGCCTCGTCGCTGGCCACGTGCAGCACCTCGAGCAGCTCGGCCTCGGTCTGGCCTTCCGCTCCGGCGAGCACCGGGCCGAGCACGGACTGCACCGACAGCCCGCTCATGAACTGGTTGTCAGGCTCGGTCTGCGCGGCGGCGAACAGGTCGAGGGTGTGCTGGTTGACGCTGTCGACGACCGACCCGATCTCGACGGGCCCGTCGTCGTCGCAGCCCTCGGTGTCCGCCGTGCAGGCAGCCAGGGGGAGCGACAGGAAGACGAGGACGGAGAGCTTGGAGGACATGCCAGCAGCATAGCGGGCATTCGTGGGAACGCATACGCCAGACCGCCCCTCCCGTTGCACCGGCGCGGTGTCGCCGAGTAGGGGTGGGGATGCGTTCTCCCTCCTGGCAAGCTGTCCGCGACGCCCTCGAGGCCTCCCTCCTGCCCGACGGCATCGATCTGATCGCTCCCATGCAGGTGGGCTGGTACAACGGCTCCGAGCCCGCGCACCTGCGCCTGCCCGAGCCAGCGGGGCCCGGCTCGTTGGCGGTGGTCATCGGCAACTCCGTGGCCATGTGGGAGCCGTTCCTGCGCGGGGTGCGCCATGATCCCGGCCTGCTCGAGGGCCAGCACCCGCTGGACCGCTGGGTGGAGCGGCGGGTGCTCGGCGCCATCGATGGGCTGCCCGCCGCGCCGGCGTCGGTGCACCAGGTCAACGGCCCCGGCAGCCGGGACTACTCCATGCAGCGGGTGGCGGCGGCCTCCGGTCTGGTGGGCATGACGCCCTGCCACCTGACCATCCATCGTCGGGTGGGGCTGTGGTTCGGGCTGCGGGCGGTGCTGGTCTTCGATCTCGCGGGGCCCGAGGCGCCGCTGTGGAGCGCGCCGTTCCCCTGCGCCAGCTGCGAGGCCCGACCCTGTGTGCCGCTGCTGGAGTGCGCGCTGGGCCGCGCGGCCGATGGGGCCGAGGCCCCGGCCTGGAAGGGCGTGCGCGAGCGCTGGGAGCCCTGGTTCGCCATGCGCGACGCCTGCCCCTTCGGGCGCACTCATCGATACGGGGTGTCGCAGGTCGGCTACCACTACTCGAAGCAGCGTCGCTACCTGCTCGAGGCCCTGGAGTCCCTCGGCTGAGGCTGGCGTCGGGGTGTGGCTTAGGTAAAATCGCGGTGAACGACACAGTGGAGACCGTCCCTCATGTCGCGCCGCTTGTCCGTGCTGCTCTCGCTCGTGGCCGGGCTGGCCTGTGCGCCCGACGCGCCGATGACCGCTGAGCCGGCCGCGACCGCGCCGGCCCCGGCGTCCCCTCCGACGGTCGAGCCCAGCTACCTGCCGCCGGCCATCGACTTCCCGACCCACCGGGTGGCGGAGATGATCGCCGAAGGGGTCCTGGCCCACCACGAGCGCGGCGACGACGAGGCCCTGGCCCAGGCGGCCATCTGGGCGGTCGAGCTGGCCTCCCAGGCGGAGCCCCAGGATCGGTTCGCCCATCAGCTCCACGCCTACACCCAGCGCTTGGCCCACGGACCCGCGGCGGAGGCGGCCGTGGTGGCCACCCTGCCCCTCGAAGAGCCCGCCCTGTACCGCTACTTCTTCCATCGGCCCGCCGCCGAGGTCGCGGCGCTGCTGCGCTGCAACCTGGTGGCGTCCTGCATCTGGCGGGAGCGGGGCTCCGGCGCCCGGACGGTGGGGGACGGGGGCTTCGCGGGGCACGAGGCCGATCCCGTGGTGCGTTGTGGTGGACGCGAGCTCGATCCTTCGACCTGCCCCGCCTGCTTCACGGCGTTCGAGAGGACCTCCTGGGCCAACCAGGGACGGAATCGACTGGAGGTCTGGTCCACCGAGGCCGAGCCCCTGAGCGTGGAGGTCCTGGTGGACGCCCTCGGCCTCGAGGAGGGCATGAGCCTGGCGGATGTGGGCGCTGGGGCGGGCTGGTTCACCTTTCCCTTCGCCCGCGCGGTGGGCCCACGGGGCCGGATCCTGGCCCTGGAGCTCGACCCCGTCTTCGCCGAGCTGCTCACCGTGGTGGCCCGGGACGGTGGCTTCCCGCAGGTCAGCGCCGTGCTGAGTGACGACCCCACCCCCTCACTGCCCCCCGCTGCCCTCGACCGCATCTGGGTGGCCGAGGTCTACCCCGACCTGTTCCTGCTGGACGCCCGCGCCGGCGTGGAGCCGGAGCTGGGTAGCACCGCGGCCTTCACCAGGGCGCTGGCCGCCGGGCTGCGGCCCGGAGGGCGGCTGGCGGTGCTCGAGGTGGGTCCACAGGGGGACCTCGGCGAGCTGGAGCTCGGCTTCGACCAGGCCCGCCTGCGGGCCATCATCGAGGACAGCGGCCTGGTCTGGGTCGGCAGGGAGCCGCGGGTGGTGCGCGCGGAGCTGCACCTGTTCGAGCGCCCGGCCCCCCCTTGACGGTCGGCGAGGGGAGCGCTAATACTTCGACAGTTGTCAAACTGTAAGAACGGGTCGCCCCATGAGCAGCTCCACCGACACCACCCGCATGGCCAAGATCATGAAGGCCCTGTCCAACAAGAACCGGCTCGAGCTGTTCCTCGAGATCGCGAAGCAGCAGCGCACCGAGTTCGAGCACGACGGCTGCATGATCAGCGACATCATGGCCCTGTTCGACCTGTCGGCCCCCACCATCTCCCACCACCTCAAGGAGCTGACCAACGCCGGGCTCATCACCACCGAGCGCCGCGGCCGCTTCGTGGTCGCCCGGGTGGAGCAGGGCACGGTGGGCGAGGTCCAGGCGCTGCTCGCCCTGGTCGGTGGCGCCTGATTTTTTTGCCCCAATAGTTCGATAGTTGTCTAATTACACAATTTTACAAGAGGAACATCATGACCCCCAGCATCACCCTCGAAGGCCTGTCCACCCTGCGCTCCGACCAGCTCCTGCCCGGGCGCACCCACACCCTGCTCGACCTGGGCTGCAGCGGCGCATGCCCCCGCAGCGCGCGCATCTCCAGCAGCGTTCACGAGCTCGACGCCCGCGCCTGGGACCGGCTCACCGCCGGGCTCGGGCCCTGGGCCCGGCGAGGCAGCCTCGCCGCGGCGGAGCGGGGCGCGGGGCCGGGCGCCCAGCATCGCTACGTCGTCTTCGAGCGAGACGGTGAGGCCACGGGGGTCGCGGCGGTGCGGCTGGACCGCTTCCACGCCCCCGCGCTCTCCGAACTGCTCCCCGACGATCGGCTGGGCGCGCTGCTCGGCCGGCTGATGGGCCTGGGCGAGGGCCCCCTGGCCGTGCCCGTGCTGGTCTGCAGCGTGGGCTTCGGCTGTGGCGGCACCGGCTTCCACTTCCGGGAGGACGTCGATCCCCGGGACGCCATGGCCCAGCTGAGCATGGCCCTGCGCCGCATCGCGGCCACCTGCCCACCGTCCCAGCGCCCCGTCGGGCTGGTGCTCGAGGAGGCGGTCCCGCCGTCGGAGGCCTGGGCCACGGCGCTGCGGGCCCACGGCTACAGCCCGGTGGACAGCGGCCCGCGCATGGTGCTGGCCCTCGACCTCCGCTGGCGGGACTTCGACGACTACAGCGCGGCCCTGAAGTCCAAGTTCCGGGTCAAGGCCAAGCGGGCCTACGCCAAGTCGGCGGCCCTCGAGCCCCGGCGGCTGGGAGGCGTGGAGCTCGCGCGCCAGGCCGAGGCCCTCGCCGCCCTGCACGCCGCGGTGGTGTCCAAGGCCGACTTCCGGGTGGGCGAGGGTGGCCTCTGCCTGGCCAGCCTGATGGATGAGCTGGGCGATGACGTGATCGTGCAGGCGTACCTGCTGGACGGCGAGCCGGTGGGCTGGCTCTGCGCCATCGAGCACGACGGGGTGCTGATGGCCCACAGCGTCGGCTTCGATCAGCAGCTGAACCGCCGGCTGTCCATCTACCCGCGCATGCTCTGCGACTTCCTGCGCATCGCCCTCGAGCGCGGGCTGCACACGGTGGACTACGGCCGCACGGCCCAGCAGATCAAGAGCACCATCGGCGCGGTGCCGGTGCCCACCCGCAGCCACGTGCGGCTGCGCAGCGAGCTGCTCTCCCCCCTGCTCGGTGGCGTGCTGGGCGGGCTCGAGGCGCCGCGGGAGCCCCTGCGTCAGCCCTTCAAGGTCGCGGTCCTGGCCCAGAGGGCGGCCTGATGGAGCTCCGCGCGCTGGGCCTGCGGGATCCCGGGCTGCGTGCCTACCTGCGGGTGGCCGGCCGCCGCTGGCCCTGGGCACCGGGCGTGGTGCTGCCCGCGCTCGCCCGTGAGCGGGGCCGGGTGCTGGGGCTCGCCCACGACGGGGTGGTCGTCGGCGGTGCGTTGCTCACCCCGGCGCCTACAAACCGCTTCCTCGAGCCCGGCCGCCGGCGTCTCGCCCGGGACTACGCGGCCCAGGGCTACCACAACCTCAGCTACTTCGCGGTGCACCGGGCGCTGCGCGGGCAGGGCCTGGGGGAGGCGTTCCTACGGGAGATCGCCCGGGAGCACAGCGTCTGGCTGGCCTGCCATCCGGATCGGGCGCCGTTCTACCGCCGCGCCGGGCTGGCCCCGTCGGCGCTGGACGAGGCCTTCCATCACCACTGGGCTAGCTAGTCGGGATCGCAGGCGCCGTCGCAGAACTGGGCGATGGTGCCGTCCTCCATGAAGGCGCCGACGTGCTCGAGGTAGACCTCGAGCTTGCGCACGGTGGCGTGGGCGCCGTTGTCCTCCTCGGGCGGGAGGTTGCCCGAGTCCAGGGGCTCGTAGCCTTCGTCGTAGATCAGCAGGGCGGCATTGCGGTCGGTGCCGTCGGGGGGCTCGGCGCTGATCTGCTCGAGGCCCCACACATCCCGGGGCGAGGGGGTGACCAGGGGGATGTCGCCGGCCCGGGCGACCCACTCGGTGACCATGTTGGAGACCTGGCAGTCACCCACGGCCTCCTGCAGGCTGACGCGCACGTCCGGGCGGCCGGGCAGCCGGTCCTGGGCCAGGTGCTCCACCCAGTTCAGCGAGTCGATGGGGTCGAAGACCAGCTGCAGCAGGGACATCTCGAGCTGCAGGTCCCGCGGGTCGTCGTACTGGCTCGAGAACGCCGAGCCCATGGTGTTCCACTGCACGGCCCGCTGCAGCATGTGGGTCCAGCCGCCGCCCGGCACGTCGAGCACACCGCGCTCGAAGAAGGGCGAGGCGGTCATGATCACCAGGCCCTGGGTGCCGCCGTTGGAGATGCCCATGTAGTGCACGTTGTCGCCGTCGATCAGGGGTGTGCCGTCCTCGGCGGTGACCACCTCCGAGAGCTCCTCGGCCACCAGGCGGCCCAGCAGGGTCTGGTGCACGTGGCTCTGCATCTGCTGGGCGACCACCTTCGTGACTCCATCGAGCCCTGAGCCCAGGATGCCCATGGTGTCCACCAGATCGTCCTCGCAGAAGCCGAGGAAGTTGGTGGTGGCCGCGGCCATGCGCCAGCGCTGCAGGCCCGTGTTCAGCGAGCTCCAGGTGGGCTCTTCGAGGCTCGAGAAGAAGCCGTGGCCGAAGACCATGGCGGGGCGGGTCTCCGTGGAGGCGGTGACCGGGATGGTGAGCATGAACTCCACGGTGCGGGTGCCCTTCACCGCCGGCTCGCCGCTGTCGGCGTCAAGCTCGATGCTGGAGTCCTCGCCGATGTAGTCGGGGGCCTCGAAGCTGCCGTGGATGATGCGGTTCTCGCCGCCGTCCTCCCAGGCGTCCTCGGTGATGGTCCAGCCCCGAGATCCCAGTCCACGGTGGCGTCCTGCATGGCGATGAGGGTGTCCTGCACCTGCTCTGCGGAGCGGGTGTGGAAGCTCCAGGCCAGCACGACGTCTTCGGGGGCCAGGCCGACGCCGGCGATGGCGTCGTTCACCAGCTCGAAGTCGTCGCGCTGGGCCTCCACCGTGCTCGAGTCGGTCTCGATGCCGTCCCGCAGGGCGCGGAAGGCTTCGCTCACCGGCGGGGTGCCTTCGCCGTCGGCGCTGCGCAGGCCCGAGCTCAGGATGGCGACGTAGCCGGTGCCCGGCTCCAGGATGTCCTGGGGTCGCATGATCAGGGCCTGCTCGTCGACGTCTTCGGCGTTCAGGTCGAGCTCCACCAGCAGCGGCACGGGCTCCCAGCTCTGCTCGCGCACCAGCATGACCGTGGCGTCGGCGGCCATGGCGGCGCTGGGATCGTCGATGTCCGGGAGGCTGGCGGGGTCGAGCCCGCCCTCGAACCAGGTCAGGATCGCCGGCGCCCTCGAGAAGCCGTCCGCCGTGGCAAGGGTGGCGGCGGACACGCCCTCGGGCATGAGCTCGTCGTCCAGCACCAGCCGGCGGCCGGTGTGGGTGTCCGCGTCGTCCTCCAGGTAGAAGTCCGATGGGAAGGGGTACATCGGCACGTCCGGCACCAGGGGATTCTCCCCCGGATCGTCGGGCAGGCCGGTGAGGAGCTCGGCCTCATCGGGGGGACAGCCGAGCAGGGTGGGGACCAGGGCCAGGGCGAGCAGGGCGGGGCGACGGATCATGGCGGCTCCGGGGCTACGCCTCAGCTAACCCCGCGCCGCTGCGCACCCGTGGGGACTACCACTCCTCGATGCGACCCAGCTCCCACAGCTCCACGACCCGGCCCTCGCTGGTGTCGAACTCCACCGTCAGCATGTGCTCCTGCATGTTCAGGTGCAAGCGCACCTCGTCGCCGCTGGGGTGGGGGGCGATCTCTCCCCAGGAGCCGGTGCGCATGAAGTCACCGCCTTTGAAGTGCAGCGACTCGACGTTGTCGCATCCAGGGAAGCAGGCCTGGCCCAGCACCGAGATGCCCAGGCCGGTCATCAGGCCGGCGGCGAGCACCAGCAGGCTCTTTCGGCGGGCGGCCCCACGGCCGCGGCGGGGGCTCACGGCATCCTCCGGGTGAAGGTCTCGCTGCCGATGACGAAGCCCTCCGGGTCGATGATGTCGATCTGCACGCCGTCCCACAGGGCGGTGGCCTCGTAGCCGACGGGCGGGAAGCCCTCGGGGTAGACGGTGGGCTCGCCGTCGATGGTCGACGAGACCAGGTGCAGGGTGGTCCAGTCGCTGGGCTGGAAGCAGCAGGCGAAGGCCACGGTGGCGTGGGTGAGCGCCACGGCGGCCGCGACGCCGGCGATGAAGATGAGGGAGGTGCGCATGGGTGTCTCCGGGTCAGTGCGTCGGCTGCTTCTGCAGGAGCCGTGCCAGGGCTCGGAGGGGCCGTGCCCGTGGGGGTCTCCGGTGGAACACGGCCTGCGCGTGGGCCCCCTGCGAGCCGAGAATCGTGATCCGGATGTCAGCCCCGAGCCCCCGCTGCGGTATCCTCGGAGTCGCCCCTGTCCCCGGACGCGCCATGCTGTTCCCCCTCATCGTCACCGCGGCCCTGCTCCCCGCCCCGGCCCTCGCCCAGGACTGGACCCTGCACGGCGGCGTCGTCAGCGGGGAGCAGTTCGACATGCTGCCCGGCCCCAGCGGCCGGCTGCACATCATCACCAGCCGCTACTACGAGCTGGGTCGCGACGGCTCGGTGCTGGTGACCGAGGACGTGGGTGATGGCCAGCAGGGGGGGCTCGACTTCCCGCCGGCCATCGCCGTGAGCGCCGACGGTGCGGTGCACATCGTCACCCGCGAAGGCGGGGACTACGAGAGCGGGCACACCATCCGCTACCGCCGCCGCACCCCGGGCGGCAGCTGGGATCGGGACTTCACCGTGGGGGCCCCCGCGCGGCGCAACTACGTGGTGGGTGCGGCGCTGCTCGGGGACGCCGCGATCCTCACCACCACCGAGGACGGCGACGATGTCTGCGGCGACGTGGTCCT
>CAYZVO010000184.1:0-19574 GCA_964481655.1 uncultured Enterobacterales bacterium | reverse complement strand
GGGGGGGGGGGGGGGGGGGGGGGGGGGGGCCGGGGGGGGGGGGGGGGGGGGGGGCCCCCCCGGGGGGTTTTTTTGGTTATCCCTGGGGGGGGGGGGGGGGGGGGGGGGGGGAGCTCGCGGCCGGCCGTTGGCCGGGACACACCGGGCTGATCGCGTTCCCAGAGGGGGGACGCCTGTGGTACCCCGACCTGCTGGGGGCCGCGTTGTCGCTGCCCCTGCGGCCCCTGGGGCCCGCCGCCGTCTACAACGGCCTGATCCTGCTGCAGGTGGGCCTGGCGGCCCTGGCGGCCTACGCCGCGGCGGTCTGGGTGGGTGCCAGCCGCAGCGCCAGCGTGCTCGCGTCCGCCGTGGTGGGGGCCAGCCCCTTCCTGCTGGGCCTGCTGCACTCCGGGCTGTCGGAGTACGTCGGCCTGGCGCTGCCGGTGCTCTACGTGGCCGCCCTGCTGCGCGGCCTCGGGCTGCTCGATGCGGGCCCCACGAGCCTGCGCGGCGCCCTGCTGACCGGGGCGCTGCTGGGCCTCTGCGCGCTGCAGGCACCGTACTACGCGGTCTTCGGTGGGCTGTTGCTGCTCTGCTGCCTGCCGGGCCCCGGCTGGCGCGCCCGGCTGCGACCGGCCGCAGTGACCGCCGCCGTCGGGCTGGTGGTGGCGGCGCCCTGGCTCGCCCTGGTCTGGCAGGGCCTGCACGCCACCGCCAGCCTGGTCCAGCCGGGCACCGCGCCGGGCTGGGTGACCCCCAGCCTACCGCCGGTGGACCTGGCGGGGTTCCTGGTGCCCGGAGACCGCCACTTCCCGGACCTGGCCACCCAGGGCAACCCCGGGATCATGCACGTGCACTACCTCGGCTGGATCGCCATGGGCCTGGCCGCCTGGGGCCTGTGGCGGCGACCCGAGACCCGCCGCCTGCTGCTGCCGGTGGGCCTGTACGGGCTGCTGTGCCTGGGCCCCGAGGCGCGGGTGGCCGATCACTTCGTGGGCACCGAGGCGTTCACACTGCCGCTGCCCCTTCGGCTGGCCTACCTCGAGGGCTCGCCCCTGGCCTGGATCCACCACCCCTACCGCATGGTGGCCTTGCTGGTGCCGCTGCTGGCCCTGCTGGCCGCCCTCGCCCTGCGCAGCCTGCCCCGCTGGGCCGCGGGCGTAGCTGTGGCCCTGGTCCTGGTGGAGTCCCTGGTCCTCTCCCCGGCCCCCTGGCCGGTCCCCACCACCCCCACGGCCTCCCCTCCCCCGCTGACAGAGGGCGTCGGCGCCGTGCTGGACTGGCCCCCCGACGCCACCGACTGGAACCGCCGCTACCTGCGCTGGCAGCTCGACCACGGACGCCCCATCGCCTACGGCGTCAACGTGTTCCTGCCAGAGCCCCTGCGCCAGGATCCCCTGATCGCCGACCTGCTGCACCTGCTGGACGACCCCGCCGGGCGAGCCCGCAACCGGGACATCCCTCTGTCCGGGCCGCTGCACCTCGGCCCCCCGCCAGGGCCCAGCGGCCTGGCGGCCATGGGCTTCGAGGTCCTCCTGCTCCACCACAGCGCCTTCGAACCCGGCGAGCTCGAGCGCAGCACCGCACGGATCCAACGGGAGCTGGGGGAGCCCAGCCAGCGCGGCCAGGACTGGACCGCCTGGGTGGTGCGTTAGGTTCAGCGCGACGTCACGGAGCCCATCCATGCAGCCCCGCCACCGCATCGCCATCGCCGCCGGCATCGCGCTGCTCTCCTGCGGGGTGTCCTGCGATGGCCCGGCCCCGGACGAGCCCGCCGCGGCCCCTCCCGCTGCTGAGCAGGCCCGGCCCGCCCCCCTGCACGGGGCCACCGAAGACCCCACCGGGCTGCCCCCCCGCGGCCCGGACTTTCCCACCCATCACCGGGCCGACCACATCAGCCAGGCCATCGTGGACCACACCAGCGGGAAGGACCCCGCCGTGCTCGAGGCCGCGGCCGCCTGGGCCGAACAGCTCGCCACCACCGACGCCCCCGCCTACCGCTTCGGCCACCAGCTGCACGCCTACACCCAGCGCCTGCTGCACGGCCCCGAGGCCGAGACCCGGGTGCTCGCCGGTCTGCCGGATCAGGAACCCGCCGCCTACCGCTACTGGTTCGACCGGCCCCCGGACCAGGTCTCCGCCTTGCTGTCCTGCAACCTGGTGGCCAGCTGCACCTGGCGTGAGGACCGGGCCGGCTTCCGCAAGCCCGGCGGCGAGCCCTTCGAGCTGGTGGAGCTGGGCGACGCCCCGGTCACCGACGAGCCCGAGCCCATCCGCTGCGGCGGCTGGGAGATCGACCCCAGCAGCTGCCCCGATGACTTCCCCGTGTTCGAGCGCAGCTCCTGGCTCGAGATGGGCCGGGACCGGCTGGCCCTGTGGTCCACCCAGCACACGCCCTTGACCATGGAGCTGCTGCTGCGGGAGATCGGCCTCGAGCCGGGCATGCACGCGGCGGACATCGGCTCGGGTGCCGGCTGGTTCTCCTTGCCCTTCGCCCATGCCGTGGGCCCCGAAGGCCGCCTGTACGCCGTGGACATCGACCCCGTGTTCACCGACTACCTCGAGGCCGTGGCCGCGGACGCCGGGTTGGCGCAGCTGCAGCCGGTCCTGAGCGAAGGCGTCGCCGCCGAGCTGCCCGCCGGCTCCCTGGATCTGGTCTGGGTCGCGCTGGTCTACCAGGACCTCTACCTCATGGACCTGCAGGCGGGCACCGAGCCCGCCACCGGCGCCACCATGGCCTTCTCCCGCGGGCTCATCGAAGCCCTGAAGCCCGGCGGACGGCTCGCCGTGGTCGAGATCGGCCCTCGCAGCAACGGCACCGGGGCCGCCGTGGACACCGGCTACTCCCTCGAGGCCCTCTGGGCCCACATCGAGCAGGCGGGCTTCGAGCCCGAGCGCACCGTGCCCACGGTCATCCACGCCCAGCTGCGCACCTTCACCCGCCCCATCGATCCACCGACCCCATGAGCGACACCGCCCGCCGCCGCAGGCACCCGGCCACGCCCTTGCTGGCGGGCCTGCTGCTGCTCGGCGCTCTGGTGGGAGCCCTGGCCATCGGCACCTCCCGCCTGCCCCCCAGCTTCCCGGCCCTGGACCCCACCCGCCTGGCCTCGGTGGACTGGCCGCGGCTGCTACCCATGGCCTGGCTGGCGGCCCTGGGGCTGCTGCCCTGGGCCCTGGGGCGCAGAGCGGCGAGCGGAATGCGCTCACTGGCCACCAGAGGGCTGCTGCTGCTCTCCATCCTCCCTGTGGTCTGGCTCAGCGTGCACCCCGAGCCCTACGAGGAGCAGCGCCTGCTGAAGGTGGACCACGGCGTCTCGACCATCACCGTGGTCGAGGGTGGTGAGCTGGTCCAGCGGCAGTGGCTGCGCTCGGTGGAGACCCGGGTCCCCCTGCTGCAGCTGCCCCAGATGGTGTCTTCCGAGCGCTGCCTGGCGGGCATCGCCCACGCCATCCACCACCAGGCCGACACGGATCCCGGCCACGGCTACCCCCGGGCCCTGCTCTGGGCCGTGCAGCGCTGGGCCACCACCGCCTGGCTCGCGCTGCGCTTCCTCAGCCTGCCCCTCGCTCTCTGGATCGGCGCCGCGGCCCTCCGCCCGAGCCTGATGCCCGCCCGGGCCGTGCGCTGGGCGGGCCTGGGCCTGCTGCTGCCCCTGCTCATCCCTCCCATCGTCAACCTGGCGCTGCTGGCGGGCCTCCAGCTCACAGGTCTGCCCGACGCCGGGACCAGCGGCGGCGCCTTCGCCCTGACCCAGCTCGCGTGGCTGGGGGTGACCGGCCTGGCGCTGGGGGCGGCCTGGAGCGGCCGCACCACCTGGCTCCCCGTGGCCGCCGCCAGCCTGCTGCTCGGCTGCAGTGGTGACCCCGCCGTGGAGGCGCCGACGCCGAGCGGCGCAGCTCCGCCACCAAACGCCGAGGCTGCCGAGGGCCCCGACATCGTGGTGGTGCTGGCCTCCGGCGCGCGCGCCCGCCTGGGCTCGAGCGATGAGACCGGGCCGCTGCTGCGCAAGCAGCTCGAGGCCAGGGGCGCGGCCATGTACAGCTCCGCCTACGCCCAGAGCCCGTCGGCCTTCGTCAGCCTCGGGTCCCTGCTCACCGGGCACTACCCCTCGGCCATCCCCATGTGCGGGCTGCCGGTGCTCGACCCCGACGGCGGCGACGACCACCCCTGGTGTGCCAGCATCCCCGCGGACCGACACACCCTGCCCGAGGTGCTGGGGCTGTACGGCTACAGCACCGCCCTGCTGCACGCCAACCTGCCCGCGGGCGAGGTCTTCGAGGGTCGCTTCCAGCAGGCGCAGGACCTCACCGTTCGCTGGGACGACGGGCGGGCGGACTGGGAGCGCATCCACCGCGAAGCCCAGGCCTTCTGGCGCAGCGAGCCCGAGCGGCCCCACCTGCTGGTGGTCTCGGTGGCGGACACCGTCATCTCCCTGCGGCCCGACGTGGCCGCCCGCACCGGCTGGAGCGGCCAGGTCCCGGAGCTGGTGGAGCCCATGCTGGCCCACCAGCCCGAGCTGGCGCAGAAGATCACGGGACCCGCCGATCTCGAGAAGCTCTACGGCACCTACCAAGAGGCCGTGCACGGGCTGGGGGGCGGGATCCGGGGCCTGCTCTCGGTGCTGGATCAGGCCTCGGACCGCCCCCGCTGGGTCGTCGTGGCGGGCCTGACGGGCATCAACCTGGGCGAGCCCGGCGGCGGCGCCGAGGACCACCCCACCTGGGGCACCAACCAGCTGCTGCTCGAGCGCACGGTGCACGTGCCCCTGTTCGTCATCCCCCCGGATCCGGACACAGTCCCCCGGGACATCACCCAGCCGGTGGAGCTGGTGGACCTCTTCCCCACCATCGCCACCCTCGCGGGTGCGGTGCCCCCCGCGGGGCTGCCGGGCCAGGATCTGCTCGAGGACCCCTTCCCCGAGAACCACCTGGCCTGGTCCTACGCCGCCCACGGCGACATGCTCGCCGTGCGCCAGGGCAGCCTGTTCTACTCGGTGCGGGGCATGTTCCACAACGGCACCGCCCTGGACCCCGAGGTCACCGACTTCCTGATCAAGGCGCCGGAGGCCGAGACCTTCCGGCACCTCCACGACGTCATCCTCGACCCCCTGCAGCAGCGGGAGCTGGCCAGCGAGCGCAGCGGCGAGGTCCAGACCCTGCACCGCCTGCTGGTGGATGTGCAGACCGGCGTGGCCGCCCCACCCGCCGGCAGCCTGACGGCAGAGAAGCTCTGGGAGCTGCGCATGACCCGCAGCGAGGGGTATTGGTAGGTGGCCCGCCCGCGCCCCCCCTCCCCCGCCCTCGTCCTCGCCGCGCTGCTGATCGCGGTGGTGCTGGGCCCGGCGCTGCCGCGGCTGCACAGCCACTTCCTGGGCATCGCCGAGGTGGACCACTTCGGGACCCAGTGGTTCTATTGGTTCACCGAGCGGGGCCTGCTCGAGGGCCACAGCCTGCTGCACACGGACCTGTTCTACCACCCGTGGGGCAAGGACGTGCTGGCGCACACCGGCGCCAACGTGCTGGACGCGATCCTGGCCATGCCCCTGCGGCTGCTGCTGGGGGACGTGCTCGGCTACAACCTGTTCGTGATCCTGGGGCTGGGGTTGTCGGGCTGGGCCTTCTCCCGCCTGGCCCGGCGCTTCGTGGACGATGGGCCCACCGTGTTGGCCGTGAGCGTGCTGTTCGCGCTCTCGCCCTTCGTGCTCTACGAAGCCGCCGAGGGCCGCCCGACCCAGGCCATCCTGGGGCTGCTGCCCCTGTTCTTCCTGCAGGCCTGGGACGCGGGCACCCGCTCCGGCTGGCGGGCGCCCATCATCGGCGGCCTGCTGCTGGCCGTCCTGGGCTACCAGTACTGGTACTACGCCGTGTTCTGCGGGCTGAGCTGCGTGGCCCTGGGGGGCTGGCGCATCCTGATGCCGCCGCCGGACGCCGGCAGCCGCTGGGCCGTGCTGGGCCGCTACGCCGTCATGGCCGGCGTGGCCCTGGTGCTCGTCGCCCCCGTGGCGGGCCCCATGCTGCTGCGCACAGAGCTGGCCAGCGGCGACGTCCCCGGCCTGCTGGACGTGGGGGCCTGGAGCCTCGGGGGCGTGGCGCCGGTCACGGTCGAAGGCCACGCCATCGCCCTGCTGTCCTGGCAGCCCCTGCTGGGCAAGGCCAGCTACTTCATGCAGGAGACCGACGGCAGCCAGAGCCTGGTTGGCCACCAGCAGACGCTGTCCGTGGCCATGCTCATCGTCCTGGTCGCCTGGCTGCGCCGCCCCGGTCGCCTGGACCGCGGCGGGTTGCTCGCGCCCCTGCTGGTGGCGCTGACCATCGCCGTCGGCCCCATGCTCGCCATCGGCTCGCTGCCGGTGCCCAGCCCCCTGTACCTGCTGCTGGCCAAGGCCTCCGGCGTGCTGCAGCGCCTGTGGTGGCCCGCCCGGGCCTTCGCCGTGGTGGACGTGCTGATCTTCCTGGTGGCCGCGGTGGTGCTGGCCCGGGCTGCCCGCCTGGGCCCCAAGCTCCAGACCGCGGTGCTCGGGGGTGTGTTCCTGGCCTTCGGCCTCGGCCTGGGCCGGGCGGGCCTGGCCCCCTTCCCCACCTGGGACGCCACCATCCCCGCCGGCTATCGCTGCCTGGCCGGGGGGGAGCCCGGATCGGTCATCGAGCTGCCCTACGGCTGGACCCAGGCGCACCTGTACTACCAGAGCGCCCACGAGCGGCCGATCCTGGGGGGCATGCTCGAGCGCAACCCGGTCTTCATCCCCGAAGACGCCCGCGACTTCCTCGAGGACGACCCCTTCGTCTCCACCCTCATCGCCGCGGCCCGCAGCGGTGAGGCCGCCGCACCCGAAGGCTACGCCGACGGACGCGCGACCACCGCGGCCATGGGCTACCGCTGGGTGGTCCTGCAGCGGGACGCCTACTTCACGGTCAACGACGACCACAGCGACCGCGAGGTCCAGGCCCTGATCGGGGCCCAGCGCACCCGCCTGCGTCGCGTGGAGCGGCGCCTCGAGGGGCTGCTGGGCTCGCCGCTGTACGCCGACGGTCGCACCGTCATCTACCCCCTGGACCCCTCCGATCCGGAGGCGTTGCCCTGCGCCGCCGCCCTGCGATATGGCAGCTGGCCGTCGGACCCGGACCATCAGGCCCCGCGGCCCACCTCGGCGACCTCCTCGGTGGAGCCCCTCCCCATCCTGCAGCTGCGCTGACTACTCCACCGGCGGCCGGGACTTGGGGCCGGAGTGCACCCAGGGATAGTTCAGCCAGAAGTCGGCCAGGGCCTTGTGGGGATCGGCTTCTTCGAGCCGGAACGCGCGGAAGGAGCAGCGCAGCGGGGCCGGGAGCTGGTGCAGGAAGCTGACCTCGAGCTCTTCGACCATGGCCTCGAGGGCCCGCTCCCGCTCCGAGAACAGGTTGTCGGGCTCGGGAGGGGCGTGGGGGCAGTCGAGCACGAACAGGCCCTCGAGGGCGTCGGCGGACTCGATGTCGTGGATGAAGAAGTACTGCCCCGCGTTGTGGAAGCGGACCCCGTCGCGCCCCTCGAAGAAGGTCGCCAGGGCCAGGTTGTCCTCGCGGCTGAAGTTCACCAGGCCCCGGCTGGCCAGAAGGGTGCAGGTGTCGTCCTGGTTCACGCAGGCCTCGTCCACCAGGGGCCAGAAGAACTCCAGGGTGAGCACCTCGACCTGGGGCCGGAGGTAGTGCTGGGGCTCGAGGGAGACGACGCTGTGCCCCAGCACCGGCACGAGGGGGTGGGCGATGTGGCCGAGCAGGAACGGCGCCGTCATCGCGCCCGCGGCGAGCATCGCCAGGCCGACACCCACCGCTCGCCGGCCCCACAGAAGCGCCGCGCCGGCCCCCGGGAGCGCCAGCCCCAGGCCCGCCAGGATCGCTCCCCCCACGAACAGCAGGGTGAAGTTGTCGGGGCCGACCCTGAAGAAGGCGCACAGGGCCAGCCCCAGCAGGGCCCAACCCGCCAGCAGCCACAGGGCAGGATTCCGCAACCGCCCCGGCCCGCGCGCCACCACCAGCACCACCCCCGCCAGCAGGGCCAGCCCGGGCAGGACGAAGGCCTGCTGCACCAGCGACGGCAGCAGGGGCGCCACGAGTTCCGCATACACATCGCGGATCATGGTCTTCCCGCCGATGTAGTCGGGCAGCGACGGCCCCAGCAGCAGCAGCGCCACCACCAGCGACAGGGCCGGCAGCACGACCCGAGCGCGGGGCCGGGCGCGATGCCAGGCGAGCAGCAGCAGGGGTCCGCCGAAGAGCAAGGCGGTCGGCCGCAGGCTGAAGGCCAGGGCCAAGGTCAGGAACAGCGCGACCCGGGTGCGCCAGCGGTCCAGCGCGGGGTCCGCGAGCAGGCCCCACAGCGCGAGCACCAGCAGCGTGGCCTCGGGCAGGTGGATCCAGTGGGAGCGCGCGCTGGTGTGGAACACGGGCATGGCCGTGCACAGGGCCACCGAGGCCAGGGCGGCCCAGGGCCCCCCCAGGCGCCGGGCCACACCCCAGCACCCCAGCAGCAGCCCCAGGAGCCACAGGGCCTCGATCAGCTCCATCAGCACGGCGTGGCGCCCGAACAGCGCCGTGAGCGCGCCGAGGCTCAGGTTGTAGAGGCCGCCGGCCCGGGGCAGCACCCCGGCCATCGCGGCGAGGTCACCCTGCACCACCGCCTGCCAGGCGCCGGGGAGGGCCTCGAAGTAGTGGCCCAGGTCCATGGGGGGACGCTGATCCACCCGGAAGAAGAACCACAGCGCGCCCAGCGCCCCGACCACGAGCGCCAGCGCCAGGGCGTCGGGTACGCCGAAGGGGCTGCGCTGTCGGGGCTCGTCCATGGGCGGCTCCTAACCCAGAGGCCCCGGCATTATGATGCCCCCATGCACCGCCACCACCCCAGGTCAGCTTCCATCGCCATGGCCGCCGTCGGCCTGCTTGCCCTGTCCGGCTGCAGCACCCCGGAGCCCAGCGAGCCGGTGGCCGAGGCGGGCCCCCAACCACAAGTCCACCGGGAGACCACGGGCACCCCCACCACCATCGAGCGCCCCAACATCCTGCTCATCGACATCGACTCCCTGCGGGCCGACCGGGTCTCCCGCGAGCGCGATGGCACCGCCGTCGCGCCGATCCTGCGCAACCTCACCCGCAACGGCGCCCACTTCGAGCTGGCCTTCTCCCAGTCCGGCTGGACCATGCCCGCCATCGCCGCCATCCTCACCGGCCGCTACCCGGTGGTGGCACCGCCAGGGGGCGAGATGACCTGGATCGAGCAGGACGTCCGCACCCTGCCCGAGATCCTGGGCCTGTACGACTACCACAGCGCCGTGTTCTGGGGCGGCACCCTGGCCTCGGACTACCAGGCCGCGTCCCAGGGCTTCGACGAGGTCCACCGCAAGCGCGAGGACAGCGACCCCGCCTACCACGAGCCCATCGCCAGCTGGCTGCGCTCGAGCCCCCCCGAGCCCTTCTTCGCCTTCCTGCACAACCTCGACCTGCACGCGCCGGTCCCCCGGCCCCCGGACGACGCGCTCCACCGCTGGCACGAGCCCCACGACGCCTGCGCCGAGGCCCCCCACCTGCTGGCCCTGCAGCGCGACCTCGAGGACAGCCTGGGCCTCGAGGGCTCGGTGGACCACGCCCAGGGCCACTACGACGCCACCCTGCTGCACTACAACCACAGCCTGCGCCTGATCAACGAGGCCCTCCGGGACACGGGGCTGGGGCCGCGCACCGTCCTGGTGGTCACCTCGAACCACGGCGAGGACCTCTACGAGCACGGCACCATCGACCACAGCCTGCTGTACGACACCGTGCTTCACGTGCCCCTGCTCTACCGGGACCCGAAGCTCCCGAACAAGGGCGAGCCCGTGGACCAGCCGGTGCAGGCCATCGACATCGCCCCCACCCTGCTCGAGCGCGTGGGCATCGCCGTGGACCACCAGATGGACGGCCAGTCCCTGCTCCCGCTGCTCGGGCTCTCGGAGGGCGCCTACGAGTCGCGGCACCACTTCGCCATCACCAGCACCCACAACGCCACCGTGCGTCACCAGGGTCACAAGCTGATCCTCACCAACTTCATCGTGGAGCGCGACGCCCGGGGTCTCTCACCGCGGCTGCTGGACGAGCCCTCCGTCGAGCCCCACCTCGAGCTGTACGACCTGGCCGCCGATCCTGGCGAGCAGCACGATCTCATCGACGAGCGCGAGGAGCTGGCCCGAGAGCTGGACGCGCTGCTGAAGGCCTGGCTGGCGCAGCACGAAGAGCGCGTCGAGGGAGCCTCACCCATCCATGTGGACGACCGCGCCCGCGAGGTGCTGCAGGAGCGGGGCTATTGGGAGCTGGCGGTGCCGGGGGAGCAACCCCCTACCCCTCCCGCCTCCGGGCGCTGATCCCCAGCAAGCCGAGCAGCCCCAGGGCCACGCCCACCGGCGCCCCCGGCGCGCCGCAGCCGCAGTTGGTGACGGCGATGCGGCCGGGGTCCTCGCCGTCCGGGTCGTCGATGCCCGGATCGCCGGTGTCCACGGGGTCGCCGGCGTCCTCGCCGGTATCCTCGATCCAGTCGTCGTCCTCTTCACCGTCCCAGCCGCCGGCGCGGTGGTAGGGGGTGCAGTCGTCGGGGATGACCTGGTAGGCCTGGCTGCCGATGGTGATGGTCTGGTCCGGGCTGGACCATGAGTCGTCGGCCCAGTGGAAGACGAAGTTGACCTCGCTGACATCCTGGGAGCCGTTGAAGGGGCCGATCTCGACGGTGTAGCCGCCGTCGGTGTCGGGCAGCAGGGGGCTCTCGACGCTCTGGCCGTCGCCGTAGTCGAAGCTGCCGGTGGGCCAGTACTCGGCGTCGGGCTGCTGCCAGCCGTTCACGCCCCAGTGCAGGTGGCCGGGGCCGTCGGCGAAGACGGTGATGAGGTCGTCCTCGGTGGGGAAGGCCGGGTCCCAGGGGCCGTCGTCGGCGTCGGTGTTCCCCAGCTCGCCCACCACCACGTGCATGATGGGGGTGCGGGCGGTGTTGCCCAGCATGTCGGAGGCCTGGACGTAGTAGTCCACGAGCACGCCGGTCCCGACGTCCAGCTCGGCCTCGTAGCGCTCGGCGCGGACCGTGGGGGCCGGGTCCGTCCGGCTGTCGAGGGCGGATCCGCTCATGGCGATCTCCTGCCAGCCGCCGGAGCCGTAGACCTCGTTGTCGGCGTCGCGGCAGCCGTCGCCGTCCACCCGGTAGCGCAGGTTGACCTCGGCGAGACCGGCCCGGTCGTAGGCCAGGGTCCAGACCGTGAACTCCGAGGGCTCGACGCTGTCGCTCCACTCGTAGCCGCCGGGGTTGTAGGGCTCCCGCTGGGGCAGGTAGAGCCCGGGACCGGTCACGTCGTCGCCGCCGGCATCGGTGATGGCTTGCTCGGCCCAGGATACGGCCTCGTTGGCGGCGCGGGTGGGGTGGCTGTCCCAGGTGCCTCCCTCGGAGTTGTCCCAGTACCAGTAGCAGCTGGTCTGGCCCACCAGCAGCCAGCGCCAGGCCATGTCGGTGGCCGAGCCGTTCCCGTCGATGATGGCCTCGGCGGAGGTGTAGCCGGCCAGATCGTCGGCCTGCAGCACGTGGTTGGTGGCCGCGGTGATCACCGCCCAGGAGTGGTGGTCGGGGGAGTAGCCGTCCTCGCCGGGATCGCCGTTCCACTTGGCGAACTCGGCGTCGCCGTTGTCGGCGCCGGACCAGCCGCCGGCCTCGACATGCAGGGTGTCGTTCGGGTCCACCGGGAACATGTCCAGGTAGTCCTGGACGGTGGTGGGCACGAAGCGGGTGTCGCCGGAGAGCCAGGACAGCATGTTCGAGTAGTTGCTGTTGTAGTAGCTGTCGGTGCCGCCGCCGTAGTTGTCGCCGTCGTGGGCCATCAGCACGAGCATGGGGTGCTGATCGTCATCGTTCTGCTCGAGGTAGCTGGACAGCACCGAGTCGTAGACCAGGGCGCCGTAGCCGCCCCGGGCGTCCTCGTTGCCCTCGTAGCGGGCCGAGGGCACCGCCACGATGCTGTGCTCTTCGCCAGTGGCCGGGTCGATGTAGACCGAGACGTGGGGCTGGTAGCCCCAGGGGGCGGCCACGGGCGACGGCGCCCAGATGTTCTGCAGGCTGACCCAGTCGGTGGGCTCGTCGTTCCAGATGTCGGCGCCGTTGGGGGGCACCAGGTTGGACCCGGAGCTCCAGGCGTAGTCCACGTGGGCCCGCTCGAAGTGGATGCTGTCCACCATGATCCACTCGACCCCGGCGGCCTTCAGGTGGGGGATCATCCAGGGCGCGAACGCGTTCTCGGGGGGGAACATGCCCCGGGAGACCGTGGTACCCAGGTGGCGCTCCACCATCACCCGGTGCATCTCCACCTGCAGCTCGAGGCCCCGGCCGTCGATCAGGGCCATCAAGGGGTGGTGGTAGCCGAAGGCCACCAGATCCAGCCGGGGGTTGCCCAGGCTGGTGGTCATGCTCGCCGCGCCCTGCCAGCCGCTCTTCCAGCCCGAGAAGCCCCAGCCTGCCGACTCGAGGGTGTTGAGGTTCTCGATGAGCGAGCCGGACAGGGAGACCTGGGCGCCGAGGTGCTCGAAGCCCCAGCTCTGGCCGTTGCCCACCGCGGTCATGGGCCAGGAGGTGTAGGGCCCGGAGCGATCGTTGTGGACCGTGCTGATGCTGTAGCTGTAGGCGCCCCGACCGTCGGTCTCCGTCACGTCCTCGTAGGGCCGGTAGATGGGCTGGTGCATGTGCCAGTGATGGCTCAGGTACAGCGCGGGATCGGCCTGGGCCGCGGCGGCGATCAGCAGGATGGGGAGCATGGGGACCTCCGATGGGTGAAAGCGTAACTCAAGCGTGAGTCACGCGCTGTAAACAGGACGTCACGGGGCGTCGCGGGCGTTAGGGGGCCCGGCCGGAGCCCACATGTCCCAGCCCTCCACCCTGCGGGTGCTGTCGAGCATCACCCGCCCCCACATCGTCGCCATCGGCGCGCTGGCCTGCCTCACCTTCGGGCACATCTTCTCGGGGGGCTACCCGTGGCTGGCGGTGGGGTTCTGCGCCATCGACTGGTTCCTGGTCAACCTGCTCAACCGGGTGGTCGATTTCGGCGAAGACCGGGCCAACGCCGTCGCGGGCACCGAGCAGGCCTTCCGCCACCGCCGGCTCATCGCCCGAGGCGGCTTGACGGTGCTGGTGCTCTCGCTGCTGATCCAGGGCCTGCTGCTGCCCGCGCTGCTGCCCTGGCGCCTGGCCTACCACGCCCTGGGCCTGGCCTACAACTGGCCCCTGCTGCCCGGCAAGCGCCGCATCAAGCAGCTGTACTTCGTCAAGAACGCCGCCTCGACCACCGGCTTCATCCTGACCTGCTTCGCCTACCCCATCGCCATCAACCCCACGCTCCTGCCCGACGTCACGCCCCTGACCGTGGCGCTGGTGGCCCTGTTCTTCTTCCTCTTCGAGCTGTCCTACGAGATCATCTACGACCTGCGGGACCACGCCGGCGACGCGGCCGCCGGCCTGCCCACCTTCCCGGTGGTGCACGGCGTGAAGGGCGCGACCCGCATCATCGACGGGCTGCTCATCGCCTCGATGATCGCGGTCTACGGCGGCTGGGCCGCGGGGGTGGTGCCCTGGCGAGCCGCGGTGATGGGCATGGCCCCCGCCATGCAGCTGGGCCTGTACCGGGCCATGCTCCGCTCCGGCGGGGTCACCTCGGCCCACTGCACCGGCCTGACCTGGCTCGGCGCGCTGCTGCTCGCGGCCTACCACGGCTGGGAGCTGGCCGGCCTGCCTGGAGCCGGCTGATGCTCTGGCAGGAGCCGCTCGCGGCGGTCATCGTCCTGGCCTGGCTGGTCCTGGCCCTGCGGCGCAGCGACGCGCCCGGCCGTGTGCTGCTGGGCTACGCCCTGGTGTTCGCGACCTCCTGGGCCAGCGAGCAGAGCTGCATCGAGCTGTACGGCTTCTACGCCTACAACCCGGAGTGGTCGATCTTCCTGGGCCACGTGCCCCTGATGGTGGCGCTCATCTGGCCGGTGGTGGTGCTGTCGGCCTGGGCCATCGCCCGGGCGGTGCTCGGGGAGCGCTCCGCCTGGACCCCCCTCGCTGTGGCCGTCATCGTCTTCACCGACGCGGCCCTGATCGAGCCGGTCTGCGTGCACAGCGGGCTGTGGCACTGGACCCATCCGGGGCTCTTCGAAGTCCCCCCCGTCGGCGTGCTGGGCTGGGCCCTGTACGCGGGCCTGATCACCATCGCCCTCGAGCGCCTCGCGGACGGTCCCCGCCGCTGGGCGCTGCCCGCCGCGCTCTCCATCCCCGGCACCCACGCCCTGCTCATCGCCTGCTGGTGGACCCTGTTCCGCTGGATCGAGGGCACCATCCCCCCCCGGCCGGCGGTGGCGGTGGCCTGGGTCCTGTCCCTCGCCGGCTGCGCTCTGCTCTGGCGTCGCCCGGCCGGGGTGCCCCGCCACCTGATGCTCGACCGCAGCCCCGCCGCCCTGTTCTTCGGGGTGCTGTTGATCACCGGCCGCGCCCCCCTCGCGCTGGTGGCGTGGGCGATGGCGAGCACACCGGCGTGGTTGGTGGGGACGGCGAGGTCCAGGGCTGGCGGGGCCCACAGCCCACAGCCCACGGCCCACAGCTGACGGGGTCGGCTGTTCAGATGGCCAGGCGCTGGTCTGGCAGCCCTGGTGCCAGCATGAGCAGGAAGAAGCCGCCGATCCACAGCGCGATGGCCAGCAGGTGGAGCACGATGGCCAGCCAGGAGCGGTCGCGCCAGCCGAACCAGAGGCCCGCCAGGCCGACGAAGGGCGTGGTGGCCACCCAGGTCCAGGCCACCACGTAGGCCACCAGGTCGAGGGCGTCGCCCCGCCCGATGCCCAGGCCGAACCCCACCGTGCCCACCAGCAGCGCCAGGAACATCCCGGGCAGCAGCACGTTCCAGGTGGTCAGGACCTTCGAGAGCTTGCTCATGCGTGACCCATAGCCCACCGAGACCACGGTCAGTCCGCCGGGTTCCACGTCAGCGGGCCGTAGGCTGTAGGCTGTAGGCTGTAGGCCCCAGCGCGAGAACGGTGAGGCCCACGCCAAGGAGCCCCGGATGATCCCCGTCCTGACACTGCTGCTCGCCTGCACCCCCACCCCCGACACCGGCGCCACCGGCCTGGACGATCCCGGCTGGCCCGACATCCAGGAGGTCACCCTCGCCGCGCCGGAGCTGTGGGCCGAGCCCATCGCCGACTACATCGCCACCAACGCCGAGGAGCTGGGACACGACGACTTCCTGCAGGGGGTGCACGAGCTGTACCCCTTCGATGGCCGGCTCTACATCGGCTACGGCGACGCCAACCTCAACCTGGGGCGGGTGACCCCCATCGAGCTGCGCGCCTGGGAGAGCCTGGACGACCCCGACGCCTGGATCTCGGAGCTCGTGGTGGACGAGGAGCAGGTGGACCACTTCCGCAGCACGGACGACACCCTGCTGCTGCCTGGAGTGGACGCCACCGAGGACGACCTGCTGGGCAATGTCTACACCCTGTCCCCCGGGGGTGACTGGTCCAAGAGCCGCACCCTCGAGTACGCCTGGCACGTGCACGACATCGCCGCCATCGGCGACACCCTCTACGCCTGCGGCAGCGGCGGCACACTCGACGACTACGATGAGAGCGACGTCAACGCCTACGTCTGGCGCTCCGACGACGACGGCGAGACCTTCGTCATCGACCAGGCCTACGACCACCCCGATCCCCCAGGGGACAACCGCTTCACCAACCTGCTGGTGGTGGACGACACCCTCCACGTCTTCGGCTACGCCTCGGACCTGTCGTCCATCAACCGCTTCCACGCCTTCGCCCTGGGGGCCGACGGCCTCGAGACCGTGAGCGGCCTGTCCCGGGTCTTCGTCACCCGCACCGAGTCCCTGGCCCCCGATCGCGGCCTGCTGGTGGGCGTCTCGGTGGGCACGGTGCTCACCTGGCGTGCCTGGACCGTCGGCGCCGAGGGCGTCGAGGTGGCCAGCGCGCTGGACGGCCTCACCATCCTCGATCTGCTCCCCATCGACGACGGGCGCACGCTGGTGCTGGCCGTCGAGGGCAACGAGTACCCCTCCCCCACAGACGGCCCCTGGCAGGCCGTCGTGGGCGTCACCACCGACGGCGCCGCCCTGGACACCGTCCTGAGCTGGGAGACCGATCGGTGGCCCGAGTCCGCCGCCTGGTTCGAGGGCAGCCTGCTGGTCGGCATGGCCGACGGGACCGTGTGGCGGGCGGAAGGCGGCTGAGAAAAGGACTTCAGTTCGATCCACGACCATCCGAAGGGGATGGAGTCCTCGCGCGCGCGAGCCTGTGGTACGTGCGCCCGGAGCACTGTACACTCTCCGCATCCGCATCCGATCCCGGCGACCCCATGAACCGCACCATCAAACACCTCCGTCGCGCCCCTGGCCGAGGACGCCGTGGCAACTTCACGCTGATGCTGGCCGTGGCCCTGATCGTGGTGCTGGGCTTCGGCGCCCTGGCCATCGACACCGCCTACATGGTGATGGCCCACACCCAGGCCCAGGACCTGGCCGACGCGACCTCCCAGGCCGCCCTCATCGCCCTGCGCCAGACCGGCGATCAGGACATGGCCGAGGACGCCGCGCAGCAGGTGATGGCCGCCAACCGCATCGCCGGCGAGGCCCCCACCGACATGGAGGTCACCTTCGGCACCTGGGACGACACCGATCTGGTGCCCACCTTCATCGAGGACTCCGTCAACCCCAACGCCGTGCGCACCACCCTGGGCCGCGAGGGCGCCGACGCCGTGCCCTACCTGCTCGCGCGCCTGTGGGGCATGGACGACTTCGACGCCACCGCCTCGGCCACCTCCGCCACCCGCAGCCTGCAGGTCATCATCGTGCTGGACATCACGGGCTCCTGGGGCGAGCGGAAGTTCGGCGACGCCCGGGAGGCCGTGCTGGTGGCCTTGGACATGCTCTCCGAGAGCGCCAGCGACATGGATCAGCTGGGCATGACCATCTTCACCAACCGCTACGGTTGGGAGTACACGCCCCTGGTGCAGATCGCCGACCCGACCGTCGCAGCGGGCGTCGAGGCCGACTGGGAGGTGCTCAACATCGCCAGCAAGGGCGGCAGGGACGCCGACAACTACGACGGCCGCAACTGCCGCCTCAAGTGGCCCAAGGCGGACCGCAACATCTTCACCAACCCCACCGGCGGCTGCTACCCGGACATGCCCCGGGAGTACACCGACGAGCCCGGCACCGACCACACCACCGGCATGATGATGGCCCAGCAGATGTTCGATGAGGCCTCGACCACCGGCGGCAACTACCGCGCGATGATCGTGGTCACCGACGGCCGGCCCGCCAGCCTGGGGGCGTCCTCGGGCACCATCCGCGCGTCCCAGGGCTACAGCGAGTCCCGCTGGCGGGAATACATGGGCCCGGTGCCGCACACCGGCTGGGAGATCCGCACCGAGAGCATCGACCTGACCGAAGAGCTCTGGGACGATCTGAGGGTCCACACCTGGGTGGTCTCTCTGGTGGCCTACGACTGGTTCCTCCCCGCCATGGCCCAGGGCGACGGCTACTACACCCTCACCAACGACTCCAACGAGCTCGCGGCGATCCTGGCCCAGATCGTCTCCGAGATGCCCCTGGCCATCGTGGAGTAGCGCCGTGGCCCTGCTCCCCCACCGAACCCGCCGGGGCGGCAACGCCATCGAGTTCGCGCTGTGCCTGCCCCTCTGGGTCCTGATCGTGGCCGCCATCATGGACTTCGGCTGGATCTTCTACGGGCAGACCACCCTGGACGCCGCCGCCAACATCGGCTGCCGCGAGGGCGCCCTGATGGACCCGGGCGAAGGCGACATCGACCTGCTCGACATCCAGGAAGCCACCACCCTGCGGATGCTCACCGTGCTGACCAGCTTCGGCTTCGACGAGTGCACCAGCTGCGAGGTGGAGGCGACCACCGTGGGTGATCCGCCCGCCCGCAGCCTCATCTGCGCGGCCACGCGAGAGGTCGCCCCCATCACCGGCGTGTTCACCGACGCCCGCACCCTGACCTCGACCCAGGTGGCGCGCCTCGAGTGGCAGCGCGCGGGAGCCCCGGAATGAGCCCGCCACGCCGCCGCCAACGGCGAGCCGCCGCGGCCGTGGAGTTCGCCCTCACCCTGCCCTTCCTGCTGTTCGTGGTGATGGGCATCATCGAGCTGTCGCTGCTGATGCACCGCGCCCACCAGATCACCCGCATCGCCCGCGACTCCTGCCGGATCGGATCCGGGGTGCTCGAGGGGGTCGAGCCCACAGGCGACGAGATCGAGGCCGCGGCCATCGAGCACGCCGAGTTCGCCCTCCAGACCCTCGAGGTGGACTGCGGCTCGGGCTGCGACGTGGAGGCCACCTGGTACGAGTCCGAGGGCTGGATGCTGCTGCGGGTCGAGGTGGACGTGCCCTACGAGCCGTACACGAACATGCTGCCCTTCCTCCCGGACAGCACCCACTGCGGCTTCGTGATGCTCACCCAGCAGCAGATCTTCGAGTAGGACGACTCAGGCGCTGTCGTCGTCGCCCTTGAAGAAGCGGCGCATCAGGATCTCACGGATGCTGTTGCGCCCCCGGCTGCGCCGGTGCTCCCCCGAGCGCTCCGGCGGCCTGCCCTTGGATGAGGACGTGGCGCGGGCCTCGACCTCCTGGGGAGGGAGGGACGAGGGGACGTCGGTGGGGGTCTCGGAGATCCCGGAGCTGTGCTCGAGGCGATCGAGCACATCACCCGCCTGATCCTCGAGCCACTCCCGCAGCAGATCGCGGTCGGCCCGGCGCATCAGGTGCATGGCCAGCACGTAGCCGCAGCTGTCGTGCTCGCGCCACGCCTCGGTGCTGACCAGGGCGGTCCCGAACACGTCGATCCCGTAGCCAGGCACGCCGAACTGGAAGAACGCCTGGCTGTCGATCTCGATGGGACCGGCCAGCTCCACCAGGAACTCGTTCCCGTGGAAGCGCACCAGGGTGCCCTCGACAGCGCCGGTCGAGGTCCGCAGCGCGATGGGCTCGTCGACTTCTACGGTGACCCGCGGCAGCTGGCGCCGGCCGCGTGTCTCTCCGCCGCCCGCAGCGGGGGTCTCCTTGCGCAGGGCCTCGGCGACTTCGGGAGCCGCGCGGCTCGCGTCGCCGCGAACCCAGGCCTGCAGCTGCTGGCGATGGCGGCCCGTGATCTCGGTGATCTGGAGGATGTAGCGCGCATAGGGACCCTTGCGATCCCCGCCGTTGCGCACCTTGATCTTGCCCTCGACGATGCCGCCGGTGATCTCGAGCTCGAAGCTCCCGGTGTCCCCCACCCGCAGCGGACCCGAGGTCTCGACGAGCAGATCCAACCGGTGGCCCACGCGACGCACCACGCCACCCCAGGTGCCTCCGGGGACGGTGAGTCGGATGGGAGCGTCGACTTTGGGTGGCATCGTGGCTGTGCGTACCTCCGCAGACTGGAGCCGAGCCTAACCCAGGGTGGGGCTCCCGACGTGCGAAAGAACCCGCTATACTCCCGATCGCACCCCTCACCATCTTTTTTTTCTAAGAGCAGGCGACAGAACCGGGAGCCAGCCTCTGCGGGTGGCCTGCGCCGACAGC
>CAYZVO010000183.1:0-19714 GCA_964481655.1 uncultured Enterobacterales bacterium | reverse complement strand
CAGGTGCTGGCGTCTGCGTCGTCGTCCTCGTCGAGGTTGCGGTCGCAGTCGTTGTCCACGGAGTCGCAGACCTCGGTGGCGGCCGGGTTGATGGCGGCGTCCGTGTCGTCGCAGTCGTCGTCGTTGCCGACGTACCCCGAGGGGTTGTAGCAGGCGATGGTGGTGTCCAGCGCATCACCGTAGGCGTCGCTGTCGTCGTCGGCGTACCAGGTCGCCGCGTCGGTGGCCGAGTTCTCGTCGATGTCGCCGTCGCAGTCGTTGTCCACGGCGTCGCAGAGCTCGGCGGCGGCGGGGTTGATGGTGGCGTCGCTGTCGTCGCAGTCGGTGGTGTCCAGCACGTGGGAGGTGGGCTGGAAGCAGGTGGTGGTGGCGGCGTCGCTGTCGCCGTAGCCGTCGTTGTCCAGGTCGGCGTACCAGGTGGTGGCGTCGGCGACTGGAGGGCCGTCGTGGGCTCTTCCGCTGTCGTTGTCCACGCCGTCGCACACCTCGGCGGCCGCGGGGTTGATGGCGGCGTCGCTGTCGTCGCAGTCGGTGTCCAGCTCTACCCAGCCGCTCGGTGCCTCGCAGGCGTCGGTGGTGGAGCCGGCGTCGCCGTAGCCGTCGCCGTCCACGTCCTCGTACCAGGTGGGGGCGTCCACGGCGCCCAGCTCGTCGGTGGTGCCGTCGCAGTCGTCGTCGTAGCCGTTGCACAGCTCGTCGGCATCGGGATTGATGGCGCCGCTCGAGTCGTCGCAGTCGAAGTCGTTGTCCGCGTAGCCGGCGGGCTGGTCGCAGGCGAAGTCCACGGAGGACGAGTCACCGTAGCCGTCGCTGTCGGCGTCCACGTACCAGGTGGTGGCGTCGACGGCGTCGGCCTCGTCCACCTCGTCGTCGCAGTCGTCGTCGATGCCGTTGCACAGCTCGTCAGCGCCGGGGTTCACCTCGGGGTCGCTGTCGTCGCAGTCCGTGCTGTCGCCCACGTAGCCGTAGGGGAACTCGCAGCTGGTGACCGGGTCGGAGCCGTCGCCGTAGCCGTCCTCGTCCATGTCGGCGTACAGGGTGTCGGCGTCGATGGCGTCCTCGTCGATCTCGCCGTCGCAGTCGTTGTCGGCCTCGTCGCAGACCTCGTCGGCCCCGGGGAAGGTGCTCGCGTCGCTGTCGTCGCAGTCGGCGGCCTCGGTGATCCAGCCCTCGGCCTGCTCGCAGGCCTCGGTGGTGGTGTCCGGATCGCCGTAGCCGTCGCCATCGGCGTCGGCGTAGAAGGTGGTGGCGTCCGATGCGTCCTCGTCGATCTCGCCGTCGCAGTCGTCGTCGATCTCGTTGCAGCGCTCATCGGCCCCCGGGTAGACGTCGGGATCGGAGTCGTCGCAGTCGTCGCCGTCCACGAAGCCGTCACCGTCGAGATCGACGGTCTCGGGCCCGGTGTCGCCGGTCTCGTCCGGCTTGTCCGGGGGGCAGCCTGTGCCGAGGGCGATGGCGGTCAGCGCGCTGATGATGGTGAGGCGGTTCATGTGAGCTCCGATCCAGATTTCTTTTTCACCATAGTCCGGTCGTGGGTCTATGGGGTGTACGCTCGGGAGCACACGCCGTATACTCCCCGAGAAACCAGGAGGAAGACGATGAGCAAGCGCTTCACCATGCACCTGACCGGCGCCGCCCTGCTGATGGCGGTCGCCTGCCAGTCCACTCTCACAGGCAACGAGGGCAACTTCCAGTTCTCCTACGACGCCGACGACTGGATCACCGACTTCAACAAGCCCATCGCCGTGGGCGCCTTCCTCGACATCTCCGTGCGCGAGGTCGGGACCTTCCAGGCCATCGACCTGAGCGCCGCCTCCTACGACGACCCGGCCGTGCTGGACGTGGTCGAGTTCGAGGGCGCCAAGATCACGGTCGAGGGCACCGGCGAAGGCTTGGCCCTGCTCCAGGTCGAGGGCACCACCGCCAGCGGCGAGGCCCTGACCGACTCGGTCAACATGCAGGCCAAGGTCCCCGAGGTCCACCTGATGTGGCACACCTGCGGTGGCGAGATGACCGGCAACTACCTCACCGGCCAGCGGGTCTGGGTCCCCTTCGAGTTCCAGATGGAGAACAGCCAGCCGGTCATCGGCTACGGCTACTACCCCCTGGCCGCCGACACCGAGGCCGCCGTGCTGAGCCCCGACGAGAGCGGGCAGCAGTGGATGGCCTTCGACACCGCCGAGGCCGCGGGCACCACCGTGCTGAGCTCGGACATCGACGGCACCGAGCTGACCATGAACGTCTACGGCGCGGCCAGCATCGACGACGTGCAGGAGCCCATCGCGTTTGTGGCCGAGGACATCGATGTGGGCGACACCAACGCCTTCTACGTCCGGCCCATGATCGCGGGCCTGCCCGTCTGCCAGGCGGAAGTGGACAACACCGTGGTCAGCGACACCCCGGACATCTGCACCGTCACCGACACCGAGCCGGTGGAGACCGGCGACCACGAGCACGGCTGGTTCACTGTCACCGGCGTGGCCGAGGGCGAGTGCATCTTCACGGTGAGCTATCCCGAGGGCAACGACGGCGCGGGCGCCTCCGCCCAGTTCAGCTACCCGATCGAGCCGTAGGCGGACCGCCCGGCTGTAGGGGCGGGGCTTCTCCTCGCCCATCGTGGCGCCCACAGACGTCCTCCCACGGTACGTCCACCAGCACGGTGGGCTCGGTGGCTGCGACCGGATGACATCGTCATTGCTGCTCCGCCGGACCGCTGGTATGCTGCTGACTCCACTGTAGGAGGACGCACCATGAAGCGAAATGGGTACACCCCGGCTCACCGGCTCACCGGCTCACCGGCTCACCGGCTCACCGGCTCACCTCTGTGGGCGTTGTTCGCACTAGGCGCGGTGAGCGTGTCTGTCAACGCTACCGCGTATGCGGATGACAGCGAGACGATCTACCTGCAGCGGGTGAGCGTGGGGGCGGACGGGACGCGGAGCTACTTCGCCGAAGGTGGCGCCACCGTCACCTTGAGGGACGGCAGCGAGCACACCGTGGACCACGACCTGCTCGAAGATCCCGACGGCAACCGCTACACCCTCGAGGCCGACATCTACCAGGCCGGCGTCGACGAGGATGTGGTCTATGAGTTCAGGCTGGTGCGCCAGCCCAACGAGGCGCTCTCCGAGTCGGAGAGGCTCGAGGCCGAGGGCCTGTCGAGGGGTTCCGACACCGGCCTCGGCGACACTGGCGGTGCCGAGCTCGCCTCGCTGACCAGCGCGGCCAGCGCTTGCTCGGTGCTCTGCGGCCACGACGAGCTGGTGCTCGGCGCCGGCCTCGAGGACTGGGCCGGGAGTGCGGCGCGAGGCGAGACCGTGGAGGTCCACGTGGTGCTGGCCGAGGCCCCGGTCCTCGAGCTGCCCCAGGTCTCCCCCAGCCTGGCTGATTCGGATCCGGTCTACTACCTCGAACAGATGTCCGACCGGCTGCTGGCCATCGAGGACCGCAAGACCGAGATGGCGGACCTCTACGAGCCGGTCCTCGCAGAGCATGGCATCGAGGACGTCTATGCCTACTGGCTGATCAACGCTGGGTTGGTCGAGGTCGACCTGGAGACCCTGGAGGCGCTGGCGGCGGACGATCGGGTGGCGAGGCTGGAGCTTGTGGACGAGGGCGAGGTCGAGGGCAACAACGGCTCCGAGATCATGGCCGCCACCGGCATCGACGAGTACCTCGACGGGGGCTACGACGGCGAACTGCCCAGCGGCCGCTCGACCGTCAACGACATCTACATCGGGCTGGTGGACAACTACCTGTGGAACAACCACCCGGCGTGGAAGGACTGCGGCCTGCCGTCATGTCCCAGTCGCTTGGTCAGCGCGTGGAAGTGGAACGGGCTGGTGGGGGCTTGGTGGCCGAACAGTGAGACACCTGTTGGTGATTCCTGCAGCCACGGTACGCGGGTGGCGGGGATGATGCTCGCGGATCTCACCAGCGGCCAGGACACCGGCATCACCGATCCGGATGAGCAGATCGATTGTTCTGGGTTGTCTCCGGAGTCGTCGTTTTCCTTCATCTCCTACGAGCATGGAGCAGGCTCGGTTCGCGCCATCCAGCGTGCGACGTGGTTGGATGTGGACATCACGAACTTCGCTAGGGGCCATGAGGTCATCCATGGTCTCTGTGGCCAGACCCATGCCACCATCGATGCTGCCAACGCGGCTGCATTGAATGGGGTGTTCTTCGTGAAGTCTGCGGGGAACGAAGGGCATCTCGGGCCAGACTGCACCGTGAGTATCCCCGGCACAGCCGCGGGTTCATTCACCGTTGGGGCTTTGGAAGTCGTGGGTGTGTCCGACCTGACGTCGGCGGATGCTTGGCAGAACATCATTCCCCCCGATGACAACTACAACGGAAGTTCCCGCGGTGGCGATTGCCACGGCCGGTCGGTCATCGATCTGGTGCTTCCTGGTGGGAAGGAAGGTGATCTTGCAACCTGCAAGCCGAAACCTCTTTGTACCTATGTCGACTATGTCAACGGTGGCATCAACACCAGCCACGCCTCGGGAGCGATGTCTGGCGCGGCCGCGGACTTCAAGCACTGGCTCGCCGATACCTTCGCCCCCTGGCCCACGGGGTGGACGGACGAGAACATCGTCGGGCTGATGCACGCGGCGCTCATCCTCCAGGGCGACGCTGGGATCGAAGGCGGGGGGACCGCCGATCCAATGGATGAGTTCGACGATCTATTCGGGGCTGGGCGGTTGTCCGCGATCCTGTTCGACAGCTCCCACATGAGCGCACCCTGGCGGTTCCGGCTGGCCATCAGCACCGTGGACGATGGGGAGACCGCGACGATCCCGCTCAATCCGGACGGCGACATGGTCAACCAGGACGTCCCGGTCGACGCGGATACCTTCCGCGCCGCGGTGTGGTGGTACGAGCCCAACCTCGCGTCCGGCGGGACGGCAGAGATGCTCACGAAGGCGACCGATGGAGGCGCGTTCAGCAGTACGTATGGGGCGACGACTGGGCAGAAGCAGCGGGTCGGCGTGTCACCACCATCGACGTTGGGTGGCCACACTTGGGAGTTGCGGGTCAGCGGAGTGGATGTGCCCGCCAGCGAGGATTGCAACTACTACTACGGTCTTCAGAAGAGGAAGGTCTTCGCTGCGCTCTTCTGGGAGGACGGGACATGAACAAAGTGCGTAGCGTCAAGTCAGGCGGGTCGCTTGTCGCGAGGTTGACGCGTTGCCTGATGGTCACGGCCCTTTTGTCGGGTTGTGGCCCGGGAACACGTGTAGCCATCGAAGAGATCACCCGGGGAGAAGTCGCTGGTGGAACCGGAAGCCCTTACGCCAACTTCTGCAGCTCTGTGGTAACCACGCTAGTCTGGGACCAAGAGTATCTTGATGTCGTATTCAAGTACTGGCTCCCTGGCGCGCTGGTCCCAGAGGTGAGTTTTGACGAAAGAATAGCGCTGCTGTCCTACTCTCAGGGATGCCCTGTCAACAACAACGAGTTGTACCTCGATGAGGTTCGCCACGCGGATGATCGCCTCTTCGTCTTCACCACACTCGTCGTCTCTGAGGATGGTATCACCGACGAGGCCTACCGTCCTTACAACCTCTCATACGTCGACATCCCGTGGGACCGGTATCTCATCGAAGTTGATGCGAATGTTGTCTGGCCAGGATGAATAATGGACAAGCGAGCGTGGATCGCCATCGCCGTTGTGGCCTTGACAGGGGCCGTCACCGTGTGGGCCCTGGCCAGGGCGCAGATTGCTGCCCCACCGCCCTCACCCGAGGTAGCGGAGCCCTCCTCCAGCCAACGCCCGGAGGACTTCGGCCACATCGTCCGCGCCCACCGCATCGCGGCGGAACGGCCTGATCTGGACAGGGAGCGCATCGCCGCGGAGCTGAGCCGCTCGGACGCCATCGTGGGCGCGCTGCACGCGCAGGGGGTCGAAGACATCGGCGACGAGGTCCATCGCCGGATCAACGCCGTCCGGCCCAGCGACGAGGAGCTGCTGGCCTGGTTCGAGGCCCACCCGGAACACTTCGGCGACCGCAGCTTCGAGCAGAGCCGGGAGGTGCTCACCCGCCTGGTGGCCATCGAGCAGGTCCAGGGTGAGCTCGAGGGGCTGGTCGAGGGGGAGTAGGCTCGAGCTTGCGTCTGAGCGCGCAGCGCCAGTGTCAGGAGGGCGATGATGGACACCCACATCGCCCTCTCTCTCGTGCTCATCATCGGCTGGGCAACGCCCGCCGCTGCTGTCGAGCCCATCGATCCCGACGCCGCGCTGGTCCTGGTCGAAGAGCAGATGCGGTGGATCGAGAAGGTGGCGGGGCGGCGCTTCCTCGAGCAGCCTCCCATCCACTTCACGGGCACCCAGGAGCTGGCCAGCATCATCGAGGCCAACACCCTGGCCACCCACGGGGACGGGGAGCAGGCGCCCGATCAGGAGGCCATCAAGCGTATCCGTGCCGAGGCCATCGAGACAGCCTCGGGCCAGTTCGGGAGCTATTCCCAGCAGAGCCAGGCGCTGTACCTGCAGCGCGACGCCCTCGAGCGCTTGGCCCGCGGCGATCGCATGAGCGAGGAGCTGCGGGACGCGGTGGTCCGCTGCGTGCTCACCCACGAGCTGGTCCACGCGCTGCAGGACCAGCACGTCAACAGGCCCGCGCTCCGGAGCGGCGAAGAGCGCCTGGGGCACCGGGCCCTGGTGGAGGGCCAGGCGAACCTCATCGAGGCCAAGCTCTGCGATCCGGACGCCCACCGCGTCCTCGACGCCAGGCAGGGCATCGACGTGATCGCCAGCCACGCCGAGCACGACGAGCTCCTGCTCGCCTACGGCTATGGCTACCACTACGCGGCGGCCCTGCACCGTCACCACGGCCACGAGGCCATCTGGTGGGCCCTGACCAAGCCGCCGCCCAGCATCGAGCAACTGGAGCTGGTCGGGGGCGCGGGGATGCTGCAGGGCTGGGACGACCCCGAGATCGTCTCCGCGCCGGCCCACGCCATGGTGGACCTCGAGCGCTGGGCCACCGTGGTCGGCCCCACCAGCCCCGTGGGTCTCCTGCCGGGCCTGGGGGGCGCGCAGCTGGACTTCGACGCCACGCCCCAGGCCCTGGCAGGGCTGACCTTCCGGGCGGGGCGGGGCGGCCGCCGGCTGCTGGTGGCCGCGTTCCTCCTGGCGGATCCCGACGAGGCCGCCGCCTGGATCGCGGCCCGGCGGCGCGAGGCCCAGCGCACCCGCATCCGGCGCGGTGGCAAGCTGCGCCTCATCGAGAGCGTCTACACCAGCCAGCGGCGGCCCTGGGTCGGGCGCCTGCGGGGCCTGGCGCGGGCCCATGGCTTGGACGAGTCGCTGTGGATGGTGATCCACTACGGCGACGGCGCCTATCGGGAGCACTGGGTGTCCCGCGATGGCCTGATCGTCGGTGTGGCGGTGAAGTGCGACGAGGTGAATCACCGGGCCGCCAACCGGGCCATCGTCTCGATCCTCGAGCGCGAGCTCCCCACCGCGCCCCCGACGGAGCTCCCGACCGGGTTCGAGGACGCGCTGGACGCCGCCGCCCCTCCCGGGCCGCCGTCCGATCCCCGCCCGAGCGCCGAGTACTTCGCCCAGAAGGCCTCCCGCCTGGCCCAGGCTGGGCAGCGCGACGCCTGCCTCGAGGCCCTCGCCGCGGGCGAGGCCGCGGTGGGCGCCGACGCCGGGCTCGGGGAGCTCACGGCCGTCTGCGGCGGCGAGCCGGGGACCGAGGTGGACGGGGAGCAGTAGGGCGGTGTGCTCGTCGAGCACCATGTCAGGGGCTGTGGAGGCGGTGTGCCTTCACGCCACCGCTGCTGGGAGCCGGGCAGCCCGCGGTCGCCAGGCCAGCACGCTGGACCAGGGCCAGGCCCCCACGATCTCCAGCCCGTGCTGGGCGGGCTCCCTCCCCAGGGGCGAGAGCCGCTCCAGCTGGAAGCGGTTGTGCTCCAGCTTGGCGTGGAGCTGGGGGTGTGAGGCCAGGGCGCTGCCCGCGCGTCGCTGCCAGGCGGCGGCCTTGGTCGGGTCGACGCCGGGGAAGCCGGTGATGGTGTTGACGACGAGGCTGATGCCGCTGCGCTCGGCGGCTCGCAACAGCTGGTCCAGCAGGGCGGGGCTCTGACGCTTGTCGATCACCATCTGGCCCTGGGGGCTCAGGGTCTCGATCCCGAGCTCCAGTGTCGCGAGGCCTGCGCTCGCCAGCCGCGACAAGAAGCCGGCGTCCAGGCGGGGGTGCAGCTTGGTGCAGGCGCTCCAGGCCACGCGGCCAGCGACCTGGGCGGCGACCTCATCGAGCTGGCGCGGCACCATCAGGCTGTCCTTGAACGACACGCGCGCGCCACGGGCGGCGGCCTGTTCCACCACCGGCAGCCACGCGTCGGCATCCAGGCGCCGGAAGCCACCTTCGATGGCCGGATAGGTGCAGTATCGACAGCGCCCGTAGGCGCAACCCCGGCTGGTCTGGGCGGGGAGGGTGAGGTGGGGCCGTCCGTCCAGGCCGGCCGCGTGGAAGGCCGGGGTCAGGGAGGGGAACGATCGTGCGCGCGGTGTCCGCCCCGTCCCGGGGCGCAGCACGGTTTCGGGCCACGGCTCGCCATGTTCCACAGCCGTCAGCAGATCGACCCAGCTGCCCTCGGCGTGGCCGATGACGAAGCCGTCGCCGGCCTCCTGGAAGCGGGGATCGGCCGCGATGGCGTCCTGCAGCGCGGTGATGTGGGCGCCGCCCCAGACCACGGGGACCCCGGGCCAGATCTCTCGGAACAGCGTGACAATCGCGAGTCCCCAGAGCACCTGCCCACTGTACAGCGCGGAGATCCCGACCAGATCGGGCCGTGGTTCCCGGATCAGCTGTGCGCGTAGCCATGCGCCCCAGGGGGTGTCGAGCAGGCCGTGGGCTGCGTCGAGGACGATCTTGTGTTCGTAGGGCAGGGTGAGGACGGGATCCTCGGGCATGGTGTGGGGCGGCGGCGGCAGCAGGGGTGAGGCGATGGCGTGGAAGCGGGCCTGCGCGGCGCGAAGTCGGGCGGCGGGCCGGTCGTGGTCGCCCACGAAGGGCGTGGGTGGGGTGGCGAGGATCGTGGGATCGACAGCCAGCAGCCAGGCGGTGGCCAGATCGAGCACGCGGGTGCCGTGGCCGGCGGCCTGGGCCGCGGCGGTGAGCATCGCGGGACCGAGCAGCGGCCCGCCGGCATGCTTGAGGAGGGGGGGGATCACCAGCAGGGCGTCAGCAGGCATGGGCTAGGCCGCAAGCAGGCGCGCCACCGCGGCGCGGACATCCCTGGGGCTGCCCTGGACCCACTCGAGGGGCACGCCAGCGGCGTGGCAGGCCGCCCGGATCAGGCGGGAGTCGGAGTGGCCGAGCCAGCGCACCCGCAGCACCACGCCGCGGTAGCGGCCCGCGCGGATGGCGGCGGCGACCGAGGCGAGGCGCCGGGTGCCGCCGTTGCGGCTGCTGGCGAAGAGCGCGACGGTGAGATCCGCGAGGGCGTCGTGGATGCGGCTCGGCTCTCCGCCGATGACCGCGATGGTGGGAGACGAGGACATGGGCACCTCCTTCGGTTGGGGGTGCCACCATCCTCATCGCGCGGCAGCGCTGAGTCAATAGGTGCATAATGCGCGCATAGTGCGCGTATTGATGCACAATGCTGTGTGCCTCGGATTCTGCATGATGCGCGCTTTGGCGTGCATCGGTTGGGGGGATAGGAGGCTTCGTCCCCTGGAGGAATCCATGGCCTGGCTCAAGGACCACAACCCCGAAGCGAGCATGCGGGCCCTCGCCGCGCGCCTGCTCGACGACCCCCAGCGCCCCGCGGCCGACGTCACCCAGCGGCACCTCGGCAACATGTTGAGCAAGGCCGAGCGGGGTGATGCCGCCTGGTTCTTCGGAGTGGGCGCCCCCTGGGTCCCAGCCCTCGCCCGAGCCCTGGAGCTTCCTGAGCACGAGGTACGCGAGCTGCTGCAGAGCGCGCCGGGTGTGCCCGCGGACAAGATCAGCCTCTTCGTCTTCGACGAGTTCCCGGGTCTGAGACACCTGGATCTCGACGTGGAGGAGCTTCCGCCGGGGCTGCCGCAGCCGCCACGTGGCGAGGTCTGGTTCTCCGTCGGACGCGATCCGATCTGGTGGGCCGTGCGCACGGGCACGGGCGCGGGGCTGGTGCGCCGCGCGCTGGAGCGCGACTCCGCCTGGGTGGTGCTGGTTGGCGAGGACTGGGCGCAGGTTCAGGACAGGCTGCCTCGCGCCGGCCGCGTGTTGCTGGTGCTGGAGTCCAGCGCGGGCGCCCCGTTCGAGGCGCCGAGCCTGGAGGACGGGCTGGAGCAGCTGTGGGTGCTCTGCCCCCAGCCCGCGCCGGCGGCGCCCGCCACCGATGATGAGGGTGAGGCCCCCAGGGGCTGGAAGGCCCCCTACCGCGGGCAGGACTGGCTGGCGGAGCTGCTTGGGTGGGTGGATGAACGCTACCAGAGCGGCGGTGGGCTGGATCTGGTCCCCTTCCGGGAGGCGCTCGGCGAGTCCGGCTCCTGGCTGCACGCCCTCGCGGGCACCTTCGACGAGGCCCTCGAGCTGCTGGCGCTCTGCGATCGCGTCGGCACGGACACGCTGTTGGGTGACGTGGCCGATGTCCGCGACCACGAGGCCCGGATGGTCAAGGTGCTCGAGGGTTGGCTGCGCCTGTACGCCCCCCGCTTGTCGGGCGAGGCCCCGGCCGTGGCGGCCCAACTCAAGCGAGGGGGGGCCGAGCTACTGGTCCAGTTGGAGGCCAGCCGCCTGCTGGAGTTGCTCCCCGTGCCGTTGCCGTGGGACCGCTGGCAGCGCCTCCTGCCGGAGCCGGCCAGTGACGCAGTCCTGGGGCAGGAGATCGCCGAGCTCGCCCGGGCCGGAAGGTTGGACGAGGTGAAGCGCCTGGCCGATCGCCCTCGGGCGCCCGAACTGCTCCAGGGTCTGGTGGACCTCGGCCTGCTTCTCCCGCGAGAGGGCGGCTGGCTGCCTGGGCGCCCGCTGATCCAGGTGTTGCTGCGCCAGCTCGTGCCCCTGGAGCTGCGGCGCCGCGGCTGGCAGGGGATCGGCGCCCTGCTGCTGGATCCCACCCACAGCGAGGACACCTTGGACTGGCTCTGCGAGCGGGCCAGGGGAGCCGCGGGTCGGAACCCGGCCGCGGACCCGTCCGATCCGAGCGCCCTGCTGCTGCAGGCCGATCCCACCGATCCCCGGGGTGCCGCCGCCCTCGACGGGGCCTGTCGCACCCTGGCCGTCGCGGCGCTCTCGGGAGTTGCGGTGCCCGTCGCGACCCTCGCGCGGGCGGTGCGGGTCCTGGACGAAGCCGCGGTGCGCCCTTGGCCGAACGCCCTCCCGCTGCCGGCCCTGCGGCTGGCCGAGCGGCCGAAGTCGGAGCCGGAGCGGAGCGGTGGCTGGGTCCACCCCGGTCAGGCCCCTGCGGTCGACGGGCTGACGGGCCAGGGTGGCTGGTACCTGGCGGTGCTGGCGCTCGGCCGCGCCTTGCATCGCGAGGGCGGCTCCCTGCCGCCGGGCCCGCTCTGGCCCTGGGGCGGTGAGCTGGAGCCCGAAGGGATGGCTCTGGCCTGGCGGATGTACGAGCGTGCGGCGCTCGGGATGGGGGCCTTCCCGACGGCAGTCGCTCACGGCGTGGGCGAGGACGAGAGCGGCTGGATCGAGGATCTGGCCCTGTCCCTCTGGGAAGGGCTGGGTCTGGAAGGGGTGCGCCACCACGAGGCGGACGCCCTCGCGGGGGAGCTGCTGGTCCGCGCCTGGACGGGCGAGGCGCTGGAGCAGGACCGCCTCGCCAGCGCCCTGCGCCTTCCCGTCGGTCTGGCCCCCCTGGAGCGGGCCTGCGCCCGTCATGGCGTCGAACTCCACGCGGTCCTGGCCTGGTGTTGGCCGCACTGGCTGGAGTGGGGCTGGCAGTCGCCTCCGCTGTCCTGGGCGAGCTCCAACAGTGCTGGGGTGGCGCTGGCCGAGCAGGCCGCGCGCCTATGGCGGGCACTGCCCCCCGACTGCCTCCGCGCCACCCACCTCGGCCTCCTCGGCCAGGCGTCCGAGGTCCACCCCTTGTTGCCCCGTGAGATCTGGGCCCGGATACTGGAGTTGCTGCTCGAGGACCCCAACGGGTCAGCCTCGAGGGGGTTGGGGGACAGCTGGTGGCAGGACATCCCGCCCGATCTACTTCTGGACGCCATCGAGCAGGGTCGCCTGGGCGTCCAGTACCAGGGCCCGGGAGAGGTGGTGTGGGCGGCGCTGCCGGTGGAGACCCTGGCGGTGGTGGGTCGCCTGGCCGCCCACGGACCACCCCTGGCGGGCCCCGGCCCCGATCCCCAGCCTGGCTCCCAGTTGCTGGGCCTGGCCCTGGGGGCGCCCGATGAGCGCTGCCCCGAACTGCTGGACCGGGTGCAGCGCTGGCTGGCTGCGCCGGAGGACTGGCCCGGTCGCCCCGGCGACGATCGCCTCCTCATCCTGCTGGTCCGCTGGGTGGAGCGCCGCCGTCCCCGCTGGCAGGACGCCTGGCGGCTGCTGGATGGGCTGCGGCGCTCGGGGGCCTGAGCTCGCGCCGGCCCGGATGCGGGCCGTGGCCGCCCCGACGCTCGTATGTCGCGGGGTTCTCGGCGAAGGTGGTGGGTTGCGAGCGCAAGTCCCCCTTTTGGCGCTCGTAAGTCGTGGGGTTCTCGGAGAAGGTGGCGGGTTGTGAGCGCCTACCACCCGCACCCGATGTCCCAGTAGTCATCGGGTGCGTTGGCGTATTCCTCGAGCCAGGTCGTCTGCCAATCTTCCGCGCGGTAGACGAAGTCGGCCACGTCGGGGTCGGCCTCGGCGGCGGCCTGCATCCACTCGGAGTCCAGGTCGATCTTTCCCTCGGCGTTGCCCAGGCCGGGGATGCGGTTGGACAGGCGGCCGATGTCGCTGTCCTCACCCCAGCGGTCGTCCTGCGAGGTCGGGCGCAGCCCGTCCACGTCCGACCAGGCCTCGATCCAGGTGATCTCGCCGGCGTCGTTGAAGCTGAACTCCTCGTAGATGGGGCAGCCCTTGCCGTCGTGGGCGTCGTAGTAGAAGACCACGTAGCAGCGGCCGAAGGGCTGGGTGTCGAAGCCCTGGCACTCCCGCTCGGGCACGATGGAGGGGTACAGGGTGAGCAGGGTGTCGGTGGCCTCGATGTTCTCGCGGGTGTAGGCCGTGAGCTTGAGCCAGGGGGGCCACTCCCAGCGGGCCACCAGCTCGGAGTAGGGGGGCCATTCCTCGAGCTCCACCGAGTAGTCCATGGTGTCGAAGTACATGCTCGACAGCTCGGCGTAGTACTCGGCGGACTGGGTGGGCTCGAGACAGGTGGCCAGGGCGCCGTCGTGGCTGCAGGGATCGATGGCCTCGCCCGTGTCGTCCGCGGTGCAGGCGCCCAGCAGCGAGGCTCCGGCCAGCAGGGCCGCTCGGATCACAGCCCCGCCCCGCTGAACAGGTAGACCGCACCCGAGGAGGTGCCGTTGCTGTCCTCGTAGGGCGCGCCCGCGACGATGTCGGAGGTGCCGTCGCCGTCCATGTCCCGGCCGCCCGCCAGGGCGTAGCCGAGCTTGTCGCCCACGGTGTCGCCCTGGATGGTGGCGTAGGCCTGGTCCGCCAGGCCGATGGTGCCGGTGAGGGGGCCGAGCACCACGAACACAGCGCCCGTGTTGCTGCCCAGCGAGGCGTCGCCTTCGGCGCCCACGGCCAGATCGTCGTAGCCGTCGCCGTCCAGATCGCCGGCGAAGGTTACGGCGCTGCCCACCAGCTGGTTTTCGGCGTCGCCGATGAGCTTGGCCTGGGCCGTGGAGAGGCTGACGGTGCCCGTGCCGGCGGCGGTGATGACGTAGCAGGCGCCGGCCGCCGAGCCGCCGGAGTCCTCCCAGCGGGCGGAGACCAGCAGGTCGTCGTCGCCGTCGTTGTCGATGTCTCCGCCACCGGCCACCGCGTAGCCTGCGTTGTCCCAGGCGGTCTCGCCGGTGAACTTGGCGTCGGCGTAGCCCAGGCCCCAGGAGCTGGTCACGGGGCCGTACATCAGGTAGGCCGCGCCGCTCTCGGAGAAGGCGGAGCTCTCGTCCTCGGCGCCCACGATGATGTCGGCGTAGCCGTCGGAGTCCACGTCCCCGGCGCCCGCGACCGAGCAGCCGGCCTGGTCGCCGCTGGCCTCGCCGGCCATCGTGATGTCCATGCTGGTGGAGTAGTGGATGGAGGTGTAGGGACCGTAGGCCAGGTAGGCCGCGCCGGCGTCGCTGCTGCGTCCGTAGGCGCCGACGATGATGTCGTCGTAGCCGTCGTTGTCGACGTCGCCCGCGCCCGCCACGCTGTAGCCGACCTCCTCGCTGGAGGTGGTGCCCAGGATGGCCACGCCGCTGGTGCTCAGCTCGTCGTCGCTGTCCACGGGCCCGGCCACCACGTAGGCGGCGCCCGATGAGGTCGCGAAGGTCGAGTCCCAGGGCACGCCCACGATGAAGTCGTCGTAGCCGTCGCCGGTGGTGTCGCCGATGCCGGACACGGAGTAGCCGACCTCTTCGTCCTGCTCGGTGCCCCACAGGAAGACCTGGGCCGAGCTGTACTCCACGGTGCCGGAGGCGGTGCCAGAGAGCAGGTAGATGCCGCCGGCGTCGCTGGCCTCGTCGTTGTTGCCCGGTGCGCCGATGAGGATGTCGTCCACGCCGTCGCCGGTGAGATCGCCCGCCAGGCTGATGGAGCCGCCGGCGTTGTCACCGGCCTTGCCCTCGAAGACCATGTCGGCGTCCGAGGCGTACAGCAAGCGGGTGATGACCATGGTGTCGGTGGTCAAGGTGGTGCCGGTGTCGTCCCCGTCGTTGGCGGTGGCCTCGAGGTACACCTCGCTGCCGCGATCGTAGGGGGACAGGTCCAGGGACGCGCTGCTGCCCACCATGGCGCCGTCCACGTACCAGGCGTAGTCGTAGCCTTCGCTGTCGCCGTCGGCGTCGCTCCAGCCCGAGGTGACCGCGCTGATGGTCTCGCCCCAGGGCGCGGTGGTGGGGTCGGTGCTCAGGCCGCTGTAGGTCGGCGGGGTGTTGGCGGCGGTGATGGTGGCGCTGGCCGTGGGGGAGCCGTCGGTGATGCCGTCGTTGGGGGTCACCTCGAGCACGATGTCCTGGTGCTTGTCGAACAGGGCGCTGGACAGCTCCATGCCGGTGGAGACCTGGGTCCCGTCCACGTACCAGGCGTAGCTGGTGGTGACGCTGTCGCCGTCGTCGTCGCTGGCGCTGCCCACCGAGGCGGTGACGGTGTCGCCCTCGACCGGGGCCGAGGGGCTGATGGTCACGCTGGAGACCACCGGCGGGCTGTTGAGCACGGTGGCGGGGTCGGTGGTGACCGTGGGGCCCACCACCTCGCCGTCGTCGGCACCCACGCTGCAGTAGACCGAGTCGCCCCGGTCGAAGGAGCCGCCGTCGAGGGTCTCGGCGGTGCTGACCTCGACGTCGTTGACGAACCAGGCGTAGCTCATGCCCAGGTCGTCGCCGTCGATGTCCTCGAGGTCCGAGCCCACGCAGCTGACCACCGAGCCTTCGTACAGCTCGGTGGGGTCCATGGTGGCGGTGGTCAGGGTCGGGGCGGTGTTGAGGATGGTGACGCTGTTGCTGGCCACCGGATCGGCGGTGTCGAAGCCGTCGGTGGCGATGATCTCCACCCAGACCTCGTCGTGCTTTCCGAAGTGTTCGCCGGTCAGGGTCTCCTCGGTGGCGTCGGCCACCAGGCTGCCATCGACGTACCACTCGTAGGTCACCGACGCGGGATCGCCCTCGACGTCGAAGTAGTCGACCTCGACCTCGAGCACGGTGTCCTCGTAGGCCTCGTCGGGCCCGAGGGTGGCGGAGTCCACGGTGGGGGGGCTGTTGCCCACCACGACCGCGGCGGTGCCGGTGGGGCCGTACTCCGCGCCGTCGTAGGGGATGATGAAGATCTCCCAGGTCTGCCAGCGGAGCGTGTCGTCGGCGGAGATGGTGTCGGTGGTGTTGCTGGTGGCCACGCCGTCGACGGTCCAGGACCAGTCCAGGGCCACGGTGTCGCCGTCGAGATCGGTGGCCGTGACCGTGGCGACGATGTCGTCGCTGGACAGGGGCTCTTCGGGCGTGATCACGATGTCGACGGTGGGCAGGGCGTTGACGATGTCGACGGAGGCCAGCACGGCGGGGCCTTCCTCGCCGTCGGCCACGGCGACCACCTCGACCTCCCAGCTCTCGCCCTTGGCGGTGGCCTCGGCGGGCAGGGTGGCCTCGGTGTAGTCGCTCTGCAGCTCGTGGTCCTTGTACCAGCTGTAGCGGTAGCTGACCGCGTCGCCCTCGGGGTCCATGGCCTCGGTGTCCACGGTGACCACCAGGTCGTCTCCGGTGTCGGGCACCGCGGGGGAGAGGGTGATGAGGCTGGGGCCGGGGGCGCGGTCGCCGCCGCAGGCCGCGGCCAGGAGCAGGATGGCGGGGGAGAAGCGCATGATCATTCCTCCTCCTCGTCGGAGCCCTCGGGGGCGGCTTCTTCCATCTCGAACTCTTCCTCTTCGAGGGTGAAGTCGGGGTCGAAGTCCTCTTCGGGGGCGTTGTAGAACTCGTCGTTCTCGGGATCGTTCTCGGGAGCCGGTTCCTCAGGCTCTGGGGCCGGGGGCGGCGGCGGGGGCACGCTGGCCTCCTCGGCCGGCTCATCTGCGGGGCGCTCCTTGTCCTTCTTCTTGCGGCGGTCGAGATCCGGCTCGCCCACGGGGTCGCTGCGCTTGGGCGGGGTCCGGGTCCGGATGGACCACAGGTCCCACTCCTCGACCGAGCGCTTCTCGGCCCGGCCCTTCAGGTACAGGGTCGCGGAGACGCCCAGCCCGGCGGCGGTGATGCCCAGGCCGCCGATGGTGAGGGTGTTGGCGGAGCGGACCGAGTCCTCGAGGTCCACCCGCTGGGAGAACAGGTCCCAGGCGGTCTCGTAGTCCTGGTCGGCCAGGGCGGCGTCGTAGCTGTCGTTGACGTCGCCCAGGTCGCCGCGGTCACCGAGGGAGCGGGCGAACATGGCGGCGCTCACCCCCGCGGCGGCCACCGAGGCACCGGCGGTGCCCAGCGCGGCCCAGTGGGCCAGCGGGACCTTCTCGCTGCGGGCCTTGCGGCGCTCCCAGTCTTCGCGGGCGTCGCGCACGGCCGCGGCCTTGGACATGGACTCCCAGACCAGGCTGGCGTCGGAGGTCTCGCCGGGCTCGGGCTCGAAGCTGACCTGGCCGTCGCCCAGGATGGGGTGCTCGACGCTGATGGTGTAGGCGCCGGGGGGCAGGTTCTGCAGCAGCACCGGCTCGGCGATGGGCACGCCGCCTTGGTCCTGAGCGCCGGCGTCCCGGGGCACGGAGGTGACGCTGAGCTTGGCGCCTTCCGGTGAGCCGGCCAGGCCCAGCGAGCTTCCCGCGGGCACGCCCGCCAGGCGCACGGCGCCGGGGAGCTGCTCGCGGATGGGGACGTCCTGGACGCTGTCGGGTTCGGGCTCGAGCAGGAACTGACGCTTGCCGCTGGGGCCCTCGAGGGCCACCACCAGGCGGCCGGCGGTGACGGTGAGGGGGCCCTCTTCGGCGGGCTCGTGCTTGGCGCCGAGGTCGGTGACGATGACCGCCACGCCGTCGGGCCAGTCGGACAGCTCGAGGGTGGCGGTGCCCAGCCAGGACAGCTCGGTGTCGACGCGGGCCTGGCGCCGGGCGCGGATGGGATCGAGGGTGGTCTCCACCGGCTCGTAGCCCAGGCCGGCGGCCTTCAGGTCCAGGGCCACGTCGGCGGGCACGTCCTCGAAGGTGAAGCGGGTGCCGGAGACCTTGTCGGCCTCGAAGGGCTCGCCCTGGGGCGGGTCGATGGTGATGGTGGGGGCGTTGTCGCCCTCGATGCCACGGACCGTGAGCCGGACGCTGCCCGACTGGGCCTCGAGCTTCTTGATGGTCGCCGCGGTCTCCTTGGCGTCGTCGCCGTTCTTCACGGCTTCGCGGTAGGCGCGCAGGGCCACGCGGGTGTCCCCGCCCTTCATGGCCTCGTCGCCCTCGTTGCGGTGGGGCATGTACTTCGCCCGGCGGGCTTCTTCCTCGGCGCGCTTGCGGGCTTCTTCTTCGCGGCGCTTCAGCTCGGCGGCCTGCTGGCGCTCTTCTTCGGCCTGGCGGCGGGCTTCTTCCTCGGCCTCGCGGCGGGCCTCGGCCTCGGCGCGCTTGCGGGCGGCCTCTTCTTCCCGGCGCTGCTGCTCGGCGAGGCGGGCGGCCTCGGCCTCGGCCTTGCGGCGGGCCTCGGCCTCGGCGCGCTCCCGGGCCTCTTCCTCGGCGCGGCGGCGGGCCTCCTCGGCGGCGAGGCGGCGGGCCTCTTCGACCTTGCGGCGGGCCTCTTCCTCGAGGCGCTTGGCTTCTTCCTCGAGGGCCCGGGCCTGGGCGGCGAGGTCCTCGGCGGCGGCCTCGTCGCGGCGGCGGGAGGCTTCTTCGGCGGCCCGGCGGCGGGCTTCTTCGGCCGCCAGCTCCCTCAGACGCTCCTCTTCCTCGTAGTCGAACTCGTCTTCGTCCTCGTAGCCGTAGTCGTCGTCCTCTTCGAGCAGGGGGTCCTCGTCGGCCCACTCGAGATCGTCGACATTGTCCCAGTCGAGGTCGTCGTCCTCTTCTTCTGCGCGCCGGGCTTCCTCGTCGCGCCGGCGGCGCTCGAGCTCGGCCTGCAGGCGGGCCTCGGCCTGGCGCCGGGCGTCGCTCGACGAGCTGCTGGAGGAACTCGAGCTGCTGGACGATGAGCCCCGCTGCAGGTCCTCGGCCCAGATCATCCGGAAGTTGTCCATCTCCCAGTCACAGGTCAGCTTGCCCTTGGACTGACCGCGCACGTCGAGGGCGTAGCGCATGGTGCGCCCGGTGAACTCGTCTTCGCGGAAGTCGATCTTGTAGTAGCCGTCGTCGACGTCGAGGATCACAGGGGTCATGCCCTGGTACTGGCCGTTGATGTAGATCAGCAACGGATCGTCGGCCGAGTCGACCTTGACCAGGGCCGCCTGGGCCATGGCCACCATCAATGCGAGGAAGATCAGCATGGGCCCTCCCGGCCCGAGAGCGCCCGGCACGCCAGCGTCGCGCTGGGGGCGGGGTCCGACGTCCCGAGAGTATACCAGCGCGAGGGTTTCTAAGGGACCCGGGCCATCCTTGGATTGTCGGCGGCGGCCAATCGTGCGAGGCTTCAGCCTGGCTCCCCCCCTGTGAGGACGGCATGACGAGGCTCACCCTGCTGGCAAGCGTGCTGCTGTCTGGCTGCATCTGGATCACCGACGGCGACCACGACGACCGCTTCGACCTGGACGGCGACGGCCTGCGCTACGACGAAGACTGCGACGACGACGACGCGACCGTCGGCGGGCCCGGCACCTTCTACGCGGACGTCGACGGCGACGGGTACGGCGACGAGGACAGCGCCGTCGAGAGCTGCGAGGCCCCCAGCGGCCTGGTCACCGAGGCCGGCGACTGCGACGACAGCGACAGCGACGCCTACCCGGGCGCCACCGAGGTCTGCGACGGTGTGGACAACGACTGCGACGAGCTGGTCGACGACGACGACGAGGTCGAGGGCGCGGTGGACTACTACCCGGACGCGGACGGCGACGGCTACGGCGACTGGCAGGCCGACGCGGTCTTCGCCTGCGAGCAGCCCTCCGGGCACACGGACGCCGAGGGCGCCATCGACTGCGACGACACCCGCGACGACATCTACCCGGACGCTGACGAGTACTGCGACGGCGACGACAACGAC
>CAYZVO010000182.1:0-19728 GCA_964481655.1 uncultured Enterobacterales bacterium | reverse complement strand
CGTAGTTGCCGCCCAGGGCGCGCTGGGTCTGGTTCAGGTTGTTGATGGCGTTCAGGGACGCGGTGTTGGTGTTGACGGTGAGGGCCATGATGCGTCCTCCTGGTTCCTTGCCTGAGGGTTTGTGGGGTCGCCGGAGCTTCCGTTTCCTGCTCGGTCTCCATGCCCCGACCTCTTCGGCGAAGCTGAGGGCGATCGTAAACCCACAACACCAAAAACACGAAAACAGGCGTTAAGCCTGCTTTTTCTCAGATCGCCATTGTGCCTGTTTTGTCGAAAACGATAATTCTCGACCGCCAATACCGGGCTATGGCTGTTCGGGCATCCAGGGGAGGATGGCCTCCATGAGCAGATCCGGGTTGGCCGGCTTGCGCAGGCAGGCGTGCACACCCAGCGCCAGCAGCTCCGACTCCATCGCGTCGTCGAGGTGACCGGAGAGCACCACCACCGCGGTGCCGCGCAGGCGTGGCTGCTGTCGCATCCGCACACAGACCTCGACGCCATCGGCGCCGGGCATCCGCAGGTCCAGCACCATCACATGGGGCAGGATCTCGAGGGCGGCCAGGCCCGCCGAGAATCCATCGTGGACCTCGTGGACCTCGGCCGCGGGCAGGCGACGACGGAGGATGCGCCGCAGGCCACGGGTGACCGAGGGCTCGTCGTCGACCAGCAGGATCCGGGGGGGGCCCGGGTCGATGTCCAGGGGAACGGGGATGCCGTGGGCGCGCATGAACGAGACCAGATCCCGGACCTCGATGCGACGCCAGCCACCGCCTGTGACGGTGTGGGGGATCTGGCCTTCGTGCAGCCAGCGAAGCAGCGTGGAGCGGGACACACCACACAGCACCGCCGCCTGCTGGGGGCTCAGCCGGTCTGGTTGGCTCATGACAGAGGTCTCCCACGGCTCATGACAACTGTCCATTATCATAATTCTTCCTGGCAGAACAGCTCAGATCGAAAAAAGCTCTATGTCTGTCCCGACCGCCACGGCGCTCTCCCCCCTCAGGCGGTGCGCTGCACGAGCCTCCGACGGGATCGCGTGGCGGCGCGCAGCTCCTCCACCTGATCCACCCCGGCCACGGTGATGACCAGCTGGCCGCTCTGCTCGCGCTCGAGCCAGCCCTTGCTCCTCAGGTACCAGAGGTGGAACTCGAGCTGCTCCACGGGCACATCGAGCAGGGTGGAGAGCTTGTAGTCCCCCAGCCCAGGGGCGCGGGGCTCCCGGCGCCGCTGGACGTACAGCAGCGACAACAGCTTGGTGCGGACCTCCACGTCGTCCGGGAGCACGCCGTCGTCGGAGGCCTCGCTGACGATCCGCCACTGCCCGGTGCGGTTGTGCTCGTAGTCCACGTCGAAGGCCGCCCGCGCCTCGGGATCGCTCAGGAGCTCGTACGCCCCCATGATGCGCGCGAACCGCTCCGCGTCTCCGGTCTCGGCGTTGTCCGGGTGGAAGCGCTTGGCCAGGTGCCGGAACACCCGGGCGATGGTGTCCTGGTCTGCGCGAGGGCTGACCTGCAGCTCTTCGTAGTGGTCGACGAACCGTCGGTACATGGGCACTCCTCGCGATCCCATGGATCGTAGGGGTCCCCCATCACAGAGAGCCACAGCCGCCAGGGGCGGCTGTGGGCACACGTACCGAAGCGCCGCGGGGCCCCGCTAGAGGTAGGCCTCGATGTCGCTCTGCGTGATGGTGCTGTGGTCGCGGAACGCGACCTCCATGCCAGGCAGGAACAGCGTGTAGCTGGGCACGGCCTGGTTCTCCTCGAAGCGACCGGCGATCTCGCCCAGCGGATCGATGATCACCGGGTGGCTCAGGCTGTACTCTTCAGCCCACAGCGCCGTGTCCGTGAGGTTCATGGTCTCGAACAGGGTGATGATGATGAAGTCGTTGCCCTTCAGATTCTGGTAGATCCCTTCCAGGGATGGTGCGTCGTGCGCACAGCCGCTTCAACCAAAGGCGCTGGCCACCACCAGCACCGTGTGGTTGCAGAAGTCGTAGAGGCTCAGCAGATCCGAGTGCTGGTTGTAGGCCTCGAAGTCGAAGGCGATCTCGCCGACCTCGTCGCCGGTGCCCACGACGGAGTCGCGGCACTCGAAGTCGATGTCCCAGCCGCCCTCGTAGGGCTTGTCCCAGACATCGTTGGGGTCGGTGCCGTACTCGGCCTCGTAGCCGTCGTCGTAGCCGTCACCGTCGCTGTCGGCCTTGGCCGGGTCGGTGCCCAGCTCGGCCTCTTCGGCGTCGGTCAGGCCGTCGCCATCGGCGTCGAGGTTCACCTCTTCGGCCGTGTCGTCGCCCTTCGAGAAGCAGCCCACCAGCAGCAGCGCGGCGAGCGTGAGGAACCGTGGACCCATGACCACCTCCTGTGGAGCTCGACACCGAGTGTAGCAGGACCAGGCCCCCCCTCGGGACACCAGTTCGTCAACGATGCCTCGAGATGTGGATCAGCCCGCGGCCTTCTCCGCCAGCGCGCGCTGGATGCCGCCATCGCGAACGAAGGCCTCGAAGGCCGCCAGATCGGCGAAGATGCGATCGCTGTAGGCCCGCAGGACCCAGTTGGGGGCCATGGGGCTGATGGTCAACACCAGGCGGCCGGCTTCGTGGGCCAGCAACATCTCGTTGGCGGTGCCCATGCTCGCTTCCGGCAGCCAGCAGATGACCACGTCGGAGTCGGCGCAGGCGGCGTTGCCCTCGGCCAGGGTGGCCCGGATGCGGGGCAGGTCGTAGTCGATGCCGCCGGGGTGCTTGGCGAAGTGGTCGTACACCTCGGCCTCGGGCAGGTGCTCGGCCAGCAGCTCGCTGACCGGGCCGCGCCAGCCCTGGGCGTGGATGGTGGGGTCGGCCAGGGAGCCCTGGATGATGCCGGCGAGGAAGACCTGCATGGGTGCCTCAGTGGTGGTGGTCCATGGGGCCGTCTTCCCGGGGCTCGTTCTTCGCCTGGTCCCAGTAGGGGGAGATGCGGCGCAGGCGCTCGATGATGCCGGGCAGTTGCTCGGCCACGTAGTCGACATCGGCCTGGGTGTTGTAGCGGGACAGGCTGATGCGGATGGAGCCGTGGGCGGCGGTGAAGGGGATCTTCATGGCCATCAGCACGTGGGAGGGCTCGAGGGAGCCCGAGGTGCAGGCGGAGCCCGAGGAGGCGCAGATGCCCAGGCGATCGAGCTCGAAGAGGATCGACTCGCCCTCGACGAAGTGGAAGGCCACGTTGAGGGTGTTGGGCAGGCGGGGGGCATCGGCGCCGTTGACGTGGGTGTAGGGGATGGCCTCGAGCAGCCGGCGCTCGAGCCCGTCGCGCAGGGCCTGGACCCGCTGCTCGTCGTCGTAGGCGGCCACGGCCAGCTCACAGGCCTTGCCCAGGGCCACGATGCCGGCGACGTTCTCGGTCCCGGCGCGCAGGCCGCGCTCCTGGTGGCCACCGATCAGGTAGGGGGACACCCTCGAGCCCCGGCGCTGGAAGAGCACGCCCACGCCCTTGGGGGCGTGGAGCTTGTGGCCTGAGAAGGTGAGCAGATCGATGTGCTGGTGCTCGCCGCGAAGGTCGATGGGCAACTTGCCCACGGTCTGGGTGGCGTCGGTGTGGAACACGATGGCCGGGTCGGTCTCCTTGGCGATGCGCGCGAAGTCGGCAACCGGGAAGACCACCCCGGTCTCGTTGTTGGCGTGCATGATGGAGACGATCAGGGTCTGGCCGGGGCGCAGGGCGCGGACGTAGTCGACCATGTCGATACGGCCGTGACCGTCCACCGGCAGGAAGTCGACCTCGAAGCCTTCACGCTCCATGGCCTTGCAGACCTCGAGCACCGCCGGGTGCTCCACCGCCGAGGTGATGATGTGCTTGCGGCCGGGGTTGGCGCGGGCCGCCCCCCGCAGGGCGGCGTTGTTGGACTCGGTGCCGCAGGAGGTGAAGATCAGCTCGCTGTCGACCACGCCCCCCAGCATGGAGGCGATGACGCCCCGGGCGGCGGCGATGGCGTCGGAGGGGCCACGGGACAGCTCGTACATGGAGCTGGGGTTGTGGAAGGCGGTGGTGAGGTAGGGCAGCATGGCCTCCACCACCTCGGGGGCCACCGCGGTGGTGGCGTTGTTGTCCACGTAGACGGACTTCATGGGGCCTCCATGGGCCTAGACGGCGATGACCTTGACCCGCTCGTCGACCTGCTGCTCGAGGGAGCGCTGGACGAGGTGCTTGAGGGTCTGGCTGGCGCCGACGCAGGTAGAGCAGGCGCCGGCGAGGCGCACGTAGACGGTGCGGTCCTTGATGTCGACGATCTCGAGGTCGCCGCCGTCGGCCTGCAGCATGGGGCGGACGTAGCTGTCGAGCACAGCCTCGACCTTCTTCATGAACTGGAAGGGGGACAGCTCGACGGGCGCCGCGGGCTCGGCCGGGGCGTCGGGCTCGAAGACGGGCACGGGCTCGCCGCCGCCGCCCCACACCTGGTCGATCATGTCCTGCAGACCACCGGGCTGGTGGTGACAGGTCATGCAGGCGCCGCCGGCCTTGGTGGCCGCGGTCAGGTCGGCGATGGTCTTGATGCCGAGCTCCTTGATCTTGCGGAGCAGGTAGGGCTCGGTCAGGCCGAAGCACTTGCAGACCAGGCGGCCTTCTTCGGTCTCGTCGGGGAGGATGTCCACGCCCAGGGCGTCCAGGTCCACACCCCGGTGCTGGGCCCAGTTGAAGACCGCGGCGGCCAGGGCTTCCGCCCCCATGACGGAGCAGTGGATCTTCTGGTCGGGCAGGCCCTCGAGGAAGTCCACGATGTCGTCGTTGGTGATCTCGAGGGCCTCGAGGGGGCTGACCCCGCGCTCCTCGATGATCAGGCACAGGGCCTCGGAGGCGGCGATGGCCGAGGTGCAGCCGAAGGTGAGGTACTTGGCCTCGGTGATGACGTCCTTCAGCGGATCGGACGCGTGCTTGCGCACCCGGAAGGTGAAGCGCAGGGCATCACCGCAGGCGATGGAGCCGTGCTCGCCCAGCCCGTCGGGATCCTCGACCTCGCCCAGGTGGGAGCTGGGCTTGCCTTGGACGGCGTCCATGAACAGCTGCTTGGTCTTCTCGCTGTAGTTCCAGGCCATGGTGACCTCCTGATCACGCATCCATGGGGGAGCCAACCTAGCCCCGCGCGCACGCGAGGCAAGCGCGGGAAGGAGCCGGGAGCCTGGAACAGCTCACGAACTGATCCGATGAGTGTCTCGGAGGCGTCCAGGGCCCCATGACGACCATCGCCGGAATCTACGCGAACACCGGACCGATCACCTTCGCGATGTCGGAGTCGGCGCGGGCACGCCTGGGCAACAGCAGCAGCGCCTCCACCGCCGCGACCGACCGCTCCCACTTCGCCGACATGAGCACCATCCACCGGCGGGTGTCCGAGCTGGGGCGCGCCATCGACGATGCGCAGGCGGTCTTCGACAGCCTGCGCACGGGCAGCCGGACCACCGGGACGGGCGCGGCGATCTCGGCCGCCGACGTCGAGATCGACCCCTCCCCGAGCGCGTCGACCCTCGAGAGCACCGAGGAGGTCAACACCGTCTCGACGTCCTACTCACCGCACGGCCCCTCCTGGACAGGGGGCTCGAGCACCGAGGTGACCGTCACGGGCACCTACAACGGCGACTACGGCGACGACACCCTGCGCATGAAGGTGACCCGCAGCCGCACGGTGGGCGGCAGCCGGAACATCCGCATCCAGATGTTCGACTCGTCGGGCACGCGACTGCAGAACCTCAACTGGCCCGCCGGGACACCGGCGGACACCCCCATCTACTCCAACAAGACCGGCCTGTACTTCTCCCTGAGCGCCGGCTCCACCTCCAGGAACGACGAGTTCTACATCGACATCTCCACCTCCGTGGACTCCGAGATCGACCCCGACAAGCCCTTCGACGGAGTGCGCAACGACATGCCCGACCTGGAACCGGGCCTGCCCGTGACCGCCGGCTCCTTCACCGTCAACGGTGAGACCATCACCGTAAACGCCGACGACAGCGTCAACGACGTGCTGGACGCCATCAACGCCTCGGACGCGGGGGTGACGGCGGTCTACGATCCGAGCACCGAGCTGGTGAGCTTCGAGCACGACACCACCGGGCCCAACGACATCGTGCTGGCCGGTGACACCTCCGGCTTCCTGGACAGCATGAAGCTCTCGGGGGCCACGGTGATCCTGGGCTCGGAGTCGGGCGAGATGGACGTGGCCATGGCCGGTGTCGACGCCTTGAGCGGCACAGTGGCGGGCAGCATCACCATCAACGAGGTCGACATCGCCATCGACCCCAGCACCGACTCCCTGAACGACGTGATGGACGCCATCAACGCGTCGGAGGCGGGCGTCACCGCCAGCTTCGACGAAGACAGCCTGCGGCTGACCATCGCGCCGGAGAGCAGCGGCGGCTCGGTGACCATCCAGGACGGAGGCACCAACTTCACCACCGGCGTCGAGATCGACCCGGGGACCTACGAAGGGCGCCGGACCAACCGGCTCTCCAAGATCATGGCCCGCAAGGCCCAGCGCGCCCTGGCGAATGTGGCCGAGGCTTTCGAGAAGCTGCAGGCCACCCAGGTGGACAGCAGCCGCGCCCAGACCGCCCTGGACAACGTGATCTCCGGGGTCGAGGGCGCCATCACCACAGCCCTGGGGGACAGCTCGGAGATCTTCGAGGACGCAGGCTTCGACATCGACCTGGACGCCGATGCCACCGGAGACCTGATGGACCTGACCACGAGCCTGTTCGAGCGCAGCCTGCGGGGCTCGGACGGCGCGGACCTCAAGTACGCGCTGGTGGGCTCGCTGCAGGACAACGAGGACGGCCTGTTCGGCCTGATGAGCGCCGCGGTGGAGGACCTGGAGACCACCCTGCGCCGCACCACCGGCGACGTGGGGGTGTACGTCTCGACCTACGCCTGAACGATCAGTTGGGGGCCAGCTCGAGGGTGGCGCTCTCGAGGACCGCGTCGTTGTTTTCGAGCAGCAACCAGGCCTCGAAGTCCAGGATGGCCCCGGCGCTCACCTCGTGCAGGGACATCAGCTTGATGCGGCCGGACTCGGTGCAGCTCGAGTACCCGCAGCTGCGGGTGACGCTGTCGCGCTCGCCCTTGCTGTAGACCTTGTCCACCGCCACGCCTTCGGGCTTGAGGTAGATGCCGCCGGCGTAGTGCTGGCCCTTGTCGACCAGGAAGTTGAGCTGGCCGCTCAGATCGTAGACCAGGTCTCCCTCTTCCTCGAGGTCGTTGCGGGACAGCGGCCCGGTGACCGAGTAGCGCAGCCACAGGGCGGTGTTGCGGGAGCTGGGCATCACCGAGCTCCAAACGAGCTTGCCCTCGTCGTTGAAGGCCCGGCTGTCGACCACCCGCTCGGAGCAGGCGGTGGCGCACAGGGCCAGACAGAGGGCGACGGTGGGCAGGCGGGAACGCAGGGGAGCCATGGGGAACCTCGACGACATGAAGATACCCCATCGCGGGTTCCCCCTGCATGCAGCGGCGTGACAGCGCGATAGGCTGCCGACCGGAGGTGTCCATGTCACACGCTGGCCTGCTGAAGCCCTCGGCCGCCCTGGTGGCCATGATCGACATCCAACAGAACCACTTCCACACCGTGGTGGACGGCACCGCCACCCTCGAGCGCACGGTGCGCTTCCTGCAGGCCGCGCGCCTGCTGGAGGTGCCGGTGGTCTGGACCGAGCACTACCCCAAGGCCTTCGGCCCCACCCTGCCGGTGGTGGCCGACGCCCTGCACGGCCTCGAGCCCATCGGTAAGACCAGCTTCGGCTGCTTCGGTGAACCCCGCTTCGCGCGCGCGCTGAACCGGCTGGGGCGCAAGGAGCTGTACATCGTCGGGAGCGAGACCCACATCTGCGTCGAGCAGACCGCCCTGGTGGCCCTGGAGAAGGGCATGAAGGTGGTGCTGGTGGCCGACTGCCTCACGGCGCGGGCACCCCACGACCACCGCTACGCCCTCGAGCGCATGGCACGAGCCGGCGCCATCGTCACCACCTGGGAGGCCCTGGTCTACGAGTGGATGGGTGGGGCGTCCCACCCGCGCTTCAAGGCGGTCCTGGCCCTGGTCAAGGGGGGCTGATGGGGAGCTACAGCGAGCCCTGGCGGCCCGAGCCCGCCATCGATCTACCCGCAGCGCCGCGCATCGAGCGCCTCTGTGCGGCGGCCATGGACGAGGGCCTGTGGGTGGGCGCGTCCGTGGGCCTGGGCTTCCTGTTCTCCGGGGGCCTGATCACGGCCCTGGGCTTCGCGGCCAACATCATCCAGGACGCGCCCTTCGGCGGCGGCACCAGCATCGGCCGCCGCATCACCGACCAGGTGCTGGTGGACCACCGGGGCATGGAGTGCTCGGTGGGGCGCGGCGCCGCCCGCAACGCGCTGCGCCTGGCGCTGTGGGCCGGGGGCTGCGGCATCCCGCTGCTGCTGGACCTGGGCCTGCTGTTCGTGCACCCCAAGGGCCGCACCAGCGCCGACCTCATCCTCGGCACCCAGGTGGTCAAGCGCAAACACGCCTCCCCGCGCCCCGATCAGCTCGAGGCCCAGGAGCGCAAGCTGCTCGAGGGCTAGCCGCTAGGGCCAGGGGCCCAGCAGCACGTAGATGAGGCCGGCGCTGCCGCTGGCGCCGCGGGCGCCCACCAGCCAGTCGCCGCTGCCGTCGCCGTCGAGATCGCCGGCTCCGCTCACGCCGATGCCGGCGTAGTTGTTGCTGCTCTCGCCGGTGGCCTTCACCGCGCCGCTTTCGAGGTCGAAGGCGCCACTGACCGGGCCGAGCACCAGGTAGGCCGCGCCGGTGGAGTTGCCGTGGGAGTTCTCGCCGTAGGCACCGAGCACGAAGTCGTCGTTGCCGTCGACGTCCACGTCGCCAGCCCTGGCCACGTCGTAGCCCAGGAAGGCGTTCTGGTTGGGGCCCTCGAAGCTGGCGTCGGCGTAGGCGAGGTCCACCTCGCCGGTGAAGGGGCCCAGCAGCAGGTAGGCGCTGCCGGCGTTGCTCCAGGAGCCGTAGGACTTGTGGGCGCCGATCACCACGTCGTCGTAGCCGTCACCGTTGGTGTCCCCCGCGCCGTCCAGCGCGTAGGAGGACCAGTCCCCCGAGGACACCCCGACCATGATGGCGTCGGCGTCCTCGAGCTCGCTGATGGCGGTGCCCGGGCCGTGCACGAGGTAGCCGGAGCCGGCCTCGGAGCCGCCGCGGTCGTTGATGTAGCTGCCGAACAGCAGGTCATCGACGCCGTCACCGTCCACGTCACCGGCGCTGGCCAGGGCCGAGCCGCAGTAGTCGTCGGCGTCCTCACCGATCCAGCTGTGGGTGGCGTCGTCCAGGGAGACGATGCCGGTGGCCGGGTCGCTGATCAGGTAGGTCACCCCGCGCCGCACGGTGTGCCCCGGCGCCGAGACCACCAGCTCGGCCAGCCGGTCGCCGGTGATGTCCCCGACCCCCGCCACCGCGGCGCCCGTGCTGACGCCCGAGGCGGTGCCCGCGAAGATGGAGTCGGCGTCGTACTCCGACAGCTCGAGGCCGCCCGTCATGTCGCTGCCGCCCAGGAACAGGTAGGCGTCGCCGGATGAGCCCGTGGTCCAGCCAGCCCCCGTGGCGCCCATGACCAGGTCGTCGGTGCCGTCACCGTCCACGTCGCCGGCGAAGGCGACGCTGGTGCCCAGCTGCGCGGCGGCGTCGGTGTGGTCCACGGTCACGTCGGCGGTGTCCAGATCGGTCCAGCCCGAGAGGCTGCCACCCAGCACCACGAAGGTGGCACCGGCGCCCGTGCCGCCGCCGCCGTTGTGGTTGGGCACGCCCGCGGCGAAGTCGTCGTAGCCGTCGCCGTTCAGATCGCCGAAGCCCGCCAGGACCGCGCCGGCCTGATCGGAGCTGTCGATGCCGGCGTAGGCCGCTGGAGCGTCCGACAGGGCGATGTCGTCGTCGGCGACGCCGGAGCAGTCGTCGTCGACCCCGTCGCCGTCGTCGTCGGGCTGGTCGGGGTGGATGTCGCTGTCCTCGTCGTCGCAGTCGTCGCCGCCGTAGTCCTCGTGGTCGTAGCCGTCGCCGTCCTGATCGTAGTCGCTGGCCTCGTCGCAGTCCTGATCCACGCCGTCGTACCAGACGTCGTCCGCGGCGGGGTTGACCGTCTCGTCCTCGTCGTCGCAGTCCGAGCCACCCCAGTCCATGGAGGTGTAGCGATCCCCGTCCTGGTCGTAGTCGCTGGCCTCGTCGCAGTCCTGATCCACGCCGTCGTACCAGACCTCAGGGGCGCCGGGGTTGATCTCCGGGTCCTCGTCGTCGCAGTCGCCGTCCAGCAGGCTGTAGCCGTCGCCGGCGCAGGCCGCGGTGATGTCCATGGCGCTGTCGCCGTAGCCGTCCCCGTCGGCGTCGGCGTACCAGCTCTGCTCCGGGACGTCGTCGTCATCGGCGTCCACCAGCTCGTCGCAGTCGTTGTCCTGCTCGTCGCAGATCTCCACAGCGGCCGGGTGGATCTCCGCGTCGCCGTCGTCGCAGTCGCCGCCGCTGGTGATCCAGTCGGTGGGCGCCTCGCAGGCGACGGTCTCCTCGGCGTCATCGCCGTAGCCGTCGCCGTCACCGTCCGGGTAGTAGGCGGTGCCGTCGCTGGCGCCGACGTCCACCTCGCCGTCGCAGTCATCGTCCAGCTCGTTGCAGAGCTCGGTGGCCCCGGGGTTCACGGCCGGATCGGCGTCATCGCAGTCTCCCCCCTGCTCGGCGTAGCCGTCGGGCACGGTGCAGGCCTCTGTCGTGTCGACGTCGAGGCCGTAGCCGTCGGCGTCATCGTCGTAGAAGAAGGTCGAGGGCGTGTCGCAGGTGCCGGGGTCGCCGGTGTCGTCCTTGCCGAAGCAGCCGGTGACGCAGGCGCCGAGTCCGGCGAGCAGCAGCAGGCGGGTGGTGTGGGCCATCGTTCCTCCAGGGGGTGCGCGGAACCGCGACGAACGTAGCGCCCTCGCGATACCCTGAGAAGCCCCCGGACCACCACCGTCGATGCACCTTCGCTCGCCCCATCGTCCTCCCTGGCTGACCGCGCTGCTGCCGGCGGGGCTGTTCGCCTGCGCCGACACCACCTTCGAGGCCCGCGGTGAGCTGAACCCCGACATCCGGACCGTGGTCGAGGTCAGCTGGGAGCCCCTCGGCGGAGGCGAGGCCTGGGTCGAGTTCGGTCCGGACGAGGGCTACGGCCGGGCCACGCCCCCGGTCGCCGACGGCCCAGATCGGAGCAGCGCGCTGCTGCTGGGCAACAAGCCCTTCCAGGATGTGCACTGGCGCGTGGTGGCCCGCACCGACAGCGGCCCGGTGTACGGACCGGACCACCGCACCACCACCGAAGGCCTGGCCGCCGCCCTGCCGGACTACCGGCTGTCGAGCAGCGACGGCAGCTTCGACGGCTACGTGCTGGGCATCTCCTGGGCCGAGGTCGCCTACCTGTCCATCATCGACGCCGACGCCGACGTCGTCTGGTACAGCCCCCTGCCCCTGGGCACCGTGTCCCTCAACGTCGACCCCGTGCCCGGTCAGGCCGCGGTCCGCTTCCTGCGGGTGGGCATGGATCACCAGCTGGACCAGAGCGTGGTGATCACCCAGGGCATGGACGGCGTCGAGCGCGAACAGATCGAGGTCGAGCAGGGCCACCACAGCTTCGTGGCCCACGAGGACGGCACCATTGCCTGGCTGGCCATCGACCTGCAGGAGCACAAGGACTACGGCGAGCTGGTGGGGGATCGGGTGCTGCGCCAGGCCCCCGGCGACGAGATCGAGACCCTCTACACCACCTGGGACCACCTCGAGTACGACCCCGACAACACCCTGGACACCAACTTCTACCCCCAGGGCACCGACTGGACCCACACCAACACCATCAGCTGGGCGCCGTCCCGGGACAGCTACTGGCTGACCATGGGGGGGGTGGACAGCCTGGTGGAGATCGACGCGACCACGGGCGAGCCGCTGACCGTGGTCGGCACCGACGGCTACACCATCGACCCCGAGCCGACCGACTTCGGCGCCGGCTTCGGCCCCCACGCCGCCAGCTGGACCGCGGACGACACCCTGCTGGTGTTCGACAACAACGACGCCACCACCACCGGCGCGTCCCGGGTGCTCGAGTACGAGCTGGACCACGAGCAAGGGGTCGCCCGGGAGGTCTGGCGCCACGAGGGCGGCGAGGGGATGATGGCGATGGTGCTCGGCGGGGCCGACCGGCTCGACAGCGGCGAGACCTTCGTGCACTACGGCAACGCCGGGGTCATGCAGCTGGTGGACCCCGACGGCACCGTGCGCTGGGAAGCGCAGCAGACCAGCATCGTGGCCGACGCCACCGTGCTCTGGGACCTCTACGGCCGGGAGTGATCGTCGAAGGGGGTGTCGAAGAGTCGACGATCGTCGACGAAGTTCGACACCCCCAGCGGGCCGTGATCCGAGCATGTTCCGCGTTTGAACGGGATCGGCGGACGGACGAAGCACAGCGGGAGACCCTGGCACGGCGTTTGCTTCCTACGACGGCATGGAACACTACGCCCTGCACGCCCGCCGCGGCCTGTGGCTCTTCCACGACTGGGAGGAAGCCAGGGCCCTCTGGGATCGCCTCGTAGCGGTCACCGCAGTCCACCACCTCTGCCTCATGCCGGACCACGTGCACCTGCTGGCGCGATCCGTGTCGCGGCAGCGCCTGGCCGGCGCCATGAGCGGCTACGCCCGCTGGCTGGGCCACCGCTGGGGCTGGCAGGGATTCCGGCTCTGGCGCGCGCTGGGGCAGCCCGCGGTGATCGGCAACCCCGAGCACCTGCAGCGCACGCGCCGCTACGTCCTGCTGAACCCCTGCCGCGGCAGCCTCGTGGACGATCCGCTGGCCTGGCCTTTCTCCACCCACCGGGATGCCACCGGCCTGGCCTGGCCGCCGGCCCGCAGGCTGGTGAGCGAACCCTTCGACTTTCACGCACACGTGTCGAAGGACGACAGCACCGCACCGCGCGGCACCGATCTGCCGGTGCAGGGCCTGGTCGGGCGTCACCCAGCGCCAGATGAGGTGCTCAACGCCGTCAGCGCTGTGACCCGGACGCCCAGCGCCCGGTTCCAGTGCAAAGGTGTGGCCCGCCGACAGCTGATCCTGTGCCTGCGCGGGCTCACCGACCTCAGCGCCCGCGGGATCGCCCGCCAGCTGGGGATGTCCCACAGCTCGGTCGCGGCGGTCCGCCACAACGACGAGCCCGTCCTGCGGATCGTCGAGCGCGTGGTGGGCGATCCACGCTTCGCACCGCTGGAGCCCACCGACCTCCGCAATACGCTCATGTGGCAGCGCTACCGCGCCTACCTGGCCGCCAAGCGGGGGGCCAGAGCCCGCCGGAGTGGATTCTAGGCCCGGGCACCGGGTCTATGTCCCGCGGAACCGACCACCCGCCGGAGCAAGTCGCCCGCAAGCGACCGGTGGGGCTCGAGAACGGCCCAGATCAGAGCAACATGCGGCTCCTGGGGCCCGAAATGGCGCGCTGTGGGCCCAGATCTGGCCCCAGGTGGTCGCTTGCAACCGACATAGACCCGCGACCGGTCGGTTGCGCCTGACATAGGCGCCCTCGGCAGCGTCAGCCGCCGCGCTCGCGGTACGCACCCTGCTCGTCGAAGACGTCCGAGAAGCGGCGCAGGCCTTCCCAGGCGCCGTAGCGCTGCAGCACGTGGTAGGCCGCCAGCCACGAGGTGGGCTGGCGGCGGATCCCGCCGTCGCCGATCAGCTCCCCCAGCAGGCCAGCAGGGGGGAGCAGGTTCAGCCGGGGGCGGCGGTGGGCGTTGCGCTCGGAGTCGTCGTACACCCGCTGGCCGGTCTGGAAGCGGGCGATGGTGCGGGCGGTGCGCTCCGAGTGGAGGATGCCCGAGTTGTAGACCAGCGAGCCGATGATGAACTGCTCGTCCAGGCCCCGCTGGTGCAGGGGCGTGCGCTCCTCGGCCGCCAGCTTGCGTTGCGCGATCTCCTTCTCCCAGATCCACATCAGCGCCGTGCCGACGATGCCCTCGCGGAAGGTGGCGTTGCGCGCGAGCCAGGCCCACTGGCCCTCGGGCGCGATCAGGCGATCGTTCATGGCGCCCGCGGGCCGCACGCCGGGCTCGCTGTACAGCACGGTGCCTCCCAGGTCGGTGCCGCAGCCCGCATCCAGGGCCTCGAGCAGGCCCTGGTAGTCCCCCAGGCCGCTGGCCAGATCGTCCAGGCCCACGTCGAGCACCGGGTGCAGATCGTTCATGTGCGCCTGCTGGGTGGTGAGCATCAGCGCGCCGCCCTCGGCGATGAAGGTGACCGCGATCTCGGCGTCGGTGACCCGCAGCGGGGCGCCCCGCTCGGCCTGCCAGCCGTTGATCACGGCGCTGGTGCAGCCGACGGTCTCCCGCATGGTGGCTTCGTGGGCGGCGGTGTCCCAGGCCTCGTCGAAGAAGCCGAAGTAGGTCTTGGGCAGCACCCCGGAGGAGACGTAGCGGGACAGGCGGAAGGCCTCCCAGCGGATGGCCTGCTCCCGCAGGCGTTCGGCGTCCACGGGGAAGTCACCTGCCTCCCTGTGGGCGTGCCAGCTCGAGAGGCGCTCCAACACCTTGCCCTCCAGCAGCGCCCGCGCCTGGCCTGGCTCGACGGGGCCGTGGGCCGCGAGCTCGGTGTGCAGGGCCTGGGCCTGGGTGTCGAGCTCCGCGCGCAGAGACGCCTGGGCGGCGGCGTCCTCGACGAACGCGGCGATGGCGGCGTCCACCGTCTCCGGCGGGGGAGCGGGCGCCAGCTCAGGCGGTGGCTCGGCTGGGGGTGGAGGAGGGTCGTCACCGGCGACGAGGCAGGCGGCGAACAGCAGGGAGGGGCCCGCGAGGGCGAGCAGCGAACGCAGCGGCGGCATGGAGGCTCCTGGTGGAGACCAGGACACCTCCGCGGCCGGCCCGGTTCCACCATCAGAGCTCGGAGGCCTCCATGCCCGAGCCACCATCCCGGCCGATGTGCTGGTAGCGGCCGCGGTGGGACTCGCGCTGCTGCTCGAGGCGGGCGTCCACCCTGCGCAGCAGCTCGTCACCGCCCACGAAGCCCGACACGGATGCGCGTCCGTCGCTCGCGAGGGTGAAGGCGTAGTGGGCGCCGTCGAAGGCCAGGGCCGGGGCGTAGGCGGGCACCACCGCCACGCCGCGCTGATCGGTGACGGCCGCCACGACCTGGCCACCGGCGATGGCGCGCACCTGCACCCCCGCCGCGGGCTGGCCCCGCCGGAGCACGGTCACCCGCCGCAGGCCGCCAGCGTCCGCCACCGCCAGCTCGAGCTCGCTGCGCACCACCAGCACCGTGTGGGCCTGGTCGCCGGCGTGCAGCTGCACCAGCCACGCCCCGGGCGCCCCGAGGGGTAGCCGCAGGTCGTGCTCCTTGGGGAAGGGGCGCTCGCGCACGGCGCGCTCGCCGGACCAGGCGGGGCTGATGCCGGCGACCTGCACGTCCTCCACACCCTCGAGCCCGCTGTCGCGCAGGAACAGGGTGCGCAGATCGAGCCGGTAGGCGCGCAGGAAGATCCGCTCCACGCCAGCCACCGTCACCGGCAGCACCGCCGGCTCACCGGGCTCCAACAGCACCAGGTCGTCCAGCTCCATGCTGCGGTGGCGCAGCTGGAGCAGGGAGGCCTGGGCCTCGTCGAGCTGCCCCGCCGCCTGGGCGTAGGCCCGCTCGGCACCGGCGCGGTCGCCCCGGGCCTCGAGCAGGCGGGCCAGGGCCAGCTCCGCGTCCGCCCGCAGCTCGGAGGGCCCCTCGAGGCCATCGGGCTGCACGAAGCGCAGGCGGGTCACCTTCCTCAGCAGGCTGGTGGCCTGCCGATGGTCGCCGGCGGCGCTGTGGGCCAGGCCCTCGAGGTAGAGGAAGCTGTCGCTCAGCTCGTGGTGGGGGTGGTCGGTGGCCAGGCGCCCGGCCCAGCCCGCCGCCCGTTGCCAGGCCCCCAGGTGGAGCAGGTCCACCACCAGCCGCCGGCCGGCCGGGGCCGCCAGGGGGCTGTCGGGGTGCAGGGCCAAAAACTCCCTGTTCCAGGCCGCGGACATCAAGCGCAGATCCGTGGGCGTGATCCCGACCTCACGCAGCTCCATGGGCAGCGTGCCGTCCACGCCCATGTCGAGCACCCGGACCGGGAGCTCGAACAGCGCCTGCTCGACCACCGGCACCGCCGGGTAGCGGCCCGCGATCTCCCGCAGCACCTGGATGGCCGCCAGGGGTCCCAGGACGCGCTCGAGGCGCGCGGCGATGGCGGCTTCGTCCAAGAAGGCGGCGCCGATGGCGCTGCGCTGGATGTCCATCGCCCGCCGGGGGCGCGCGTCACGGTAGGCCCGGGCCGTGGCCAGGACCGCGTGGAAGTCGATGGAGCCCCGGGGGTCCACGTCCCGCAGGTCCTCGAAGGCGGCGACCAGGCTCGCGTCGTCGGCCTGGCGACCCACCGCGTGGTCGAAGCGCAGCCGGGCCACCTCGGCGCGGAGCGACGGGTGCCAGTCCTCGAGCCGCGGACGATCCGCCAGCCAGAGCTCGGGGTCTCCGCTCGATGCCCGGGCCTCGCGGGCCATGGCGATGGCCACACGCTGCGCGGGCTCCTCGGGCCGGTCTCCACCGACCTCGACCAGCAGGGAGGCGGGCCCCAGCTTGCGCTCGATGCCCGTGACCCGGTGCTCACCGGGCTCCAGGGCGCGCAGCAGGAAGCCAGCGCCCATGGGATCCGGGATGCGCTCCACACCCGCAGGCAGGGTGACCCGCGACAGGGTCCCCAGCACGCTCACGGCGTCGCCCACGGCCACGGCGATGCGCCCCTCTCGGCAGGGGGGTTCGCCGCCGGGCGAGGGTGAGGTGTGGGCCCGGGTGGGCAGCCCGTCCAGGGCGAGGGGCAGCCGCTGAGCGCAGGCCTTCGCGGGGTGGTCCTCGGGGGGACGCTCCGCGGGGGGCACCGCGCCGTCGAGCACGGGGCCCACGGCCGCGATCCAGGCGGGCCGACCGGGCTCCCCCATCCTCGGGGGGGCGACGGCGGCGATGGCCCGCGCCTCGTCCTCGGCGCTGCGCCGCTCGGCGCGGCGCCGGGCGCGCGCGCGGCGGGCCAGCCCCGCGTGGGGGCCCTCACCCGCGCCCCGCGCCCGGGCCTCGGCGGGTCGTTCGAGCAGGATCAGGGCCCGGGCCAGCCGGGAGGCCTCCTCCGGCCACAGCTCCTCGGGCTCCCGCAGCAGCCGGGAGACCGACGCGTCGTCCACCGCCAGGCCCGCGCGAGCGCGGGCCCACACCAGGGCCACGCGATCCGCGCGGCTGGCGCCCTCCACGGCGATGGCGCCGTCGAAGGCCTCCATGGTGCCCCGGGGCAGGGTCCACAGCTCGTCCAGCTCCCCCAGCAGCGCCAGCACCTCGGCCGCCTCCCCCGCGCTCCGGTACCGGGCCGGGTTGGTGTCGACGGCCCCGAGCAGGGCGCGGACCCGGTCCAGGGCGCGCTCCCGCTCGGCGCCCTCGGCCTGGCGTGCCCAGGACAGCGCAGCCCGGGCCGCCAGCACCGCGCGGCCGGGGTCGTGCCCGACGTGGGGGTCCTCGAGCAGGGCCACGGACGCCAGGTCTCTCTCGGCGAGGGGGGCCGGGGGAGGCGCGTCGACCCCGGTACTCTCCGCGATCACACGATCCACAGCGACCCAGCCGTCGGCCAGGGCCACGGCCTCCACCCGGTAGTGTCCGGCGCGGGGCGGCGTGGGCAGCGTCAGCTCCACCACCCCCTGCTCGTCACTGTCCAGCACCGCCCACAGCACGCGACCGCGCTCCCCCTGCAGGGGACGCTCCGGCCCGAGCTCGCCGACACCACCAGCACCGTAGGCCCCGCTGGAGCGGGAGCCGAAGCTGCCGCCGCCGGACCCGTAGCCGCTGCCACCCATGCCCATGCCCCGGGTGCCCAGGGACAGGGGCACGTCCGCCCCCAGCACCGCCTGCACCGCGTTGTCCGCCAGCTGTCCGGACTGGGCGCGCAGGGCGCGGCGAGCTTCCTCCTCCCGCGCCAGCTCGTCCAGCAGCGCGGCGCTCACCGCGGTGGAGCGCGCACCGAAGCGCAGCCGCCCGCTCCACGCGCCGGTGCGGGACCACCACACCCCGTGGCGCAGGGGCCCGGCCGCCATCCCGAGGGGGGAGCCCACCTGGCGCTCCAGGCCGAGATCCACCGCACGCAGCACGACCTGGGCCCGGGCGGGCCTCCCGGCGGCGTCGGTGACCACCGCCCGCAGCCGCCACCCATCGGGGGCCTCGTCGAGGGCGAGCTCGGTCTGCAGGCCGGGCTCGAGGGGCACGCGGCGGTGGTGGTCGCTGCCCGAAGGCCCCGTGGCCACGACCGAGAGCTCATCCCGCCAGCTCGCGGGCACCGTGAGGGTGCGCTGGCCGCCGGCCGGGATCACCATGGCCCTGGCGTCGTCGTTGGAGCGCAGGACCACCAGGGCCGGCTCACCGTCCAGCCCCAGGCGCAGGGTGCTCCCCGCCCCCGCCGTGGCCGGCAGGCTGATGCGCGGCGCGTCGTCATCCACCTCGAAGCTCCAGGTCGGCGCGGCGATCCCGCCGACGCCCCGGATGAGCTCGGCGCGGTAGCGGCCCGGGGGCAGGGCAGGCAGCGTCGCCTGCTGGGACCCGCTGAGGGTCAGCTCCCGGGTGAGCACGGTCTCCACGGCGCCCGCGGGCACCACATCGTCCAGCCCGTGCCAGACCTCGGGGCCCAGGGGGCCGCCGATCCAGCGGGGCTCGAGGCCCCAGGGATCGGCCAGAGCCGGCGACTCATCGGCCTGGTGCAGGCGCTGGACCAGCAGCGTCGCGGGACCATCGCCCTCGGCGCTGATGACCAGCTGCTCGGCGCTGCGCAGGCGGGTGGCGTCCCCCTCCAGGGACCAGGTCGCGGTCTCGGCGGGCAGGCTCCAGGCTCGCGCTTCGAGCCCGGTACCGGGCAGCTGGGCTGTCACGGTCCAGGGCACCCCGGCCCGCGGCCCGTCGAGCCAGGCCTCCCCCCGCTCGTCCGTGATCAGGCGTCCGACCTTGCCGGCCTCCGCCCAGCTCCAGTCCACGGCCACGCCCACCGCGGGGCTGCCGTCCTCCTCCAGCAGGCGGATGGACGCCCGGCGACCCTCCACCTGCAGGTCGAGCCGTCGCCCCTCGGGCATGGCGTCCATCACCCGCACCGTGGCGAGCGCCTGGGTCTCCCCGTCCGGTCGCAGCGCCATCAGCCTCAGGTGGCGGCTGCCGGCCGCGATGCCCCGATGGCCGGTGCTGCCCAGGGGCACCGGCAGCTCACCCACCACGGTGCCGTCGTCCGCCTCGTCGAAGCGCACCCGGGCCAGGTGGGTGTAGCCGCCGCCCCCCTCGAGCCAGAGGGTCCAGTCACGGCGCTCGGGAGGGGTCGCGCGGTCCACCGCGATGCGGAACCCGAGCCGATCGCCGGGCCGGTACACGGCGCGATCCAGGTCCACCGCGGTGCGCACGGCCTCGTCGGGCCGCTCCATGTCCACCGGGTTCAGCTCCAGCAGCGCAGGCCCGCGGGCGGAGATGGCCAGCACCATCAGGGAGCCTCCCCGGTGCTCGGCCTGGGCCAGGCCCGTGGCGTCGGTGCGCAGCTCACGCACCTCGGTCCCCTCTCGCACCAGCACCCGCGCCCCGGACACGGGGCGCTCGCCGGCGAAGACCGCCACCGCCAGGCCACGTCCCGCCCCCTGCGCCCCCCGCATAGCGGCGGCGTGGATAATCAAAGTCCGCCCGTACCCCACCGTGCT
>CAYZVO010000181.1:16876-19875 GCA_964481655.1 uncultured Enterobacterales bacterium | reverse complement strand
CCGCCGATGGACAGCGGGGTCTGCACGGGCACGACCTGCACGTTCAGCAGCGTGACCTTGCCCTTGCGGACCTCGGCCAGGGGCTTGGCCAGGTTGTACAGGGGGCCGAAGCTGGCGGGGTTGGCCACCGGCACCAGCACCTGGCCGGCGCCACGGGGGAAGGGCTTCATGGTGGGCACGGGCAGGGCCCGCTCCTCGACCGGGGCGCGCTTGAGCACGAAGAAGAAGCCGGCCAGGCCGACGGCGGTCCAGACCGCCGCGATGCCCCAGGCCTCCGGGTAGAGCCAGAACTGGCTGATGGCCAGGATGATGCAGGTGACCACGCCCAGCAGCTGGGGCAGCGGGTAGAACGGCGCCTTGAACCGGCGCTTCAGGTTCGGCTCCTTGACCCGCAGGATCCAGGCCGCGGCGTTCGTCATGGCGAAGGACAGCAGGAACATCAGGCTGGCGGCGCTGCCCACCTGCTCGATGGGGAAGCTGATGGCGACGACCAGGAGCACCACGCCGGTGACCAGGACCGCCACGTGGGGGGTCTGGCGGGTGGTGTGGATGGCGGACATGATCTTCGGCAGCATGCCGTCGCGGCCCATGGAGAAGGCCACGCGGCTCGAGGCCAGCACCGTGGCGTTGAGCGCCGACATGGTGGAGAGCAGCCCGCCGGTGACGATGAGCACCACGCCCACAAACGGCATGAAGCTGGCGGCGGCCTGCACCACGGCGGTCTCGCCGTGCTCGCCCAGGAAGCGCCAGCCCTCCATGTCCGGGATGCGGATGGCCCCCAGGCTCACGAAGATGATGAGCAGGTAGATGAGCACCGCGCCGCCCAGGCTGATGAAGATGGCCCGGGGGATGTTGCGCTCGGGGTCCTTGATCTCCTCGCTCACCGTGGCGATCAGGTCGTAGCCCTCGAAGGCGATGAAGGTCAGCCCCATGGCGGTGATGACGGCCCAGAAGCCGTTGGGGAACATGGGGACGAACGCCGCCAGGCTGGTGGTGGGATCGTCGGCCACGACCTTCATGCCGAAGTAGATGAAGATGGCCAGCACGATGATCTTGGCGACCGTGATGACGTTCTCGGCCACGCCGGTGACCTTGGCGCCGGCGTAGTTCAGGCCCACGAAGCTGCCCACGATGAACAGCACCAGGGCCGCCTCGGCGGGGCGCTGGCCCAGGCTGATCATCAGGTGGTGCGCATCGGGCAGGTAGCGATGCATCACCTCGAGGGAGTACGACGCGAAGCCGCGGGCGTACAGGGCGCAGGCCACGGTGTAGGCGAACCACAGCATCCAGCCGGCCAGGAAGCCCGCCCAGCGAGGCATGGCCCGGCGCACGAAGCTGTAGCCACCGCCCGCCTCGGGGATGGCCGACGCCAGCTCGGCGTAGGACAGGGCCGTGAACATCGAGACGATGCCGTTGAGGGCGAAGGTGACGATGGCGCCGGGGCCGGCGGCCTGGAAGGCGAGCCCTGTGAGCACGAAGATGCCAGCGCCGATCATGGCGCCCAGGCCGATCATCGAGGCGTCGAAGAGCCCGAGATCCCTGGCGAGCTGGACCTCACCGTTGGGCTGCTGGGCCTGGGTTTCTGCGCTTGACATGGGGTTCTCCCGCCAGGGGGGCTGAGGGAGCCGCGGGCTATCGGGTACAGTGGGCGTTCACAAGGAAGATTCGGGCAACTCGACCCCTGAGGTGATCCGATGCGGATGAGTCCGACCCTGCTCGCCGGCGCCCTGCTCGCCTGCAACCCTCCAGACCCGCCGGGCCCCGGCGCGCTCATCGGCGACGAGACCGCCTGGCTGCGCACCTTCGGCGGCCCCAAGACCGACGAGGGCTGGGGCATCGACATGGCCGACGGCGATCTGTTCGTCAGCACCCACATGGGCAACCCCACCCTGACGGACGGCTGGGTCTACCGCATGACCACCGCCGGGGAGATCGTCTGGGAGACCATGTGGGGCGAGGACTACACCGAGGAGTTCTTCTCGGTGAAGGTGCACGACGGCGTGGTGCACCTGGGCGCCGCCCGCTTCACCAAGCCCCTGAACCTGTGGGACACCGAGGCCTTGCTGCTGCGCTTCGACGCCGACAGCGGCGCCATGCTGGGAGAACCCTGGCGCTACGACGACGCGAAGCAGTGGAACGAGATCGACGGCATCGCCGTGGACGAGTCGAACATCTACGTCAGCGGCTGGGGCGGCAGCGACGACGGCGACATGCTGCTCGTGCGCCTGGACCGCGACGGCGACCAGGAGCACCTGACCACCTGGGGCACCGACGACTGGGAGGAGCAGAACGGCCACCTGGTGAAGATCGACGACACCCTCTACATGGTCGGCCGCAAGGGCGCCGAGGGTGTGCTGAAGGGCGGCGACGCCGTGCTGGTCGCCTTCGAGGCACCGAGCCTGGAGTACAAGTGGGACGTCACCTGGGGCGAAGCCGACACCATGGAGGACGCCTACAGCGTGTCCACCGACGGCGAGGCTCTCTACGCCGTGGGCGTGCAGGAGCAGGAAGACGGCCTGGTGGTCTGGTGCTGGGACCTCGAGGGCACGCTCCGCTGGGTCTCGACCTGGGACGGCGGCGGCACCGAGCGCAGCCGCACCATCGAGATCGACCCCGTGGACGGCTCCCTGCTGGTGGCCGCCAACGCCGGCGACAGCGCCCGCGACCTGGACCTGGTGATGCTCCGGCTGGACCCCGCCAGCGGCGAGATCACCGACGAGCACCGCTGGGAGACCTCCGGGGACGAGGAGATGCACGACCTCGTGCTGGACGGCGACAGCGGCTACCTCATCGGCCAGACCACCACCTGGGGTGCGGGCAACTACGACGCCCTGGTGGTCAAGTTCGGCATGCGGCCCTGGAGCTTCCCCCAGGAGTGACCGCTACTCGATGAAGCGACCGATGAACTCGGAGACGGCCCCCCGTCCTCGGATGACGCCTCCAGGGCTCGGCTCGGGCCTTCGGCCTTATACTATGTTCAAAACATCTTGGGCTCAATT
>CAYZVO010000181.1:3171-16866 GCA_964481655.1 uncultured Enterobacterales bacterium | reverse complement strand
CCTTTACTCTTTTATGCTACCTATTAACTGGTTGAGGGCCCCCGGTCGTGGGATGACGCCTCCTGGGGGGGGGTGGGGCTTTGGGGCCGACCGGCGCTGACCGCGCCTGCCAGCGCCCCGCAAACAGTCCACTGGACTGTTTGCGCCTCGCACAGCACGTCGGCCTCGAGCTCGAGCAGCATCCGCAGGCTGGCCTGCCAGGCGGACCAGTCCGACTGCAGGGTGCGGTGGATGGGGCCGTGCACGTCCTGGCCGAACAGGATGCGCACCTCGCCCACGTCGATGGTGGCCACGATGGAGCCGGGGGAGTGACCGGGCCAGGGGTACAGGACCAGGCTGCGGTCGCCGAGGTCCAGCTCGAGCCTCGCGTCGAAGGCCCGGTCCACCCGCACCGGCGGCATGGTCACGCCGTACCACTCGGCCGCGGCGCGCGGGTCGCCGCCGGGCGCGAGGATCTCGGCGCAGCGTGCGTGCGCCACCACCTCGACGTCCAGGACCTCCCTAAGGCCCGGGACACCGGCGGCGTGGTCCACGTGACAGTGGGTCAGCACCAGGCGCCGGACCCGCTCGAGGGGCACCCCGGCATCGACGATGTTGCGCCGCACGGCCTCGGGGTCCCGGCCGGCGCCCGCGTCGATGAGCACGGCCTCATCGCTACCTTCCACAAGGTAGATTGCCGCGTCGCTGCCATGGGACAGGCCGTCGCCACCCACCGCCCAGACGCCGTCGTGGATCGCTCGCATGGCCCGCTCCGTGCCGCAGGAAGATCCCGGCGAGCATAGCCGCCCCCCCGCGGGAATGTCCCCCCGCGCCCGGGGTTCCTCCCGGCACTGTGTCGCCGCTACTACCAGTTGTGCTGGTCGGGCTCGCCCTGGCCGAGGACGCCCTGGATCCCGATGCGCCCGTGGAGGTCATCGTGGTCCAGGACGTGGCCGAGCTGCGGGAACGGCTCGACGCCGAGCTCGAGTTCATGGGCTACGTCCACGCGAGACGCCGGGGGGACAAGGTCGTCTACAAGAACCGGCAACGCGCCAAGCCCACCGTGGTGGTCCACGACAGCGGCTGGGTGCAGCTGAAGGACAAGGCCATCGTGAGCGACGGCCTGGGCTTCGCCGGCCCGCTGCTGTTCTTCAACGCCCGCTTCCAGGGTGAGCGCACCCGGGCCTGGGCCAACGCCGAGGTGCTCGAGGCCACCGCCCCCACCGTGCGCGCCTGGCAGGACGCCATCGCCTCGGAGGCCCGCTGGTCCGAGGGCTACGCCGCGCCGACCCTGGAGGCCGAGCGCTTCGGCGTCGACGAGCTCGCCCGGGGCGCCTTCGCCGTGGCTACCGGTACCCATCCCCAGGACTGGGCGCCGGAGCAGCGCCAGCCCATCGCCGCGGACCTCGATCAGGCGCAGCAGGACTACCTCGAGCGCGAGGTGATCGGGCAGGCGGTCACCGACCCGCGCGTGGCCGACGCCCTGCGGGCCGTGCCGCGGATGCGCTTCGTGGACCCCGCCGCCGCTGACATCACCGGCACCCCGCTGCCCTTCGGTACGGATGAGGGCAGCTGGTCCGCCCGGGGCCTCACCCAGGGGCGGCCGCTGAACGCCCCCCACGGCGCCTGGGTCGCCACCGAGTCCCAGATCGCCTGGGCCTGCAAGGCCGCCCGCATCACCCCCGGCAGCCGGGTCCTCGAGCTGGGCCGCGAGGCCGGCTACCAGGCCGCGGTGCTGGCGGAGCTGGGAGCCGAGGTCCACCGGGTGGACGACAGCCAGGACCGACTCTCGCGGCTCGGCCGCCTGCTGGCGGGCCTAAGCCTCACGGTGGCCACCCGCATGGCCGATCCCCGGGACGGCTGGTCTGACGAAGGCCCCTTCGACGCCATCCTGGTCGAGGCCACCTCCGGGGCCCAGCCCGCCGCCCTCGCCCATCAGCTGGCGGACCGCGGCATCCTGCTGCTGCTGGACCAGGGGCGCACCGAGCGCTTCATGATGCGCGGGGACGAGCTGCGCCAGGATCAGCTGCTGGACATGACCGCGCCGGACCTCAGCGTCGGCGCCCGCCAGCAGGACAGCCGGGTGGAGACGCCGGGGCGGTGAGGTCATCGGGTGGCCCCGGGCGCGGCTCCGACCTATGAGCCGCCCACCACCGGACCCAGGCCCTTCCATGACCAGCCCCGACGAGCACACCTCCTTCAACACCCTGGGGCTGGATCAGCGCCTGCTGTTGGCCATCGACGACCTGGGCTTCGAGCGACCCACGCCCATCCAGGCCGCGGTCATCGAGCACCTGCTGGCGGGCAAAGACGTCATCGGCCAGGCCCGCACCGGCTCCGGCAAGACCGCGGCCTTCGGCCTGCCGCTGCTGCAGAGCCTCGACCCCCAGCAGGACGGCGTGCAGGCCCTGGTGGTCTGCCCCACCCGCGAGCTGGCGCTGCAGGTCTCCAAGGCCCTGCAGAGCTTCGCCACCAAGCTGCGGGTCCGCTTCGCCACCGTCTACGGCGGCGCCCCCTACCCGCCCCAGATCAAGGCCCTGCGCAGCGGCGCCAGCGTGGTGGTGGGGACCCCCGGCCGGCTCATCGACCACCTCGAGCGTCGCAACCTGGACCTGTCCGGGCTGCGCACCTTCGTGCTGGACGAGGCCGACGAGATGCTTCGCATGGGCTTCATCGAGGACGTCGAGACCCTCTTCGGCGCCACCCCCGAGGGCCGTCAGGTGGCCCTGTTCTCGGCGACCATGCCCGAGCCCATCCGCCGGGTGGCCATGCAGCTGTCCGACCCGGTCGAGATCCAGGTCGAGGACCGCGCCCTGAGCGTCGAGCACATCGACCAGCACTGGATCAAGGTCCCCGAGCGCCACAAGTTCGACGCGCTGGTGCGCGTGCTGCAGGCCACCGGCGCTGGCACCACCCTGGTGTTCTGCCGCACCCGGGCCGGCTGCGCGGAGACCGCCGACGCCCTGGCCAAGCGCGGCCTGGCCGTGGACGCCCTGCACGGCGATCTGAACCAGCCCGCCCGCGAGCGGGTGCTGGGCCGCCTGCGCGCCCGGCGGCTCAAGATCGTCATCGCAACCGACGTCGCCAGCCGCGGCATCGACGTGGACCACATCACCCACATCGTCAACTACGACCTCCCCAACGAGGTCGAGAGCTACGTGCACCGCATCGGCCGCACCAGCCGCGCGACCCGCCGGGGCACCGCCATCAGCTTCATCACCCCGCGGGAGCGCTTCCGGATCAAGAAGATCCAGGACGCCACCGGCTCCTTCATCCAGCCCATGGAGGCACCCACCGACGCCGACATCGCCCGGGCTGGTCGCCGCCGCCTGGTCGAAGAGCTGCGCGAGGCCATCGCCGAGGACAGCACCGGCGCGTCGGAGGCCATCGACGAGCTGATGGAGATCCACGAGTGGACCGAGCGCCAGCTGGTCGAGGCCGCCCTGACCCTGCTGGCCCGCCACGAAGGCGTGCTGCTGGGTGAGCTGCCCGAGGAAGGCGCCCCGGACTGGGCCCATCAGCACCGCAAGCGCGGCCGCGACTTCGAGCGCACCAACGAGGTGGAGATCTTCATCCCCATCGGCAAGAAGCAGGGCCTGACGCCCGCCGAGGTGGTGGGCGCCCTGACCAACGAGGCGGGCCTGACCGGCGCCGACATCGGCCGCATCTCGATCACCCCGCGCAAGAGCTTCGTGGGCATGGCCGAGGCCACCATGAAGGTCCTGCTGAACCGCAAGGACAGCCTGCGGCTGCGGGGCCGCGAGGTCCGCATCTTCGCCGCCCGGCCCCGGTCGGTGCCCGGCAGCACCCCGCCCGGACCCGACGACGGCCGCCCCTACCAGCCGCGCAAGTTCCGGCCCGGCCACCGCAAGGGCGGCAGTGGCCCCATGAAGCGCCGGCCGTACAAGGGCAAGAAGGGCTAGTCTCCGACCTGCACGTCGGGCCGCAGCTGCACCCCATACTGCAGCTCCACGCAGCCGACCGAGGTCTCCACAGACGCCACCTGCAGGTGCTGGAGCCCCTGGAACTCGAGGCCGGTGATGACCGCGAGGGGGTCGATCATCTCCGCGTCCGCGTGGAAGCCGCCCTGATCAGCGCCCGCCTCGCAGAGGGTGAAGGTGCCGGTCTGGGCGTGGTGGTTGATGGGGATCTCGGTGCGCACGATGGAGCCGTCCGTCACCGGAGTCCAGCTGGCGTCCAGCGCGCCGGGGGCGGTCTCGTCCGAGGACTCGATGGTGACCGTCACGCCCTCCAGGCCCGTGGCGATGGGCATGGCGGGCACCGTGAAGGCGTCCTGGCCGAAGCTGACCTCGAGGGACCAGTCCTCATCCCCGTGGCTCCACTGCTCATAGAGCCAGCCGTAGTCCGGGTCGCAGGTGATCTCGTGGCTGGCGTCGCCGGCGCTGGCCGTGACCAGCAGGTCCGTGAAGGGGGTCGGCTGGGGCACGCAGCTGCCGTCGCCGTTGCAGACCAGCGGCTCGACACAGCTCCCGCAGCTGCTGGCGTCGTAGCGATGGTAGGTGCAGTGCTCGTTGTCGAAGGCGGGGGGCCCCACGAAGGGCTGCCTGGCGTTGTAGATCACCCCGCCGATGTTGACCGTCCCGTCGTAGAGGCTCAGCTGCACCGCGCCGACCAGCTCCATGCGCGGGCAGGGCACCCCCACCCGCACCTCGCCCACCGTGACGGCGGTGTCCTCGGTGTCCGGCGGTGAGCCCGTGTCGTCGTTGCGGCAGGCAGGGAGGATCAGGAGCAGGGGGATGAAGACGCGCATGCATCGATGGTAGCTGCACGGGCGGGGCCTGAGAAGCGCGGAGCCCTGGTGCGAGCGGATCGGCCCATGCTGGGCGCGCACTATGCCCCCCTGTTCTTGCCAAACCCGCGACCAAGTACGCCGAATGTTGCCATTACGACCACGGCCCTAGGCCCCGCACACCGCGGGTCGCCGAAACCCTGCATCCGACGGTCGCGGAGGTCTCCCACAGCGAACGGCGGACCGACCGCCGGCAACAATGGGGGGGCATAGTCGCCGTTCTGGCAAGTTTTCCGGGGCATAGCTTGCTGTCGGCCGCCGCCACGACCCCGGGACGACGAGCCCACGACCGGCGGACGGCCTAGCCCTTCGGCTCCGGCTCCGGCAGCGCGTGCTTCTTGGCGAAGGGCACCCGGGACATCACGAACACCAGCGTGAGCCCGATGCCGCCGAAGACCTTGAAGTTGACCCAGAAGTCCTCGCCCATGACGCGCCAGGCGATCTCGTTGAGCACCGCCATCACGAAGAAGAACCCCGCGAACTGCACCGTGAGCTTGCGCCAGCCGGTCTCCGTGAGCTTCCAGGCCTCCTCGAGCACCGCCTTCAACAGCATGCGCCTGAAGCCCATGGCCACCAGCAGGGCGATCCCGAACAGGGCGTAGAGCACCGTCGGCTTCATCTTGTAGATGCGGTCGTCGCCCAACAGCAGGCTGAGCCCACCGAAGGCCAGCACCAGACCCCCCGCGAGGATGGTGAGCAAGGGGAGCCTGCGCACCGCGGCGTAGGAGATGATCACCGCCACCACCGTGGCCACCACGATCACCTGGATGGCCAGGGTGAGATCTCCCGCCTTGTAGGCCAGGAAAAACAGGATGAGCGGGATGTACTCGGTGAGGGCCTTGACCCACTTCGGCTCGCGCTTCTTGGTTGTCTTGGTCGCCATGCCGATGGCCTATCCGGCCGCCGATGAAAAAAACTTCGGAAAAAGTGCACGCCGGCCTTCAAAGCCTCGGCGGAGTGATCCGACAAGACAGGTGACGAGAGTGCCAGCGACACTGGCGACAGCCAGAACGCGGCAAAAGGGGGGTCCCGGAGATGGGCCGGGGCCCCCACTCGCCGCTCCTCGCTGGTGACGGACCACCGAAGGGTGCATGCTGTGGCCATGTTCGCGCTCCTGCTCGTCCCCCTCGCCCTCGGCTACGGCCGCCCCGACGCCATCGGCAGCGTCGACAGCGACAGCCACCCCATCCGCTGCCACTGGCAGCGCGGTCTGGACGAAGCCCGCTGCGACGAGCTGCTGGGCTACCTCGAACAAGCCTGGGACGTGCAGATCGACGGCATGGGTTTCGCGGCCCCGCCCCCCGACGACGGCGAGGGTGGCAGCGACGACCTGGACCTCTACCTGACCCCCGACGGCGGCGGCGCCGGCGTGGCCTGGGTGATGTGCGACTGGGAGGACGGCGGCTGCAAGGACAGCGACCCCACCGACGGCTGGGCCTCATCGCCCAGCTGGATCGCCATCGACAGCGCCACCGACGACGCCGACATGCCGTCCTACGCCGTGCACGAGTTCAACCACGCCTGCCAGTACGCCATGGACTACGCCGAGCCCTTCCTGGTGGCCTGGGAGGCCAGCGCCGTGGCGGCCGAGGCCTGGACCTGGCCCGACACCCACCCCAGCATCGACGACATCGCCGACTACCAGGCCACGCCGTGGGTCAGCGCGGTGCTGCAGGACGGCTACACCCTCTGGGACGAGTTCGGGGTCTGGAGCTACTACGAGTACGGCTCGGTGGTCTGGGTCTGGTGGCTCGACGACACCTACGGCAGCGGCGACGGCACCCTGATCCCCGAGCTGTGGACCGAGATGACCCAGGAGGGCTACGGCTACGAGCCCGACCTGCTGGACGCCTGGGACGTGCTCGCCGGAGGCTGGCGGGCCTCGTTCATCGACTTCACGGCCGATCGCGCCCTGATGGGCGGCGCCGAGGGCCCCGACTGGCTCGCCTTCGCTGGCCCCGACGCCCGGGTCGCCCGGGCCGAGGTGGGGGTCGAGCTGCCCGCCGAGCTGGCACCGAACCTGCCGCCCTACCCGCTGGGGGCGGTGTTCTACGACGTCAGCGCCGAGGCGGGCGACCGCATCGAGCTGCAGATCGACAGCGCCGCGTCGGTGGACTGGGCCCTGTTCGTGGTCGAGCCCGACGGAACGAGCTCCATCGCCGAGGGCACCGAGCTGACCAGCGACCCCCTGAGCACGGGGGAGGCCACCGTGATCGTGGCCAACCTGGGCCCCGCGGGCATGGACGCCGAGGACGCGCTGCGCCCAGCGGACTTCACCCTCGACATCGCCACCCGCGGCTGCGGCTGCACGAGCCAGCCCCGCCGGGGGGCGCCCGGAGCGCTGCTCGGCTTGCTGGCCCTCACCCTCTGCGTCCGACGGCGCCAGCAGGAGCGACCATGAGCACCACCATCATCCTGGCCCTGGCCCTCACGGCCCAGGCCGAGGCCCCCCTGCCCATGGGCGCCACCCCACACCCCGGCCACTTCTACGTGCCCGTGGTCCAGGGCGAGGCCGCGCTCCATCCCCAGAGCAGCGAGGCCGAGGGCGTGACCACCATCCAGCACGCCAAGCTCGGCCAGGCCCTGGGCTGGGAGCCCATCGAGGGCAGCTTGATGGACGCCGCGATCCACGAGCGCGGCCTGGTCTACGCCGCCCTGCAGCGGCCCGTGCCCCCCGACGCCCCGGCCCCCACCGAGGTGAAGGTCGCCGAAACCAAGGGCCTGCAGTGGGAGGTCGAGGGCGGCCCCACCTTCTTCGTTGGGACCAGCTGGCACTGCGAGAGCGTGCGGGTCGAGCTGACCACCTTCGGGCCGGACGTGGGGCTGGTGAAGCAGGTCCACGCCGCAGGTCTGGCGGGCGCGGACTGCACGCCGAGCGGCGGGCTGGGGACGTCGTCCCCCTGACCGCCCCCTCTGCCCCGCGGGGAGAGGGGCTGGGGCCGCGCCCACTACTCGGCGCTGGACAGCACCACCTGCACCCCGTAGCCATCCCCACCGCCCGCGTAGCCTCCCACCACCGCGTCCGGCCGCCCATCTCCGTCCAGCTCGCCGAGCCAGGCGGGATGCCCGTTGGACAGCTCCGTGGTCCACAGCTCGGAGAAGGCGAGGGTGCACTCCTGCCCGTAGTGGAGCGGCTGATCCTCGAGGGGGCCGGCCACCACGCCGAGCGCCAGCGCCTGGAACAGGTCGAGCGCGCCGTCCCCATCGAAGTCGGCCAGGCCCACGGGGACCCCGAAGCTCGCGAAGCGTGCGTCGGGCTCGGAGCCGTCCAGGGGGCCCATGTACACGTGGGTCTGAAGCCACAACAGCCCCGAGGGACCCCTGTGATAGGCGACAAAGGCCACGTCTGCGATGCCGTCCCCGTCCCAGTCGTCCATCGCCGGCGCGAACAGAGCGTCGCCAAAAAACAGGCTCTCGTAGACCAACACCGGATCGCCCAGCTCCAGCTCACCTGGTCCGAGAGGTCCCTCTGCCACGCGGATCTCGTAGACGATGTCGAGGCAGGGATCCGACGGGTCGTAGGCCTCCACGACGGCCAGGTCGGGCACACCATCCCCGGTCAGGTCACCCGGAGCCTCCACCGAGACCCCGAGACCTCGTTCACCGGTGGTCCACGCATCCTCGGGCTGGCCCAGCGGCAGATCCTCGAGCACGGGGCCGAAGCGCACCCAGGCCGTGGTGTCATCGAGGGTCGCCAGATCCAGCACACCGTCGCCGTTCAGATCGGCGATCCGGGGTCGTTCCCCGGCGTTGCCGGTCCCATCGCTCTTGACCTGGATGTTCGGAGTCTCCCAGCTCACCGGCGCGCTGACAGGCCCTGGGAAGATCACCACCTGCCCCAACCCGTCGTCGCTGCCAGGCAGGCCCAGCACCAGATCGGCCTGGCCGTCCCCGGTGAGATCGCCGATGCGAGGGTAGACCGCCCGGCTGTCTCCAGGCTGAAACCACAGATCCGTGGCTGTGCGGAAGTCGTCGCCGGTGAGCGCCGTGGCCGTCTGCTTGGTGCCCACCAGCACCTGAGGCGTCCCGGTGCCCGCCAGGTCTCCCGCGGTCAAAGACGACAGGCTCCACTCGAACATCACCGGTTCGGGAAGAACCCGCTCGCGCTCCACGATGGTCTCGATGGCATCACCGCAGAGGAACACACCAGCGCATGGATCCGGCGCCTCGGTGTCGTGGGGCGCCCCCGGACACCCCGCCACCACCAGCGAGAGCCCGACCCCCCAGCGCAGCATCAGCAGCCGCCGGCCACCGCGCTGCCGTCGACGACGATGACATCACAGTCCACCACGGTCTCGCCCGTCCCACTCAGCTGGACCGTCGCGCCGCTCTCCTGGTAGATGGTCGCCTGGTTGCCACTGACCATCGCGGTGCCACCGGCCGGCACCCACGCGGTGGTCTGGTTGCCGCTGACCTGCAGGATGGCGCCCGCCTCGAGGTAGAAGACACCTCGATTGCCCTCGAACGCGAAGCTGGCGCCGGAACAGATCCAGGCCTCGACGCCGTTGCCCGCGGCCGACGAACCCGTCCCCGAGGGCACGACCATGGTGTCCGCGGTGGGCGTGACCGTGCACGGATCGGTGTCCGTGTCGGCATCCGTGTCCGCGTCAGCGTCCGTGTCGGCGTCAGCGTCAGCGTCGGCGTCGGTGTCGGTGTCCGCGTCGCTGTCGGCGTCGGTGTCCGTGTCGGTCTCGGGCTGGCTGTCGGCGGGTGCGGTGTCGTCCACCTTCACGCCGCCGGTGATGCAGGCCGAGAGCAAGAGCAGGAGTGGGAGGGTGCGCATGACTCCACCCTACCTCGAGATCGTTCAGTCGCAGCCCCAGTAGGGGTCGATGGCGACCTGGCCGAGGGTCAGCGCCTCGACTTCGGCGCACAGCTCGGCCTTGATGCGCTCGTGGTAGTGACCCTGGATCCACTCGCCAGGGGCGAGCAGCACCGTGCCGTCCAGGGAGACCTCCATGGGGCGGGCGCAGAGCACCCGGGGCGAGGACATGTCGATGAGCTTCAAGGTCGCGCGGTAGCGACCGCCGATGAACTGGTCGTCACTGACGGCCTGGGGGGCGTCCTTGGTGGCCTGGTCCAGCACCAGCACGTAGCGCCAGGGCTCCATCAGCCCGCAGCCCAGGCTGAACTGGGTGGGCTCGGTGCCCTCCTCGCAGGCCAGGAAGGCCGGGGAGCACAGGCTGCGCCAGAAGCGGTCGTCATCGCCCAGGCTGGGCTCGGCCCACAGATCCCGGTCGAGCATCCCCACCGCGCGGCCGCTGGCGGGCTCGAGTCCCTCGCAGACGGGGGGCACCATGTCCTTCCGGGCCAGGGCCTGGTGCACGCCGAAGATCGCGTGCTCGGCCATCGCCCTGCGGCGGGCATCGACCTCGTCGCTGGCCACCGCGGCGAGCCGCTCCGCCGAGGCGTGGGGCTCGGCGTCGAAGCTGCAGCCGTCCAGCTCGTGGGCTGTGCCGACCACCGCCCATCCGTCGGCGGTCCGGGCCAGGCAGTGGGGGGTGCCGAAACCTCCACCGAACAGGGCGTTGTCCACCGAGCTGGCGAAGACCGTGCCGGTCAGCAGCACCACGTCCTCGCCGGTCAGATCGATCTTGGCGGCCGAACAGTCGACCGCGAGCGCGGGGCTGGTGGGCCGGGTCAGCAGGTGGTGCTCGAGGATCACGCAGGCGGTGTCCGCGTCGAACAGGCGGGCCTGCCTGAGCTGGGGAAGGGCCTGCTCCAGCTCGGCGGCCCGGGCGGCGTGGCGGTCATGGACGCCCCGCACCATCCAGGCGCCGGCGCCCGCCATGACCAGCATGAGCACGAACAGGGCGCCGAGGATGGCGTAGAGCGTACGCATGGGACCTCCGACGCGAACCGTATCGTGGTGGTGGGGTGAGCCAAACTCCGACGAGGCGCGGGAAGGTGACTCGGCCGACGATGGGCTAGCCGGGCGAGGCCACGCACCCGGCACAGCCCGCTCGGGTCCGCCACCGAGAGTCCATCAGTCCTCGCTCGGCAGCTCCGAGGGCGCCATCGGCTCGCCGGGCATGGGCACCGGGTCGTGCCCGTCGTGGAGGCTGGGCGCGGGCATCGTGCCCGGCATCGGCATCCCACCGGGGATCGGCACGGGCTCCACCACGTCGGGGACCGCCGGCTCGTTCAGCTCGGGGATGGCGGGATCGCCCTGGGGGCCGGGCTCTGGATCGGCGACCTGGATGTCCCCTTCCACGTGCACTTCGGGCATCGTGCCGGGGAGCGGCGCCACCTCGGGCTCCGGCGAGATGATGTCTCGGACGGTGTCGCAGCCGGTCATCCCCACGCTGGCGATGGCCAGCAGCCCCAGGGCGAAGCGGGCGCTGCGGTGGCTGGGGTAGGCCGGAGTCGAACGCTGGGGGACGGGGCGGCGCTGCATGGGTCAGCTCTCTTCGCCGGGCTCGGGCTCGGCCTCCGGGATGAGCTCCGCGGGGGGCTTCATGCCGCCGGGGATGGGCTCAGCCGGGTGGGGCGGCACGCCGGGCAGCGGGAGCTCTTCCACGACGGGACAGGGCTCCGCCTCGCCGCCCTCGTCCGGAGGCTGCTGCCCGGGCTCGAAGCCCGGGGCGGGCATCCCGCCGGCGATGCGGTGATCGGGGGGCTCGGGGAGGATCTCGGGGTCGGGCACCATCACGTCGCCATCGATGTGAGGCACGTCGATGTCGCCGTCCACGGCGATGATCTCCGGGTCCACCGCCATCACGTCACCGGGCACGGGGCCGGGATGCTCGACCTCGGGCACCGTCTCGGGGTGGGCCATGGGCATGTCGCCCAGGATGACGTCTTCGGGGATGGGCATCTCACCGGGGGGACGGACGGGCTCGGGGTGCACCGCGGGCATGTCGCCGCGGATGTGCAGCTCGGGGCTGCCCACCGGGCCTTCGGTGGCCTCGGGGATCACGCAGGGCTCGCTCTTCTCGCCATCGCCACCCGCGGCAGCCTCGGCGGGCGGAGGGGCGGGGGGCTGCTCGGGCTCGACCATGTCCCCGGGGCAGGCGTGGTTGCCGTGGGCGCCGCCCGACAGCGTCGCGCAGCCGGTGAGCGCCGGGCTGGCGAGGGAGGCCGCGCCCAGGGCCAGCAGGCCGAAGGCCCAGCGACCGCGACGGTGTGGGTAGGCTGGGGCGCTGGCCTTGGTGACGGGGGTGCGCTTCATGGTGGCTCCGTGGGGTTCCAAGGCCGTATCGCGCGGGGAACGGCCGCGCGGGCCCGGACTGCCCCCCGAACGGCTATGGGTCCCGAGAGCTTTCACCCCGAGGAACGGTTCATGGCTGCGCTGCTGTTCGCCCTCGGCCTGGTGCTGGCGCTGTTCATCAGCGCCCTGGGCCTGATGATGGCGCTGGTGGGCATGTTGATGGGCGCCAAGAAGGCCGAGCCGGGTCGCAAGGCACCCGGGGCCATGCGGGGCGCCATGCCGGGGATGGTCCTGACCGTGGTCGCCGTGCTGGTGGCCATCGGGCTCGAGCGCGGGCAGGCGGCGTGGGTCACCCACCGGATGATCGGCCAGCTGGTCTTGTGGGAGAGCACCGTGGACGCCCTCGAGACCGAGCGGGACTTCACCGGCGATGGCTACAGCCTGCGCGAGAGCAGCCTGCCCCAGCGAATCTGCGACAGCATCCGCGCCGAGCCGGGCGTGCTCGACGGCTATCCCCAGTGGCCGGACCCGGACCCCGACAGCGAGCTCGAGCATCACCACAGCGGCTGGGTCCCGACCCCGCTGGACCCAGCGCTCATCGAGGCCTTCGAGGCCATGCACCACCCCAGCTGGGAGCTGCCTGACGAGGCCCGGGCCGCCTGGACCGCCCGCCTGGATGCAGCGCTGTCCTCGCCGGGAGCGGTGGTGGCCTGGAACCTGCGGCGGATCGTCTACGAAGACGACGGCCACGTCTCGGACCTCGACCTGCTGCTGATCGAGCTCGAGCCCTGTGCGATGGTGTGGGTCAACCACAACACCTAGGTGGTCCATGCGCTGGCTCGCGCCCGTCCTCGCCCTCGCGCTCGTCTCCGCCTCCGACGCCAAGCGCCGCAAGGCCACGGCCGACCCGCGGGAGGCCGCCTTCGTGGCCATCGTCACCGAGGCCAGCGACGCCATCGCCACCGCGGCCCGGGGGGGCGAGGTGGACCCCAAGTGGACCTGGGGCACCGCCGCCTTCGGCATCGCCACCACCGAGCCCGCCGTCGCCGAGCAGCTGGCCGGGCTGGGCGACGAGCTCCAGATCGTCATGACCGTGCTCGAGATCGAGGGCGCGGCCGGAGACGCCACCGGCCCCGGCTACCTGCGGGGCTCCGCGGTCGTCTTCCCCGACGGCCGCCTGCGCTGGCTGGTGCCCAGCTTCCGCTCAGAGAACCCATCCCTGGGCGCCACCCCCGGCCTGGCGCTCGCCGCACCCGGCCTGGCGGCCGGCGCCGCCATCCAGGCCGAGGCCCTCGCCGAGCCCGCCTGCCCGCTGACACTGCTCACCCGGGCCGAGGTGGACCACATCCCCGCAGCTCTGGCCGACGCCCTGCGCATGGACCCGACCCAGCTGCAGCGCACCTGCGAGATCGTGAGCCCCCGGGCCATCGTCTGGAAGCCCAAGGTCGACGACATCACCGTGCTGGTGAAGGCCGGCGACAGCCACGTCGCCCTGCGATCCTCGTTCGTGGTGGACGGCGACCGCCTGCTGCTGGATGAGGTGCGGGTGCGCGCGGTGGAGTAGGCGGGCCAGGGGCCGCGATCCCGCCAACCAGCGGCCAAATGATTCATTCGGGGCCGAAATGGCGGGGCCAGGGGCCGCGATCCCGCCAACCAGCGGCCAAATGATTCATTCGGGGCCGAAATGGCGGGGCCGGGGGCCGCGATCCCGCCAACCAGCGGCCAAATGATTCATTCGGGCCCGAAATGGCGGGGC
>CAYZVO010000181.1:0-3071 GCA_964481655.1 uncultured Enterobacterales bacterium | reverse complement strand
CGCGATCCCGCCAACCAGCGGCCAAATGATTCATTCGGGCCCGAAATGGCGGGGCTGGGGCCCGCGATCCCGCCAACGCGGGGTCAAATGATTCATTCGGGCCCGAAATGGCGGCATCCGGCCACGCGATCCCGCCAACCAGCGGCCAAATGATTCATTCGGGCCCGAAATGGCGGGGCCGGGGGCCGCGATCCCGCCAACCAGCGGCCAAATGATTCATTCGGGCCCGAAATGGCGGGCCGCTCAATCCGTCGGCGGGAAGCGCACGCCTTGCTTGGCCGTCTCCCACTTCATCCAGGCCGGCAGCAGCATGAAACCGCAGACCAGCAGGCCGATGCCGGTCATGATCCAGCCGGCCAGCCACTGGTCCGAGGGCTTCATGTTCAGCCCGAACAGCAGCGGGGCCCAGCCCAAGAACGCCACGAAGGCCGCCGAGATGACCAGGGGCAGCACCTGGCGCATCCACCATGAACGCACGGCGGCGGGGTCGCGCTGCCCGCACTTGGGGCAGGCTGCCAGGCCCATCACGCGGTCCAGCTCGGCCACCGCGTCGGCCTCGGCGCGGCGGTCGGCCGTGCCGCCGCTGTTGAGGAAGGACTGCGCGCCCTCGCCGACGCCCACCACCTCGGCCTCGGTCTCGAAGCCGCAGGCAGCACAGCGCCAGGTGCGGAGCTCGCGGGTGACCGCGGAGGTGAAGGTGACGCTCATGGTCACCTTCTAATCCAACAACCCCTCGATCACCGCCGCCATCGCGTCGGGGTCGTAGTGGGTGGCGATGTACTGCACCACGCCGCTCTGATCGACGATGATGTCCAGCGGGTAGGGGGCGCTGGCGCCGCTCTTGTCGTAGCTGCGGTAGGTGCCGTCGGCGTCCACCATCACCGGGAAGGTGACGCCGGCCTGCTCGATCCACAGGTCCAGGGTCTCGGCGTCGTAGCCTTCGATGGATGAACCGAGCAGCCCGAAGACCACCAGGTCGTCCTCGCTGTAGCCCTGCCGGAAGCGCGCCTCGAGGTCTGGAAACTCCAGACTGCAGACCGGTCAGAACAGGGCGAAGTAGGACAGCAGCACCACCTTCCCGCGCTGGTCCGACAGCGTGTGCAGCTCGCCGGTGTTCACCCCCGGGTAGGAGAAGTCCAGGGCCTCGTCGCCCACGAACACCGCGTCGCTGCCGATCTGCAGGTTGATGTCCACCGAGGGTTCGTCCGGGTCGTTCGAGCCGATGGTGAGCCGCTGCTCGTCGATGGCGCTGGCGCCCTCGAAGTCCAGGGTGACCACCCTCTCCTCCCCCGGCGCCAGGGTCAGCGTCCCCGGGCTGGCCGCCCACCCACTCGGCGCATCGATGCTGTCGATGTCCAGCTCGAGCTGCCCCTCGTTGAGCAGGCCGAGCTCCAGGCTGTGGGCCTCTCCGTCGTCGGGGACCTTCAGCGCCAAGCTCGACGGGGTCAGCTCCGGTCCCACGGTGTCGGGCAGCAAGCGCAGGGCGTGCACCCCGCTCCACTCGCCGACCACCACCAGGTCGTCCAACGCCGCGGCGCCGTAGTGGCGGGGGTTCCAGTCGGCCTCGAAGACCGCGTCCACAGCGACCAACTCGGGGGTGTCGCCGGTGACGTCGTAGACCCGCACGTCGCTCCAGTTGGTGACCAGCAGCTCGCCGCTACCCAGGCGGGACAGGCGCAGGGCGGTACCCTGGGTGGTGGTCGTGCCGGTGACCGCCGCGGTCGTCAGGTCGACGATCGCCAAGCCCAGCGACCCCATGGCCGCGGCGACGCGACCGTCCTCCAGCTCCAGCAGCTCCACGGCCATGCCCGGGAGCTCCACCGTGGCGGTGGTCTGCAGGTCCGCGTCGAGGATGAACAGCTCACCCGCCGTGCTGGCGGCCACCGCGGCGTCGCCCAGCTCCAGCACCGCGATCACATTGCCCAGGCCGCCCACCGGCTCGCCCTCGACCAGGCCGTCGGCCGTCCGCGTGAACGGGAGCACCCCGTCGTCGGCCACCGCGACCAGCAGCCGATCCTCACCCAGGCTGGGCTGGCCCAGGGCGTAGTCGCTGGTCAGGTCGACGACCGTGACCGGGGCGGTGGGCGTGCTGATGTCGAGCAACGCCAGGCCGGCGGTGGGTTGCACCTCGTCGGGCTCGGAGGTCACCACCAGCGCGTCGCCGTCGGTGTCCAGGTGGGAGCAGCGCCCGTACTGGCTGTGGGACCAGCTGAACTCGAGCTGCTCCACCGTGGAGAGGGCGCCCGGGTCGCTCGCGTCGAAGACCGTCAGCGAGCGAACCCCGGTGCAGACATAGGCGGCGTCACCCGCCAGGCCCACGTCGGTGGACTCCCAGAAGCCGGGCGCGTCGGAGCTGCCCAGGTAGACCAGCGCGTCCCCCTCGGCCGGGGGCGGGCCCGTGTCCACCGGAGGCTGGCTGTCGTCGGGGGTCTCCGGCGTGGTCTTGCAGGCGGCGAGGGTGAGGACGGTGATCAGGGCGAGGCGCATGAGTGCTCCGGAAGCGGGCCTCGCAAGCATGGGATCATCGCGGGCGGGGGACCAGCGGGAGGCGGGATGAGCGTAGCGGGGCGCACGGGGTGGTGGCGGCGGGTGTCACGCAGCGCGCCCTCGAGCGTCAGAGTGCGGTAGGGTTCCCATCAGCCCCGAGGAACCTCCCATGCGCGCCAGCCTCCCCCTCGCCCTCCTGCTCCTGACCGCCTGCCCCCCCGAGGCCGACCCCAAGGACGACACCGCGCCCCCCGAGGACACCACCCCCGAGCTCATCGACGCCGACGGCGACGGCTTCGTCGAGGACGAGGACTGCGACGACAACAACCCCGACGTCAACCCCGACGCCGAGGAGGTCTGCGACGGCGTCGACAACGACTGCGACGGCGACACCGACGAGGACCTCATCGAGACCTGGTACGAGGACCTGGACATGGACGGCTACGGCGACCCCGACGCATCGTCCGAGACCTGCGAGCCCAGCAGCGACCAGGTCGCCGACGCCACGGACTGCGACGACGGGGACGCCGCCATCAACCCCGCCGCCCACGAGCTCTGCGACGGCGTGGACAACGACTGCGACG
>CAYZVO010000180.1:0-20016 GCA_964481655.1 uncultured Enterobacterales bacterium | reverse complement strand
AGCGCACGTTCATGCCGAACTGGACCAGCATGTTGACGGCTTCGTCGCGGAAGCCAGCGTGCAGGTCCCACGGGGATGAGAGGTGGTAGGCCTTGCCGTCGTTGTCTTCGCGATCGGCCACGCGGTAGCCGTGGGAGGTGCTGGTGTGGTCCAGCTCGACCTCGTCGAAGATGTAGAACTCGTACTCCGGCGCCACGAGGATCTCGTCACCGATGCCCTTGTCGCGCATGTACCTGACCGCGCGGGCCAGGATGCCGCGGGTGTCCTGGTCGGAGATGGGTAGGCCCGGGGTGGTGACGTGGGCGGTGGCCAGGAAGCTCAAGGTGGGCTCGGCGCGGAAGGGGTCGCGGTGGCCTGTGGACAGGTCCGGCACCATCACCATGTCGCTGGCTTCGACCTTCTCGAAGCCGTAGGAGCTGCCGTCGAAGCCGACGCCTTCGGTGAGGATGGACGGGTCGATGGCGGTGACGGGCAGGGTGACCCGGCGCATGCGGCCGCTCAGATCCACCAAGCCCAGGTCGACGAACTGCGCCTTGTGGCGCTCGATGAGCTGCTCCAGCCACGAGTAGACCTGGTTCTTCACTGAGCACCTCTCTGCAGGGATTCGGGTCGTTCGGGGGCCCAGACGACCTAACCCAGGGCTCCGGATCGCGGGAGCGGCCTCGCTCCGGATGTGACTTGGGGCTGCTCCAGGGCGTAGTATGAATGGGGCCGTGCGCGACCCCCGGGAGACTCGATGCGTTGGATCTTGCTGCTGACCGTCCTGTTGGTGGGCTGCCCCCCGGGCCCCAAGCCCGACGACACCGGGATCTCCTCGACCGTGGACGCCGACGGTGACGGCTACGAAGAGGCCGTCGATTGCGACGACAGCGACCCCTCGGTGCACCCGGGCGCGGACGAGCTGTGCAACGGTCGGGACGACGACTGCGACGGCTTCGTGGACGACGACGACCCCGGCCTGCTCGACGGCGGCGAGTACCACGCGGACAGCGACGGCGACGGCTACGGAGACCCCGACGCGACGCTGATCTCCTGCACCCAGCCCAGCGGGCATGTGGACGACGACGGCGACTGCGACGACGGCGACGCGGCCGTCAACCCCGAGGCCGAGGAGGCCTGCAACGGCGAGGACGACGACTGCGACGGTGAGATCGACGAGGGGCTCGGGGACAACGTCCCCTGGTACAGGGACGGCGACGACGACGGCTACGGCGACCCCGACACCAGCATGGAGGCCTGCGAGGCCCCCAGCGGCTACGTCGCGGACGCCACCGACTGCGACGACGCCGAGGCCGCGATCAACCCGGGCGCCGACGAGCTGTGCAACGGTGTGGACGACGACTGTGACGGCCTGATCGACGACGACGACGACCCCGTCGCCCGTCAGGGCGAGTGGTACACCGACGGCGACAGCGATGGCTACGGGCAGACCGGCGCCTCCGTGTTGGCCTGCGAGCAGCCCTCGGGCACCGCGGCGAGCGACGGCGACTGCGACGACGGCGACGCGGCCGTCCACCCCGGCGCGACCGAGCTGTGCAACGGCGTGGACGACGACTGTGACGGCGACGTGGACGAGGACGCCGCCGACGGCGACAGCTGGTACGCCGACGCCGACGGTGACGGCTACGGGGACGCTGGCGCGGCCACCATCGCATGCGCGCAGCCCTCGGGCACCGTCGCGGACAACACGGACTGCGACGACGGCAGCGCCGACACCCATCCCGGCGCGGACGAGTACTGCGACGGCGTCGACAGCGACTGCGACGGCGTCGTGGACAACAACGCGCTGGACCAGCTCTCCTGGTACGCCGACAGCGACAGCGATGGCTACGGCGACGCATCGACCACGATGGTCCAATGCACCCAGCCCAGCGGCTACGTGGCTGACGCCAGCGACTGCGACGACGGCGACGCCGCGGTGTACCCGGGCGCCACCGAGCTGTGCGACGGCGTGGACCAGGACTGCGACGGCGACGTCGACGAGGGCGCCACCGGCACCACGCCCTACTACGCCGACACAGACGGCGACGGCTACGGCGACGCCGCCGACGTCGACTATTCCTGTGTCGCTGGCAGCGGCTATGTCGCCGACAACAGCGACTGTGACGACGGCGACGCGGCGGTCAACCCCGCTGCCGCCGAGATCTGCAACGGCATCGACGACGACTGCGACGGCACCACCGATGTCGGCGCCACCGACGAGCCCAGCTGGTATGCCGACGGCGACGGCGACGGCTTCGGAGACGCCGGCTCCAGCACCACCGCCTGCAGCCAGACCACCGGCTACGTCGATGACGACAGCGACTGCGACGACAGCGACGCCACCGTCAACCCCGACGCCAGCGAGAGCTGCAACAGCATCGACGACGACTGCGACGGCGACGTGGACGAGGACGCCAGCGACGCGACGGCCTGGTATCGGGACGCTGATGGGGACGGCTACGGCGACGATAGCTCCGCGGTCTACGACTGCAGCGCGCCCTCGGGCCTCATCTCCACGGCCGGTGACTGCGACGACGGCGACGCCTCGGTGCACCCCGGCGCCACCGAGTACTGCGACGGGGTGGACACCGACTGCGACGGCACCGCCGATCCGTCCTCCACCGTCACCTTCGAGAGCGCGGCGGGGGCCAAGACAGACCTGACCAGCAGCTTCACCCTGACCAGCTCCGGCACGCCCTCCACCTACGCCTTCTCCACCGACGGCACCCTGTTCTTCTGCGCGGGCTCCTACGCGGGCTTCGTCCAGGTCACCGCGGCCATCGCCGCCATCGTGGGCCCCGATGGCTCTGCGGTCACCGAGCTGTCCGGCTGGGGCGTGGGCGCGCAGATCTCGGCGGGCACCGGGGCGGCGGAGCTGTCGGTCTCGGGCATCACCCTGTACGAGGGCGCAGGCACCAACGGCGGCACCATCTCCTCCATCATCGCCGGGCTCGACTTCACCGCCGAGGATCTGGTCATCCACTCGTCGTCGGCCACCAATGGCGGCGGGCTGTACCTCAAGGACGCCGACGCCATCACCCTGCACGAGCTCGAGATCTACGACTGCGCGGCGAACAAGGGCGGGGCCCTGTACATCGACGAGGGCACCTTGGATCTCGAGGACCTCTTCATCGAGGACAACGCCGCCTCGGAGCACGGCGGCGGGCTGTACATCAAGGACGCCAGCGGGTCTCTCACCGGCCTGCTCGCCTCGGGCAACGCCGCCTCCAGCAAGGGCGGCGGGCTGTACATCGACGACACCATCCTCGCGCTGTCCGACAGCGAGATCAGCGACAACATCTGCTCGAGCAAGGGCGGCGGCATGAACATCAAGGCCCAGGCCGAGGTGACCATGACCACCACGGTGGTGGAGTCCAACACCGCCTCGTCGGGAGGCGGTCTGTACCTCGACGACTCCCTGCTCGAGTGCGTCGGGACCAGCACCGCCGCCACCCACGAGGGCTTCGTGGACAACGTCGCCTCATACGGTGGAGGGGTCTACATCAAGGCCAACCACGGTGAGCTGGTGGCCGACACCTGCGACTTCGGCACCGGCAGCGCCGACAACAGCAGCGACGATGTCTACACCGACCACACGGGCACGTCCTACACCTACGGCGACGACGCCAGCTTCGACTGCGACAAGTCCAGCTGCTGGTAGGGGAGACGGCGAGCTGCCGCGAGGTATGCCGCGGCCTCGGCCGTCGGCATGAGCCCGCTACGCCGACATCACATCGCGCGAGGTTCCCTAGTATTTCGCCAGGTAGCGCTGGATCTCCCAGGGGTGCACCTGGGCCTGGTACTGCTTCCACTCGGCGCGGCGGTTGCGCACGAAGTAGTCGAAGATGTGCTCGCCCAGAGCCTCGCGGATGATCGGATCGGCCTCGAGGGCGTCCACCGCCGCCGCGAGATCACAGGGCAGGGAGTCGATGCCCCGCTCGGCCAGCCAGGCCGGGCTGACCTGGTAGACGTTCTCGGTGAGGGGCTTGGGGGGCTGCTTCTCGTGCTGCACGCCGTCCAGGCCGGCCGCGAGCATGGCGGTCAGGGCCAGGTAGGGGTTGCAGGACGGGTCGGGCGAGCGCAGCTCGGCGCGGGTGCCGTTGCCCCGGCGGGCGGGGATGCGGATGAGCGGCGAGCGGTTCTTCTCGGACCAGGCGATGAGGGTCGGAGCTTCGTAGCCGGGCACCAGGCGCTTGTAGGAGTTGACCAGCGGGTTGCAGATCGCGGTGATGCCCTTGGCGTGCTCCAGCAGGCCCGCGATGTAGCCCAGGGCCACCTTGGACAGCTGCATGGGCGCCTCGGGATCGAAGAACGCGTTGTCGGCGCCCACGCGGAACAGGGACTGGTTCGTGTGCATCCCCGAGCCGTTGATCCCGGAGACCGGCTTGGGGAGGAAGGTGGCGTGCAGGCCGAAGTCGCGAGCCACCTTGCGGACGACGTAGCGGAAGGTCGCCAGGTCGTCGGCCACCGACAGGGCCTCGCCGTAGCGGAAGTCGATCTCGTGCTGGCCCGCGGCCACCTCGTGGTGGGCGGCCTCGACCTCGAAGCCCAGGGAGTGCAGGGTGGTGGTGATGGCCCGGCGGCAGGCCTCGCCCCGGTCCAGGGGGGCCAGATCGAAGTAGCCGGCGACGTCGTGGGTGTTGGTGGTGGGGGTGAGCTCGTCCTTCATCTCGAAGAGGAAGAACTCGGCCTCGACCCCGGCCATCATCTGGTAGCCCAGCGCCGTGCAGCGCTTGATCATGCGCTTGAGGGTGAGCCGCGGGCAGCCCTCGAAGGGGCTGCCGTCGGGCCGGTAGATGTCGCAGATGACCCGCGCGACCTTCCCCTGCGGTTCGTCCCAGGGCAGCACCCGGAAGGTGTTGAGATCCGGCACCAGCACCATGTCGGACTCTTCGATGCGCACGAAGCCTTCGATGCTCGAGCCGTCGAACAGGATCTCACCGTCCAGCGCCTTGACGAACTGGCTCGGCAGCACCTCGACGTTCTTGGAGGTCCCCATCACGTCGGTGAAGACGAGCTGGAAGAACTTGACCTCTTCGCGCTTGAGGATCGAGAGGACCTGGGAGCGGCTGAGGGTGGTGCCGGGATGGGGGCTGTCCGAGCTGCGCGCCATTGGGGGCTCCTTGCGTCGACAGGGGAAGGGGAGCCCCTGCTTAACCCCGGACGTCAGCGCTTGCTCTGGTCCCCGAGCAGCATGGTGGGGTTGCGCAGCACGTCCTTGGTGACGAAGCCGGCGAACTTGGGGTTCTCCTTGAGCCGGCGGACGCAGTAGGCGTGCCATGCCTCGCCGTAGGGCAGGTAGACCCGCACCCGGTGGCCGGCGTCGCGCAGGCGCTCCCGCAGCTCCGGGCGTACGCCGAGCAACACCTGGAACTCGTACTGATCGCGCTCGAGGCCGAGCTGCTCGATGAGCTGCAGGGCCCGCTCCACCACGGGGTCGTCGTGGGTCGCGATGCCCACGTAGTGATCGCGCAACGGGAGCAGGTAGGCCAAGAGCTCCCCGAAGGCGTCGTTGATCGCGTCGTAGCTCTGGTGCGCGATCTGTTCGGGCTCGAGGTAGACCCCCTTGCACAGGCGCAGGTTGGGGCCCAGGGGCGCGAGGGCCTCGAGGTCGGCGGCGGTGCGATGGAGCATGGCCTGGAACACCCAGCCGATGTTGGCGTGGCCGCCCTCGCGGATGCGACGCACGGCGGCGATGGTGTCGTCGGTGGTGGGGGAGTCCTCCATGTCGATCCGCACGAAGTTGCCCAGGGCGCCGGCGTGCTCCACAAGCAGGCGGGCGTTGCGCTCCAGCGCGGCGGCCGAGCTGGCCAGCCCGATGGCCGTGGGCTTGACGCTGATGTTGCCGTCGATGCCGTGGGCGGCGATGGCGTCGAGGATCTCGACGTAGGTGCGGGTGATCTCGTCGGCTTCCTCCACCGTGGAGATGGCCTCACCGAGCAGGTCCATGGTGACCAGGTAGCCCCCCTCGTTCAGGCGCTTCGCCTCGGTGATGGCCTCGTCGAGGGTCTCGCCGGCCACGTAGCGGCTGGCGACGCGGCGGATGATGGGCTTGGGGATCAGCCCGATGCTCGACGCGACGGTCTTGTCGAAGAAGCCGATGGCCATGGAGACTCCTGGAACCCAAGACAACATGGCCTATCAGGAAATCGGGAAGGGGGATATGCAGTGGAGCTCACACCGGAGCCGCCATGACCGTCAGCCTGCTCATCCTCACCAGCCTCGCCCTGGCCCAGGACGCGGCCACGCCGGGTGACCCCCTCGTGGAGTCCGAAGAGAGTTGCCCGGAGCGCAGCGCGCCAGCCACACCCTGCCCCGAGCAGGAGCCCTGCCCGGATCACAGCGCCGACGACGCCCTGCTGGGGAGCCTGCTGCTGTTGTTGGACAGCGAGACCGGCGCCGACGCCGCGACCCGGCTCGGTGAGCTGGGGGACCCCCGCGCGGTCGGCCCCCTGGATCACAGCGCGCGCACACGGCGCCCCGAGGTGGCCGCCGCCGCCGCCCGCGCCCTGGCTCGCTACCCCGAGGCCCTGGAGCCCCTCGACGCCATGATGCACGAGGATGCGTTGGATGTGTCACGGCGGATCAACGCCGTGGAGGCGCTGGGGCTGATGGACTCGGAGCCTGCCGCCGACGCCCTCGTCGCGGCCATGGACGCCGACGGACTCCCCCGGGACCTGCGCGAGGCCGTGCTCGACACCGTCCGGCTCTCCTACCCCCACCGCCTCGACGAGCTCAGCGGGACCGTGGCCCGCAGGGGCACCGGCTGGCTCATGGCCGGCGGCGCCGGCGCCCTGGGCTTCAGCCTCGCGTCCGTGGGCTACTTCGGCCAGGCTGATCTCGAGCTGCTCGGTGGCATCACCGGTGCGGCGGCCGGTGGCTCCCTGGGCTACGTCGCGGGCCGCCGCTGGCCCATCGAGGCCGGCGACGCCGCGTTCCTGAGCACCACCGGCCTGATCGGCACCACCAGCGGCGTGCTGCTGGGCTGTGCGGCGGGCGACGACACCGCCTGCTGGACCGGTGGCCTGCTGGGTGAAGCGGTCGGCTTCGGCGCCGGGGGGCTGCTGATGGACGAACACTCTGGCACCCAGATCGACAGCGTCGAGGCGCTGGTGGTCTCCGGGGCCACGGGCCTGTCGGCGGGAACGACCGCCAACTGGTTCTCGCGGCGGGACGAGATCGTCTACAGCGACGAGTGGGGGAGCTGGCGGGAGCCGGACTGGGACAAGGTGACCCGCAACAGCCAGCTGGCCACCGGCCTCGGCCTGGCCGGCGGTCTCGCCGTGGGCCACGTGGTGGCCCCCCGGGTGGATCTCACCGGCAGCGACATCGGGCAGATGACCCTGGGCGCCACCTGGGGTGGCGTCTCCGGAGGCCTGCTCGCGGCCGACGAGAGCGAGGGCATGAGCGTCTGGAGCGGCATGGGCCTGGGCACCCTGCTGGGCTACGGCCTGGCCACCCCCATGGAGCTGGGCGGCGACGCGGTCTTCACCGGCTACGTGGGCCTCGGCTACGGCTCCATGGTCGGCCTGGGCGCCGGGATGGTCACCGGCGAGCTGTTCGACATCCCCGACGACGTGGGCGAGCCGTCCCTCAAGGCCACCGTGTGGGCCACCGGCACCGCGGGCATGGGCCTCGGCTCGTACCTGGCCTGGAAGAACCCGGAGCCGGTGAAGTTCAACGATCTCGTCTTCACCGGCCTGGGCACCGGCTGGGCGGCCTGGCAGACCACCGGCTGGTGGAGCTACGCCAACGCGCCCGAGGCCAGCGCCGGCCTCAACGCGCTGGTCCCGGCTACGGTGGGCTCGGTGGCCGCCATCGCGTCGCCGCGCATCGACATCAACGTGGGGGACACCCTGAGCGCCACCTCCCTGGGCCTGTGGGGCACCTACCTGGGCCTGACGGGCTCATACCTGGCGGACATCGAGGGGGAGGACGCGCTGATGGTCACCCTCATCAGCTCCGACGTGGGGCTGGGCACCGGCATCCTGCTGATGTCGCCGATCGTGGATGCCTCGCCGGTGGTGGTCGGCCTGGCGGACGCCGGCGGCGTGGTGGGCGCCACCCTGGGTGCGGTGGTGGTGGCCCTGGGCACCGAGAACACCGACGCCATCCTCGTGGCCTCCCTGGTCGGCTCCGGCGCCGGCGCCCTCGGCGGCGGCCTGGTGGGTGCTCGGCTCGAGGGCCGCGAGCGGGATCGGCAGGCCCTGATGTTGCTGCCCCGTCCAACCCTGCGCCTGCCGGGCGAGTGGGCGGTGGCGCCCACGACCGTCAGCGACGGCGAGATCGTCGGCTACGGCGTGGGGATGCAGGTCACCGGCTGGTAGCCGCGCCCGGCGGCTACTTGGCGGCGAGCTCCTGCACCGTCTCCCACAGCTCCCGCTCCCGGGTCTCGAGATCGCCCCAGCGCTGGCGCTGGAGCCACTGGGCCAGGCGCCGATCCGCCCGCTGTACGTGACGCAGCAGGCGGCGTTCGATGCCGTCGTGCAGGCCGAGCTGCACCGTCAGCGGGTTCATGCCCATGGAGGCCGCGTGCTGCAGGCCCGCCAGCCAGGCGGAGATGGCCTCGTGTTGGCGGATGTGACCGCCGCGACGGGGGAAGCCCATGCCGGCCATGACGCGTTCCTCGGCCACGAAGTGCGCCACGGCGGTGGCGCGGATGGCCTCGAGGGCGCGCTCCAGCTGTGGCGCGGCGTCGGAGACCACCACGGCGTTCACCAGATCCAGCAGGTGCTGGTGCCTGCGGTCGAGCTCGGGATTCAGCGTGCGCTGGGCGTCATCCAGGACAAAGAACATGGTGGACATCCGGGTGGGGTGCTCACCATGCTCATCGGTCGGGTGGGCCCGGGTGTTTACCCAGGGGTCAGGCCCGCTCTCGGGCCTCCAGCTTCTTGCGGGCGTGCTCGAGCAGGCCGCCGTCCTGGCTGATGGCCTCGAGGGCAGGGGGAAGCGCGGGGAAGGTGAACACCTTGTCCGCGATCTGCAGCTCGCCGGCGTCGAGGCGCAGCTCCACCTCCATGCCCGGTTCGTAGTACTCCACCGCGTCGGGGCACTCGAGCAGGACCAGGCCCTGGTTGACGCTGGACCGCTGGAAGATGCGCGCGAAGCTGCACCCCACCACCGCCGCGACGCCCACGCCGCGCAGGCCGATGGCGGGCTGCTCGCGGGACGAGCCGCAGGCGAAGTTGCGGCCCACGAAGAGCAGGTCCCCGGGCTGCACTTCGCTCGCGAACGCCGGGTCGAGGTCCTCGAGCAGGTGGGGCCGGATCTGTTCGATGGTGTTGCAGGTGTACATGTACCTGCCGGGGAAGAGCTTGTCGGCGTTGATGTCGTCGCCGTAGGTCCACACGCGCATGTTCAGATCTCCTGCGGCTCGGGGACGGTGATGACACCGGCGATGGCCGAGTGGGCCACCGTGGCGGGGGAGGCCAGGATGATCTCGGCATCCTTGCTCCCCATGAGGCCCTCGAAGTTGCGGTTGGCGGTAGACAGGCAGCGCTCGCCCGGAGCGAGCACGCCCTGGTGAGCCCCCTGGCATGGGCCGCAGCCCGGGGGCAGGATGATGGCGCCGGCACCCACGAGGATCTGGATGTAGCCCTTGCTCATGGCCGCCTGCATCACCGCGCGGCTGGCGGGAAGCACCAGGAAGCGCACGTCCGGGTGCACCTTCTTGCCGCGCATGATCTTGGCGGCGGTGCGGATGTCCAGCAGGCGCCCGTTGGTGCAGGTGCCCAGCAGGCACTGCTGGATGGGTTCACCTTCGTGGGCGGCGGCCATCGAGATGTTGTCCACCGCGCCGGGCATGGCGAGCACGGGCTCGATCTTGTCGAGCCGCAGCACGATGCGCCGCGCGTAGTCGGCGTCGTCGTCGGCCCAGACGGGCTCGTACTGGTACCGGCGCACGCCGATGGTGCCCAGGTAGGTCTCGGTCACCTCGTCCACCGGGAAGACCGCTGCCAGCGCGTCCATCTCGATGCCCATGTTGGCGATGCAGATGCGGTCCTCGATGGTGAGGCGATCCACCGCCGGCCCGTCGAACTCCACGGCCATGGAGTGGGCGCCGTCAGCGCCGAGCTTGCCGATGATGGTCAGCGCCAGGTCCTTGGCGGTGACGCCGGGGCGGAAGTTGCCCTCGAGCACCACCCGGATGGTGGACGGCACCCTCATCCAGGTCTCTCCGGTGAGGGTGATCGCGGCGGCCTCGGTGCGGTCGATGCCGGCGGCGAAGGCTCCGAGCGCCCCGTAGGAGCAGGTGTGGGAGTCGGAGCCGACCATGATGGTGCCGGGCAGGGCCAGGCCCCTCTCCAGCACCACCTGATGGCAGATGCCTTCGCCCACGTCGAAGAAGTTCCTCACGCCGTGGGCCTTCACGAACGCACGGATCCGTTGGTGCGCCGTGGCTGTGCCCTCGCTGACCGCCGGGGCGAGGTGATCGAGCACGATGATGTTGAGGTCGGGGTCCACCACCCCGTAGCGCTCGAGCTCCGGGCCGATCTTGTCGATGATGGCGGCGGTGTTGTCGTGGGTGAGCAGGTGGTCGGGACGGACGGTGACGATCTCGCCCGGGACCACGCGATCCACACCCGCGGCGCGGGCGAGGATCTTCTCGGCGAAGGTCATACCCATGGGGTCTACTCCTGTGTCCAGGGCCACGCTGGCCGGCTCCGGTCGGACGCCGCCGCTGGCCTCGGCGGTTGCGCCCTATCGGGGAAAAACCCCCAGGAAAACTGCGCCAGAGCAGCTTCCATCCGCCTGCGTCGGCGTCCGCACCCGAAGCTGCGCTCCGTCAGTGGTGCTGGGTCAGGTGTTGACCGTGCGCCCCAGCTTCGACTCCACCGAGCGGATCTTCTGCTCCAGCCGGCCGCTGCGATCCTTGCGGTAGTCACAGCGGATGTTGATGGAGATCCGCCCGCAGTCCTGCTGCATCCGCTCGAAGCATGCCTGGACGACGCCGAAGACGTCCTCCCACTCCCCCTCGAGGATGGTGCCCATGGGGGTCAACTGGTAGGGGATGCCGCTCTTGTCGATGATGTCGATGGAGCGTGCCACGTACTTGGAGAGGCTCTCGCCCTTGTCCAGGGGGGACATGCTGAACTCGAGCAGGACCATGGGTTCGTCCTCGTCACAGGGTGGAAGGGGACTCTATCCCGCTGTGGTCCCCCCCCCATGCAACAGCCCGCCGCTTCGAGGTATGATCCCATCGCGAGCGACGCGGTCCGTGCCAGCGGGCCGCCCTGCCTGTGTCGAGGTCTCGGTACGTTGGACAATCAGCTCCAGCCATTCCTGTTCCAGAAGGCCCGCCGGCTCTTGCCCATCACGGTGAAGAGCGACTCCGGACTGGCCGAGGGCGAGATCTGGTTTGTGGACGGCACCGAGCTGACCTTCTACTGCGTGGAGAAGCTCGAGTGCGCCTCCAGGTACGAGATGCGCGCTGACGTCAAGACCCTCGGCCGCAACGTGGACCTGGTGGTCGAGGTGCTCGACATCATGCACGGGCGCGACGCCGGCATGCCGCGCGGTTTCCTCCACCGGGGTGAGTTCATCGCCCTGGATGACGACGACGAGAAGCGCTTCCTCCTGCGCTTCTTCCAGCTCAACCCAGAGCACGCCCCGGCGGACCTGGAGATCACCTCCGCGCCCAAGGCGTCGCCTCGCGCAGACGCCCGGGCTGCGGTGCCGACCGGGGAGCGCAGGCGATCCAGCGCCGTCCCCGCGCGCCCTGTGGAGCGCAGCTCCGACGAGCCCACGCCCAGCCGCAGCGACCGACGGACCCGCTCGAGTGGAGGGCCTCGCTCCGTGGGCTCCCGCGCACCGTCCAGCACCCGCTCCCGGACCGGGCGGGAGGGCGGCGAGCGCCGCCCGACCCCCGGTGAGCGCCGCCGCATGCGCGCCCACGCCCGCAAGAGCTCCGGCCCGCCCGAGCCACCGCTGCAGCGGGAGCGGCGGGTCATCCCCGAGGTCGCCCCCGGGGATCCGCCCAGCGCCATGCTCCAGTACGCCCACCGGGAGATCATCCAGGCCGACGCGGTCCTGCGCGGTGACGATCTGTGGCTGTTCGTGGGCCTCCACCCGCTGCTGTGGGAGGGGCAGGAGCTGTCGCTGTGGGTGCAGCTGCCGGCGGGCAATGTCGTGCAGCTGCGCGGGGAGGTCATCGAGGTGCGCCCGGATCACTGCGTGCTGGTCTCCCGCAAGCTCCACGCCTCCATGCGGGTGAACTTCGCCGCCGCGCTGGGCCTCTGAGCGACCCTCACCAGATCCGCGGGATCAGCCGCCACCGCACCTGCTCCCGGTAGCTGCACCAGGCGAAGCTGCGCTCGAGCAGGCGCTCCTCGGCATGGATCCGCAGCGCGACGAGGGGCAGGGCGGCCAGCACGGGCCAGGCGTGCAGGGGCGGGCCCGCCAGCCCGCAGGCCAGCAGCAGCATGAGCTCGCCGAGGTAGGCCGGGTGGCGCACCAGGGCGTAGGGGCCGCGGGTCTGGACCCCGCGGAGCGCGGGCAGGATGGCGAAGTCCCGTCCGAGGGACAGCAGGCTCGCGATGGTCAGCACCAGCCCGATCCCGAAGACCAGCTGCGCCGCGATGGGCCAGCAGTGGGGTAGGGGAGCGAGCTTCAGGGCCACCCCCGAGATGACCAGCGCCGGCAGCGCTGCGGCCAGCTGGGCGGGGTCCCCCAGGCGCTCGAGGCGGGTGCGCCTCAGGACCAGACCGCCGACCACCAGGTGCAGAGCCGCGATGCCGAGGCGCACCACGGTGAAGCGATCATCGGGCGCGGCGTGGGCGAGCCCCAGCGCCGCCCAGCTCCAGGCGGACAGGGCCAGGGTCCAGTCGAAGACCCGCTCGGCGATGGACACCTGGCTGTCGGCTAGTAGATCCAGAACGGCCAGTCGAAGATGTACGACAGGAGGTTCACCAGAAGGATGATGCCGATGAAGACGACCCAACCCATCACGCCCTTGCCACCAGCCATGTCCGACCTCCTGTGTGGGGCGCTGTGCGCCCGTGGGGACGATGATCCATAGCATCCCATGAGACGTCCCGTCTCGTACTTCGGCCTTCGAACCAGACAAGACCTTGATAAGAGCCCTGAACGGAGGCCCCTTGCACGTCCACATGCTCGCCACGGGCGCACGCCTCGAGCCCTTCCTCGATCCCATCGGGGACACGCCCATCGCCAACCGTCCGCTGCGGGACTGGCAGCGGGAGGTCGCGGTCGCCTGCGGGCTCTCGCTGGCCGCCGCAGACGCCGAGCCCACTGGCCCCTGTCTGGTGTGGTCCGACGATCTCTTCGTCACCCGTGGCCTGCTCCGCGCCTTCCTCGACGCCCTCGAAGGCGCGCCCCAGGACCGCCCCTGCGTGCTCCGCGTGGAGCGCTCCGCCCAGCTCGCCCAGGCCGCCCCTCTCCAGGACCTCGAGCTCGCCCGGGACGACGACGAGCACGCCTCGGCCGCGGTCCCCCTGTGGTACCTGCCAGCGGGTCACCGCGGGGACCCGCCGGCGCCCGAGGACTGCCGCGCCATCGGGGTCGAGCCCCGCGAGAAGCTCATCCGCGTGCCGGTCCCCGAGCACTACTTCGGCGAGCCCGAGCTGCTGCTGCCCCTCACCAAGCAGGCCGCCCTGCGCCTGCGCCACTGGAGCCACCTGCTCCTGGCCAACCGGCTCGCCTGGGCCCTCGAGCTCGTCGAGCTGCCCCGCTGGCGCCTGGCGCTGCTGGGGATCGGGGTGCTGCTGCGGGCGATCGTCCCCACCCGGGCGAGGCTCCTGCGGGCCGCCAGTCGGATCGGGAAGGGCTGCGAGATCCATCCCACGGCGGTGGTCGAGGGCTCCATCCTCGGTCCGGGGGTGAAGGTCGGCCCCTTCGCCGTGGTGCGCTTCAGCCGCGTGGGCGCCGGGACCTGGATCCAGGATCACGGCAAGGTCACCCTGAGCGTCCTGGGGGACAAGACCCTGGTCAGCACCGGGTCCACGGTCAACTTCTGCACGACCTACCCCCAGGCCTCCGCCTCCCAGATCCTGATGCAGCTGTCGGTGCTCGGGCGCCGCAGCATCACCACGGGTGGCGGCTTCATGATGGACATGCGCTTCGACGGCGAGGTGCGTGTGATGCACGGCGGCGAGCCGGTCTCGGCGGGCACGCGCTTCCTGGGCTGCGCCATCGGGCACGACGCCATCCTGGGCACCGGCTTCTGGCTGGCGCCCGGCCGCAGCATCCCCAACGGGGCCGTGGTCGTCCGGGATCCACAGCGGGTCGTGCGCCGGGTCCCCACCCGGGTCGAGCCGGGCACGGTGCTCGTGCCCCGGGATGGGGCGTTGGTCCCGCTGGAGCCGCCGATCGCGCCCGGAGCCGAGGACGACCAGGACCTCACGCCCTGATCACATTGCCGGGATTTGTCCTCGCGACCTGCGCGGCGTGGGTTATCCCTGCGCCTGGCAGGAGTGGAGGTTCCCGTGAGCAAGGTCCTCAGACGCCCAAAGGGCACGCCCAAGCGGAAGCGCGAAGAAGACCCGGCCATCATCGCGGTGCTGGATCAGATCTCCGTGCTCACTCCGGCGGAGCGTGAGATCAAGGGGCTGCTCAAGCAGCTCATCGGGCAGGAGCAGCTCGAGCTGGCCGAGGGCGCGGACCTGGACCCGCTCTGCATGCGGCTGGCCGAGGTCCTGGCCGAGACCCGCAGCGCCAAGGCCAAGGCGCGCATCATGTCGGAGTGGCTGCTCGACCAGCCTGAGGTCGAGGATCTCTACCTCGACGACGACGAGCTGGCGCGGGCCATCGCCAACCGCTGACCGGCCGGCGGGGGGCCTCGCGCAACCGCCGTGGCATATGTCGATTCTGGTATTGGAGACCGCAGGTCGCGGCCTCCGTGGGCGCGTTCACGCGACTAGGTTGTCGCCGACCTCGCCCCCCGGAGATTTGCATGTCCCCTGTCGCCTCCCTCGACTCCTTTGGCGCCCGCGCCTCCCTGACCACCGCCTCCGGGACGGTGGACTATTTCCGCCTCGGCGCCCTCGAAGAACAGGGCCTCGTGGAGCTGTCGCGGCTGCCGGTGTCCATCCGGGTGCTGCTCGAGGCGGTGCTGCGGTGCGAGGACGGCGATCTCATCAGCCGCGAGGATGTGCTCGCGCTGGCCGCCTACGATCCCAAGGCGCCCGGCCGCGCCGAGCTGCCCTTCCCGCCGGCGCGGGTGCTGCTCCAGGACTTCACCGGCGTGCCCGCGGTGGTCGATCTCGCCGCGCTCCGCTCCGCCATGGACAAGCTCGGTGGCGACCCCGCTGACATCGATCCGATGATCCCCGTCGATCTGGTCATCGACCACAGCGTCCAGGTGGACGCCTTCGCCAGCCACGAGGCGCTGGCCACCAACACCGCCCGGGAGTTCGAGCGCAACCGGGAGCGCTACACCTTCCTGCGCTGGGGCCAGACCGCCTTCGACGGCCTGCGGGTCGTGCCTCCGGGCGCGGGCATCTGCCACCAGGTCAACCTCGAGTACCTGGCGCCGGTGGTGCAGCTCCGCGATGGCGTGGCCTACTTCGACTCGCTGGTGGGCACCGACTCCCACACCACCATGATCAACGGCCTGGGCGTGCTGGGCTGGGGTGTGGGTGGCATCGAGGCCGAGTCCGGGATGCTGGGCCAGCCCCTGGCCATGCTGCCGCCCCCTGTGGTGGGCGTGAAGCTCGTCGGCGGCCTCCCCACCGGCGCGACCGCCACCGACCTGGTCCTGACCATCACCGAGCGGCTGCGCGAGGTGGGTGTGGTCGGGCGCTTCGTGGAGTACTTCGGCCCCGGCGTGGGGGCCCTGAGCGTGCCCGACCGGGCCACCATCGCCAACATGTCCCCCGAGATGGGCTGCACCATGGGCTTCTTCCCCGTGGACGCGCGCACCCTCGAGTTCCTCCGCTCCACCGGCCGCGATGACGACGCGGTGGCGCTGGTCGAGGCCTACCACAAGGCCCAGGGCACCTTCCTGGACGACGACAGCGTCGAGCCCGAGTTCGCCGTGGTGGTCGAGATCGATCTGGCCGAGGTCGTGCCCTGCCTGGCCGGCCCCAAGCGCCCGCAGGACCGCATCGCCCTGTCCCAGCTGCACGAGGCCTTCGCCACCAGCCTCAGCGCCGAGGCCGGCCTGCACGGCTTCGGCCTGGGCGAGGACGCCCTCGACGTCGGCGTCGCCGTGGACTTCGGTGACCAGACGGCCGAGCTCGGCCACGGCGCGGTGGTCCTCGCGGCCATCACCTCCTGCACCAACACCTCGAACCCCTCGGTGATGGTGGCGGCCGGCCTGCTGGCCCAGAAGGCGGCGGCCCGCGGGCTGACCCGCAAGCCCTGGGTCAAGACCAGCCTGGCCCCCGGATCCACCGTCGTCACCGGCTACCTCGAGCGCGCGGGCCTGCTCCCCGGGCTCGAGGCCCTGGGCTTCCACGTCGTGGGCTACGGCTGCACCACCTGCATCGGCAACTCGGGCCCCCTGCCCGAGCCCGTCGCCAAGGCCGTCGAGGACGGTGAGCTGATCGCCGCGGGCGTGGTCTCCGGCAACCGGAACTTCGAGGGGCGCCTCAACCCGCTGGTCAAGGCCAGCTACCTGGCCTCGCCGCCGCTGGTGGTGGCCTACGCGCTGGCCGGGACCGTCACCATCGACATCGACAACGAGCCTATCGGCACCGACCGCGACGGCGCCCCCGTGTACCTGCGGGACATCTGGCCCAGCGAGGCCGAGATCGCCGAGGCCCTGGTGCACGCCAGCGATCCCGAGCTGTTCCGCAGCCGCTACGAGGGCGTCGAGCGCGGCCCCGCCGAGTGGAACGCCCTCGAGGCTCCCAGCGGCGCCGTGTACGACTGGGATCCCGCCAGCACCTACATCCAGGAGCCCCCCTTCTTCGACGGCATGGACCAGGGCACCCAGCCCATCCAGGCCATCGTGGGCGCCCGCGTGCTCCTGAAACTGGGCGACTCGGTCACCACCGACCACATCTCGCCGGCCGGCGCCATCGACCCCGACCACACCGCGGGGACCTGGCTGCAGGCCCAGGGTGTGAAGCCCTGGGACTTCAACTCCTTCGGCAGCCGGCGTGGCAACGACCGGGTGATGGCCCGCGGCACCTTCGCCAACATCCGCCTGCGCAACCAGCTGGCTCCGGGCACCGAGGGCGGCTGGACCACCCACCTGCCCACGGGTGAGGTGACCACCGTCTACGACGCCGCGCAGCGCTATCGCGAGGATGGCAGCTCCCTGGTCGTGCTCGCCGGCCGGGACTACGGGATGGGCTCCAGCCGTGACTGGGCCGCCAAGGGCACCAAGCTGCTCGGCGTCCGCGCCGTCATCGCCGTGAGCTACGAGCGCATCCACCGCTCCAACCTGGTGGGCATGGGTGTGCTGCCCCTGCAGCTGCTCGAGGGTGACAGCTTCGAGAGCCTGGGCATCCGCGGCCACGAGACCTTCGACATCCCCATCGGCGATGACGTGGTCCCCGGCCAGACCATCACGGTCACCGTCACCGACGAGCAGGGCGCTCAGCGTGGTGTCGAGCTGCTCTGCCGCATCGACACCCCGGCCGAGATCGCCTGGTACCGCGAGGGCGGCATCCTGAACGACGCGCTCCGCAAGAAGCTGGGCTGAGTCGTCTACCTGGCGGCTGATGCCTGCGCCGGGGAGCCCAGCGCGACCTTCGCGGTGCAGCTGCCCTCGATCTCGGCGGCCTGAGCCACGATGGCGGTCTGCACGCAGTCGCTGACGCTCTCGCTGCTGGCCTTGTCCACAGAGACCTCGGCCTGGCCGTCACTCCAGGTCCAGCTCACCGTCGCGAACTCACCGGACGCGCAGCTGGACAGCTCCGCCTGACGGGCGGCGATGGAGGCCACCACGGCGGGGCCTGCGAGCAGGATGCCCTCCTGGGCGTCACAGCTCAGATCGAGGATCTCGGAATCGACGGCCTGGATGACCGGCACCTGCAGCGTGGGGTTGGCCAGGGCCGAGGTGGAGACCAGGAGGAGGGAGGCGGTGAGGAGTGCTCGCATGACGTGGCTCCGGGGGCTGGGGGGATGCCCGGTAGTCAGCGTTGCACGGGGAAAAACGAAAGTCTATAGAAAAAGTAGACATAGATCTTCGACGATGGACCTCACTCGCCGTGGTGGACGCGCAACGCGCGCGCTCGCGGCGCGCATTTTTTTTTCATCACCGCCCGGCCTCGAGGGCCCGCGGAGGGGGCTGTCCGATAGTGCTACTCGAAGGGGCGTTCGCAGGAATCGTCTGCGCTCACGAGGCCGTTTTCCGGGCACTCCACCTGGGCCGCGAGCTCGGCCAGGGTCTGATCCTCGAGCACGTGCCGGATGCCGTCGGACACCGAACACCAGACCCGCCTGGCCACGCAGCGGGAGGAGCGCGGGCAGTCGGACATGGCGAGCTTGGAGCACTCGGTGACACCGATGGGGCCGTCGAGTGCCTCGATGACGTCGATCAGCGCGATCTTCTCGGGTGCGCGGGCCAGCACGAAGCCCCCGCGCGCGCCCCGCACCGTGCGCACGAGGCTGGCGACCTTGAGCTGCTGCATCACGGCGTGGAGGTACTTGGGCGAGACGCTCTGGTGTTCGGCGATGGAGCCGAGCTGGATCGGGCTGCCGTCGTGACGGCAGGCCAGCTCCACCATCGCGTACATGCCGTAGCGGACCTTTGTCGAGAACTTCACTGACACCACCGACTTTGTGGAGATTCAGCTTAGCGCGTGCTCGACCACCGCGGTGACGGGTTTCCGTCAGAGCTGATCTGCGACAGCTGGTTTCAGTCCATGTTCTCGATGATGGCGCCACCGAAGGCCGAGCACTTCACCTCTGTGGCGTCGTCCATCAGGCGGGCGAAGTCGTAGGTCACGACGCCCTTGGTGATGGCGCGCTCGAGGCCCGCGACGACCAGGTCGGCGGCCTCGTTCCAGCCCATGCGCCGCAGCATCATCTCGCCCGAGAGGATCAGCGAGCTGGGGTTGACCTTGTCGAGCCCGGCGTACTTGGGGGCGGTGCCGTGGGTGGCCTCGAAGACCGACTCGCCGGACTCGTAGTTGATGTTCGCGCCCGGGGCGATGCCGATGCCGCCGACCGCGGCGGCCAGGGCGTCGCTGATGTAGTCGCCGTTGAGGTTCATGGTGGCGACCACGCTGTACTCGGCGGGGCGGGTGAGGATCTGCTGCAGGAAGGCGTCGGCGATGACGTCCTTGACCATCACCTTGCCCGCGGGCGGGTTCCAGTCGCAGTCCTCGGCGACCACGGCGACGTCCGCGTAGTCACGGCGCACCAGCTCGTATCCCCAGTCCTTGAAGCCACCCTCGGTGTACTTCATGATGTTGCCCTTGTGGACGATGGTCACCGTGGGCAAGCCGTGCTCGACGGCGTATTCGATGGCGGCGCGGATCAGGCGCTCGGAGCCTTCCACGGAGATGGGCTTGACGCCGATGCTCGAGCTGCCGGGGAAGCGGATGGCCTCCACCCCCATCTCCTCGGCCAGGAACGAGATGACCTTCTGCACCTCGGGGGTGCCGGCCTTCCACTCGATGCCCGCGTAGATGTCCTCGGTGTTCTCGCGGAAGATCACCATGTCCACCAGATCGGGGCGCTTGACCGGGGAGGGGACCCCGCTGAACCAGCGCACCGGGCGCAGGCAGGTGTACAGATCGAGGCGCTGACGGATGGCCACGTTCAGGGAGCGGAAGCCGCCGCCCACCGGGGTCGTGAGGGGACCCTTGATCGCGATCTTGTAGGCGCGGATGGCGTCGAGGGTCTCCTCGGGCAGCCAGACGGGCTCGCCGTAGACCTCGTTGGCCTTCTCGCCGGCGTAGACCTCCATCCAGGCGATGCTCCGGGCGCCGCCGTAGGCCTTGGCGACCGCGGCGTCGAGCACGGCGAGCATCGCGCGGGTGATGTCGGGCCCGATGCCGTCACCCTCGATGAACGGGATGATGGGCTGGTCCGGGACGTCGAGCGCGCCGTCGTCGCGGACGGTGACGCGCTGTCCCTGCTCGGGGATCACGATGCGATGGTAGGAGGCTTCGGGCT
>CAYZVO010000179.1:0-20112 GCA_964481655.1 uncultured Enterobacterales bacterium | reverse complement strand
GGGGCTGCTGGGGGCCCGGCGCGGCAGGCGCGTGCTGGGGGGGGGCGGGGGCGAGGGCGGTGGCCAGGGGGGCGGGGTCGACCTCTGCCGTCGGGGGCTCGTCCGCTTCGAGGATCGCGGGCATCCGTGGGGTGTCCACCGCCGAGGGGTCGGGCGGCTTCGGGGCCCGCAGCGCGGCGGGGGCGGGGCTGGAACGAGCGGTGGGGACGCGCCAGTTGGTGGCTCTGGGCTTGGGGCCCCGGCGGGGCATCGGACGACCATCCGTGGCCCGGGGGATCTCTTCGGTCTCGAGATCGGGCGGGATGTTGAAGAGGTCCATGTCCGGCTGGCCCTTGTCCTCGGCCGGGACCGGCTGGAGGACCATCTTGCGGCCGGCGGGGTCCTTGACCACGACGCGATCGCCGGGCTGGACATCGATGTGCAGGCGCGTCAGCACCGTGGAGTCCAGGCCCGCTGCGCCCAGCGCTTTGCCCAGCGCGTCCAGCCAGGTGGTGCCTTCGACCTCGACCCGATCGGAACCGAACAGGAACTCCCACTTCGTCATCTTCTTCTCCCGAAGGATGAGACTGCTAAGTGTAACCGAACAGCGCGCCCGGCGGTGTACTCCGCGGCTTGCGCGAGGGACTGTGGGGCGGTATCGGCACAGCACACCCCCTCCGGAGACCCTGCATGGAGAGCCTGGCCGCCATCCTCCACCAGGCTGGCATCTTGTTGTACGCAGGGCCCCTCCTGGCCTTCGCGCTGCTGTTGCCGCTGGCGGGCCGCCTCGAGGGCCTCGAGCCTTGGCAGCTGGACCGGGCGTGGCGGGCCTGGGGCCCCGGCTCCGGGTTGGCGATGGGGGCGCTCATCCTCGGCGGGTTCCTGCGCTTCTACCTGCTGCAGGGGGGGTTCACCTGGGGGGCCGAGACCGCCTTCCAGAAGGTGTTCCTGGCCAAGCACCTCATCTTCGTCGTGCTATGGGTCGAGTACACCTACACCGAGATCTGGGTGGCGGAGCCTCTGCGCAAGCTCGATCCCGGTCCCGAGGCCCCGGCCGACATGCCCGCGTACCAGCGCGCGCGGATGCGCCTGCTGCGGCATCTCTGGGTCAGCGCGACCTGTGTCGTGGCCATCGCGATCCTGAGCAACCTGCCCTACTGATCGCTCGGCGCCGCCGCGGCGCCCGCGGCGATGAGTGGTTCCGCGTCGATCCCGGCCTCCGCCAGCTCACGGCGGGTGTCCGCGCCCAGGGCGGGCGCCGGAGCGTCCAGGGCCTGGCCGCCGGGGGGGCAGGCCCACACGCCGTGGGTGCCGCGGCCCAGCACACCGCGGCTGGCGACCAGGCTGCCCTCGAGCAGCTCGTCCAGCTCCAGCAGGGGCGCGACGCAGGCCTCCGCCAGCAGCTCCACCCAGTGATCCCGGGGCTCCGTGGCGAACAGCTGCTCGAGCTGGGCGCGGGTGGCGGGGCCCTTCAGGCTGGTGCGCTCCTGCAGGATCGTCTGGAACTGGGGCTCGAGGGCCGCGAGGGTCAGCAGGCGTCCGTCGGCGCAGCGGTAGATGCCGTAGCAGGGGTGGCCCCCCGTGAGCATGGCGGCGCCCGGCTCGGGCGTCTGTGGGAAGGCCAGGCTCGCGGCGAGCAGCGGGTAGAGCATGGCGGCGGCGCCGTCGGTCATGCTGATGTCGAGCACGGCGCCCTCGCCGCTGCGCTCTCGCTGCAGCAGGGCCGCGACCACCGTGAAGGCGGTCATGAGCGCGCCTCCGGTCAGGTCCGCCACGGGGGTGCCGGGCAGGGTGGGGACACCCTCGATCCGGGCGGCCGGCGCCAGCAGGCCGGCGAGCCCCTGGAAGTTGATGTCGTGTCCCGGCTGGCGGGCCCAGGGACCCTCCTGGCCGTAGCCGGTCAGGGACACGAACACAGCGCGCGGGTGCTCCTCGGCCAGGGACTGGAAGTCGAGCCCGAAGCGGGCGAGCACCCCCGGGCGGAAGCTCTCCATCACCACGTCGAAGCGCGGCAGCAGCGCCCGGAACGCGGCCTGACCCTCGGCGCTGCGCAGGTCCAGGGCCACGCTCCCCTTGCCGCGGTTCAGGGCCGCGAACATGGCGCCCTGCTCGCCCTCGAAGGGAGGGATCCAGCGGAGGTAGTCGCCGCCCTTGGGGTCCTCCAGCTTCACGACCTCCGCGCCGTGGGCCTGCAACAGCCAGGAGGCCATGGGGCCTGGCAGCAGGCGGGAGAGATCGAGGACGCGGGTGCCGGTCAACATGCCCATGGCGGCTCCGGTGGTGGGAGTCGACGATCCTACCCCGTCGCCGCGCGGGTGCGAGGGCGCGGGCGGGGCGATAAGCCGTCTCCTGGCCAGCCCATGTGGAACATCCGGCTCCCCCGAGGGTCGGAAGAACAGGAGGGAAGCGCCCCATGCACGTCGGTCCCGAGCACAGCCAACAGGTCCGGGTGGTGGGGGCCGTGGTCGAGCGCGAAGGGCGCGTGCTGATGGCTCGCCGCCCCCCGGGTCGCCGACACGCGGGCCTGTGGGAGTTTCCAGGAGGCAAGGTGGAGCCCGGCGAGGACGACGCCACGGCGCTCGCGCGGGAGCTGCTCGAGGAGATGGCGGTGGCCGCGGTGGTCGGTGAGCTCGTGGCCGAAGGCCACGACGAACGTGTGGTCCTCGCCTGCTACCGCGTCGAGATGCTGGGAGAGCCCGTCGCGCTCTTCCACGACAAGCTCGCCTGGATCCCCCTCGCCGAGCTGCGGGCGCTCCCCACACCTCCCGCCGATCAGGCCACCATTCTCGAGATAGGATGAACCACACACCCCCCGCCCGTGCCGGGTGGGGATGCCGCTGCCTACGAACGACCCGCGGCCCTTGGACGACACGTTGATCGGGAACGTCATCGACAAGTACGAGATCCTCCAGAAGGTCGGCGAGGGCGGCATGGCGGTGGTCTACCGCGGGCGCCACGTCACCCTGGGGCGCGATGTCGCGGTCAAGGTGCTGCACCCGCACCTGTCGTCGTCCTCCCGCAACCGCAAGCGCTTCGCCCGGGAAGCCCGGGCCATCGAACACCTCGACCACGCCAACATCCTGCGCATCTTCGACTACTCGGGCGTGGAATCCGACGAGTGCTACATCGTCACCGAGTTCATCGACGGGGTCACCCTGTCGGAGTTCATCAAGGAGCGCCGGCGCCTGCCCTCCGAGGCCGTCGCCCTCATCGGCCTGCGCCTGGCCCGCGCCCTGCGCTACGCCCACGCCCAGGGGATCATCCATCGGGACATCAAGCCCGAGAACATCATGATCCGGCGCGACGGGGTCCTCAAGCTCATGGACTTCGGCATCGCCCGCTTCCTCGAGGAAGGGCAGATGACCATGACCGGCGCGCTGGTGGGCAGCCCCGCGTACATGAGCCCCGAGCAGGCCATGGAGCATCGGCTGGATCAACGCTCGGACCTGTTCAGCGTCGGCACCGTGCTGTTCCACGCCGTCTCCGGCGAGCTGCCCTTCACCGGCTCGAACCCGTCGGTGATCCTGCGCAACATCATCGAGGGCAACCGCCCCGACGTCACCGAGGTCGCGCCCGATGCCTCGCCGGCCCTGGCCGACGTCATCGAGCGGCTGCTGCAGACCGACCCCGCGAACCGCTACCAGTCCGCTCAGGAGGTCGAGGAGATCCTCGAGAAGGCGCTGACCGGGGTCGGCCTCGACGTCGACGAACCCCAGTGGTCCCTGCGTCGCCTGGTCACCGAGCCGGATGGCTACCGCCAGGACCTCGAGCAGCACCTGGCCGTCGCCCTGCTCGATCGGGGCCGCGCCTACCTGGACACCAACGAACACCTCATGGCCCTGCGCAGCTTCAACCGGCTGCTGGCCATCGATCCGGACAACGAAGAGGTCCTCGCGCTCGTGCAGAGCCTCCACGCCGGCCCCCGCAGATCCTCGGGGCGCCGCGTGAGCTTCGCATCCCTCGCGGCGCTGGTGGCCCTGGCGGGACTGGGGATCTACTGGCTCGTGGGGCCCGAGCAGCCGGATCCCGGCCCCGACGAGCCTGGACAGCCCGAGCTCGTCGCCCCCGATCCGCTGGTGGGAGCGTCGCTGCATGTGGATGATCCCGGGCTGGGAGAGCCGGGCTTCGAGGCCCCCGTGGTCGAGCCGCTCACATCGCCCGAGGCGCTCTCCGCCCTCGCCCAGGATGCCGCGATCAGCAAGCAGGGTGAGCCGGGCGACCCCGGCCCCAACACGGCGGACGGCGAGCCCCGCGTCATCGAGCCAGGGGGGGAGCCTGCGACGGTGGGCCGCGTCGTCGAGCCGTCGAGCCCTCCCGTGTCATTGCCTCCGGTCCAGGCTGCCAACGAGGTGCCAGGAAAGCTCAAGGTGGTCATGGACAGCCCGGCGTGGGCCGACGTCTACCTCGACGGTGAGCTGCTGGGGCGGGCCAACCCCAAGGAGGGGCGGGAGCCCGAGGTCCCCCCGGGCAAGCACCACCTGGTGGTGCGCCACCCCCTGTGCAAGGACTGGGAGCAGGACATCACCATCGAGCCGGGGGAGCTGGAGAGCATCTGGAACGTGCGCATGATCGAGAAGCCGGCCACCGTGAACATCGGTGACGACATCGGCGACGACTGCCTGGTGTTGCTCGACAACGCCCAGCTGGGCACCGCCGGACAGATGGGACGGCAGTTTGGGCTGCCCGAGCCCCGGGCGACGCACGAGGTGGTGTTCCGCTGTCCCGAGGTCGAGCCGATCACGGTCAACCTCGAGAAGACCAAGCCAGGTGCCACGGTGGTGGTTCCCGGGCTACCATGACCTGGATGCCACGGTCGCAGCAGTCCAACGCGAACACGACAACCGCCGCTTCTGCCCGAAGCGGGCGGTCCGCGTGGCTTCTCGGCCCCTGGCACGCCGCTTGCTTCACCTTGGTGTGCACCGGGTGCATCTACCTGGGCCCCGTCACCCTGTTGGTGGACGAAAACGTGCCCCCCGAGATCTTCGCCGCATACACCGACGCCGCCTGTCAGCAGGAGAACCCCGAGCTGCAGGACCCGGTGTGCGTGTACTCGAGCGGCACCGGCGAGGGCACCAAGGTCTTCGTGATCGCCCTGGACGAGAACGACGACGCCCTCGAGTTCAACTGGTGGGGGAGCATGAGCGGCATCATCGGAAACCCGGTGCCCTCGAGCAGCGGTGAGTTCCAGTCCTCGGAGGTCACGCTGTTTCCCGAGGATGTGATCGACGGAGAGCAGCTCAGGTGTCGTGTGAGCGACGGTGAGTACGAAGCGTCTCGAACCTGGACCCTGGTGGTGTACGAATGATCCCCCCACCCACCATCGCCATCGCCCTCGCGCTGCTGCTCGGCGGCTGCGCCGAGTACGCCATGAGCAAGAACGAGCTCGACTCGGGCGCGCTGGCCCCCCGTGAGGACACCACGGTCACCGGCTACCTGCGCGTGGACGTCTACCCCTCCGACCAGAACCCCGACCTGATGCCCGAGACCCACATCCTCGACGACGAGTGGGAGGGCCTGACCCTGTCCATGAGCACCCCGGTCCAGTACGAGGGACAGGTCTGGGGCTACGACGCGACCCCCTACTTCGACATCGACGTGCCCGGCAGCTCCATCCCCATCGAGGCCATGGTCTCGGTCTACAAGCCCGGCACCATCATGAGCGCCAGCGCGCACACCGAGCCCGACAGCGACGGCGCCTTCCTGCTGCGCCTGCCGGCCTCCGACGACTACACCCTGAGCGTGGTGCCCGTCGAGCCCACCCAGCTGCCCCTGCTGGTGGACAGCGACGTCACCATCCGAGACGACGTCGACGACGAGCTCATCGAGCTCGACTACGGCGCGCCCGTCTACGGCCACATCGAGAACAGCTCCGGGCTGCCCCTCTCCAGCCTCGACATCGAGCTGTGCCTGGTGCACCCGAGCACCGGCATCGAGGGTCCGTCGGTGGCGCCGGACGACGACGGCTTCTTCCAGCTGCGGGCCCTGCCGGGCCAGAGCTACCAGGTCCGCCTCTCGGGCGCGGCGGGCGAGCTGGTGCCCACCACCGTCCAGGACGTGCTGGTGGAGTCCGAGGACGGCGCCGAGGTGGACTTCCAGATCGGCGTCATCCAGGGCGTGGGGGTCAGCGGCCAGGTGCTGGCCGACACCTCGGCGGTCGAGGGCGCCACCGTGCGCTTCTCATCCCTCGAGCTGTTCGACTTCCCTGGCGGCGAGCTCGAGCTCGACGACATCACCAGCTCCCGCGGCGAGTACCGCCTGGTGCTGCTGCCGGGCCGCTACCGGGCCGAGATCATCGCCCCGGCCAGCCTGGAGCTGTCTCCGGTCCAGACCACCATCACCGCCACCAGCGGTGGGGACGACAACGACTTCGACGTGCAGCTGTCCGGCCTGGTGCCCATCGAGTCCCAGATCCTGGGCCCCGACGGTGAGCCCCTCGAGGGCGTGACCGTGGTGGCCACCGAGCGCGGCTTCGACGGCTACACCTACACCACCACCACCGACGCCAGCGGCTACTTCATGCTGGAGGTCCCCTCGGTCAAGCTGCAGTTCGTGCTGCAGCCCCCCGAAGGCGAGGCCTCGGTCACCTACATCGAGACCCCGGTGGAGGACTTCCCGAGCATCGTCATGCTCGACGTAGGCGACCTGATCACCGGCGCCATCGGCAACGACGGCGAGCCGGTGGCCTTCGCCCTCATCGAGGTGCGGGACAGCGACGACCAGCTCTACGCCACCACCCTGACCGACGAAAACGGCAACTTCCAGGTCCGGGTGCGCTGGGACGGCGAGTGAGCTCTCCCCTCAGCTAGGGGAGCACTTCACCTGCTCCCGCGCTGTCCCTTCAGCTCCAGCGCCCGCTCCTCGAGCATCGGCAGCACCTGCGCGGCCCCTCCGACCAGCTCGATGGCGCCGTGGCGGCGCAGGTGGCCGGGCTCGAGGTTCACCTCGACGATGGTGGCCCCGGCGTCAGCGGCGATGTCGGGCAGGGAGGCGGCGGGGTAGACCTGCAGCGAGGTGCCCACCACCAGCATCAGATCGCAGCGGGACGCCAGGCGCATGGCCTCGCCCAGGGCCGGAGGCAGGCCCTCCTCGAAGAGCACGACCGGGGGCTTCATGGGCCCGCCGCAGCGACGGCAGCGGGGCACCCCGCTGGAGGGAGGCGCGGCCTTGGGCTCGCGCAGGTCGCAGGCGGGGCAGTGCAGCCCCCGGTGGCTGCCGTGAACCTCGATGGGCTGATCGCTGCCTGCCCGGGCGTGCAGCCCGTCGATGTTCTGGGTGAGCACCCGCTTCAACAGGCCCTGTCGTTGCAGGCGGGCGAGGGCGTCGTGGCCCGGGTTGGGATCGGCGGCCTCGAGCACCTCCGTCATCGCCCGCAGCATGACCCAGACCTTGTCGGGATCGCGGCGGAAGGCGGAGAGGGTGGCGTACTCCTCGGGGGGGTAGGTGCGCCACAGGCCGTCGGGGCTGCGGAAGTCGGGGATGTCGCTCTCGACCGACATGCCCGCGCCTGTGAAGGCCAGGGCGTGGTTGGCGTGGGCCAGGGCCGCGGCGGCCTGCTCCAGGGCATCCAGGTCGAGCTCGGCGCGCCGTGCCACCTCAGGCCTCGTCGCCGGCCGGTTCGATCTCGAGGATCGGCTGGTCGTTGTCCAGGCTGGAGCCCTGCTTGGCCAGGATGGCCACGACCGTGCCGGCCACGGGGGCCTCGAGCTCGTTCTGCATCTTCATGGCCTCGAGCACGCAGACCACATCGCCCTGGGCCACCTCGTCGCCTTCGGCCACCTTCAGCTCGAGCAGCACGCCGGGGAGCGGGGCCTTCAGCAGGCCCTCGCCGCCTTCGTCGCCGCCGCCGCGACGCTCGCGCTTGGCGCGGGCCTGGGGCACCACGGCGACGTCGTAGCTGACGCCGTCGAGGGAGAGGCGCATGGTGCTCCCGGACTGCTGCACCTGGACGGTGGACTTGACCCCGTCGAGCTCCAGCACCAGCTCGCGGCCGTCGCCCGAGGGCTCGGCGCTCACGTCCTGGGCCTGGGGGACCATGTCTTCGGGCCGGGGCTCGGCCTGGGCGGGGAGGCGTCCTTCGCGCCGGGCGGCGAAGAACTCCTCGGCCACCTGGGGGAAGAGACCGTAGGATAGCGCTTCCTCGAGCCCGTACTCGGGGCCCCAGGTCTTCACGTGGTCGAGGTGACCCTGCAGCTCGGGCTCGAACAGCGAGCCGGGGCGCACGGTGATGGGCTGTTCGTCGCCAAGCACCTCGGCCATCAGGTCGGCGTCGATGGGGGCAGGGGAGGCGCCGTACAGGCCCTTCATGTAGTTGCGGACTTCGTTGGTCACCATCTTGTAGCGCTCGCCGAGCACCACGTTGAACACCGCCTGGGTGCCCACGATCTGGGAGGTGGGGGTGACCAGCGGGGGGTAGCCCAGGTCCTTGCGGACGCGGGCGGTCTCGAGCAGCACGTCGTCGAACTTGTCGCCGGCCTTCTGCATCTCCAGCTGGGACAGCAGGTTGGACATCATGCCGCCGGGGATCTGGTGCTGCAGGATGCGCGTGTCCACCCGCTCGGCGATGGGATTGAGCAGGGGTTTGTACAGCTCGCGCACCGTCTGGAAGTGGGCGGCGCACAGATCGAGCTTGTCCAGGGACAGGCCCGTGTCCCAGGGGGTGCCGCCGAGGATGCCCACCACCGACTCCGTCGGGGCCTGGGCGGTGCCCCAGGACAGGGGGGACAGCGCGGTGTCGACGATGTCGCAGCCGGCCTGGACCGCGGCCAGGATGGTGGCCGGGGCCATGCCCGAGGCGCAGTGGGTGTGCAGGTGTACCGGCAGACCGATCTCGGACTTCAGCGCCGAGACCAGGGAGGTGGCGTTGGCCGGCGAGAGCATGCCCGCCATGTCCTTGATGCAGATGAGGTCGGCACCTTCGTCCTTCAGCTGCTGGGCGAAGGCCACAAAGGCCTCGTTCGTGTGCACCGGGGAGATGGTGTAGCTGATGGAGCCTTCGCAGATGGCGCCCACCTTCTTGGTGGCGCGCATGGCTTCTTGCAGGTTCCGGATGTCGTTGACCGCGTCGAAGATGCGGAAGACGTCGATGCCCTGCTCGTGGGCGTGGGCCACGAACGCGTAGACCAGGTCGTCGGCGTAGTGCCGATAGCCGACCAGGTTCTGACCCCGGAGCAGCATCTGCAGCTTGGTCTTCTTGACGTGCTTCTTGATAGTGCGCAGCCGGTCCCAGGGGGACTCGTTCAGGAAGCGCTGGCAGACGTCGAAGGTGGCGCCGCCCCACATCTCGAGGGAGTAGAACCCGACGTCGTCGAGCAGCTCGAGGGCGGGGAGCATGTCTTCGGTGCGCATGCGCGTGGCCAGCAGGGACTGGTGGGCGTCGCGCAGGATGAGATCGGTGAGCTGGACCTTCTGTGCGGTCATGGTGGTCTCCTAGCGGCCGCGGTGGTGGTCGAGGCGGCCGGCGAGGCGCCAGGAAGAGGGGCTGCGGGGGTTGAAGGCCCAGGCGCCCGCGAGGCCGCGGTGGCCGGTGCGGGACCAGGCCGCGCCCGTGGGGTCGCCGGCGTCGGCGCCCTGCTCGGACAGCAGCTGGGCGATGGCCGCGGCCAGGATCAGGCGGCGGCGTGTGTCGCGATCGAGGGTGGCGTCGGACATGGGTGTCAGCCCCTAGAGCGGGATGTTGCCGTGCTTCTTGGTGGGGCGCGGCTCGCGCTTGTTGCGGATGGACTCGAGGGCGTCGATGACGCGCCGACGGGTGTCGCTGGGGCGGATGATGTCGTCGATGTAGCCGAGCTCGGCCGCCAGGTACGGCGTGGCGAAGCGGGCGCGGTACTCGTCCACCAGCTCCTTCTGACGCCCCGCCGGGTCGTCGGCCTTGGCGATGTCCTTGCGGAAGATGATGTTCACCGCGCCGTCGGGGCCCATGACCGCGATCTCGCCGGTGGGCCAGGCGAAGTTGTAGTCCGCGCGGATGTGCTTGGAGGACATGACGCAGTAGGCCCCGCCGTAGGCCTTGCGGGTGATCACCGTGAGCTTGGGCACCGTGGCCTCGCAGAAGGCGTAGATGAGCTTGGCGCCGTTGCGGATGATGCCGCCGTGCTCCTGGTCGACGCCGGGCAGGAAGCCGGGCACGTCCTCGAAGGTGATCAGCGGGACGTTGAAGGCGTCGCAGGTGCGCACGAAGCGGGCGCCCTTGTTGGAGGCGTCGATGTCGAGGCAGCCGGCGAGGTAGGCGGGCTGGTTGGCGACGATGCCCACCGAGTGGCCGCCCAGGCGGGCGAAGCCGACCACGATGTTCTTGGCGAAGTCGGCGTGGACCTCGAGGAACTCGCCGTCATCGACCACCGCCGCGATGACCTTCTTGATGTCGTAGGGCTTGGTGGCGTCGTCAGGCACCATGCTGTCCAGCGCGGCGTCGGCCCGGTCGCGCGGGTCGGCGGTGGGCTGGAAGGGCGGGTCCTCGAGGTTGTTCGAGGGCAGGTAGGACAACAGCTCACGGACCGTGGCCAGGGCGTCCTCTTCGCACTCGTCCACGATGTGACACACGCCGGACTTGGCCGCGTGGGCCGCGGCGCCGCCCAGCTCCTCGAAGCTCACCTTCTCGCCGGTCACCGTCTCGATGACCTTGGGGCCGGTGATGAACATGTGGGAGCCGCCCTTGACCATGCAGACGAAGTCCGTCAGCGCGGGGGAGTACACCGCGCCGCCGGCGCAGGGGCCCATGATCAGGGAGATCTGAGGCACCACGCCGGAGGCGTCCACGTTGCGGAAGAAGATCTCGGCGTAGCCGCCCAGGGCCGCCACACCTTCCTGGATGCGCGCGCCGCCGGAGTCGTTCAGCCCGATGAAGGGCGCGCCGGCCTTGAGCGCCATGTCCATGACCTTGCAGATCTTGTTGGCGAAGGCTTCGCCCAGGGAGCCGCCCACCACCGTGAAGTCCTGGGCGAACAGGTAGACCACACGGCCGTCGATGCGGCCGTAGCCGGTGACCACACCGTCGCCGAGGGGCCGGTTGTTCTCCATGCCGAAGTTCGTGCAGCGGTGGCGCACGAACATGTCGATCTCCTGGAAGGTGCCCGGGTCGCACAGGGCCACCAGGCGTTCGCGGGCGGTGAGCTTGCCTTTGGCGTGGTGCTTCTCGATGCGGGCGGCGCCGCCAGCCTCGAGGGCCTGCTCCCGGAGCTGCTCGAGCTCCTCGATGCGCTGCTTGGTGGTCATGGTTGCCTCGGGGGAGAGGGGGGAGGGGAGATGCTGTTCTCGGGGCCTGTGGCCTAACCCGGGGTCGTGCTGTCGGATGCTGACGATCCGCAGGGTGGTGAGGGTCGCGGCGGGCGGTCGTGGGTGGACCTCGAGCAGCGCCCAACCCCGGAGCGTGGCGCGCCTCGCGCGCCGAATCGCCGCGATGAGGTCCGACCCCAGGCGTATGGCGCGTCGTGCAGCCTCCTCGGTTGACGTCGGCGGCGCCGGGGGCTAGAACGGCGGCGCTGAGTCGGCCGAGGTAGCTCAGGGGTAGAGCAGCTGATTCGTAATCAGCAGGCCGTGGGTTCAAATCCCATCCTCGGCTCCATGGAAAACCCGCCGCAAGGCGGGTTTTCGTATTTTGGGTGATCGGGCGACTGGGGCGAAATGGGGCTCAGGTCGGACCCAGGTCGTACTTTGGAAATTCGTCGTGACGGGGAAAACCGGGGTCAATTCGCCGCCGCTGCTGGGGTGGAGCGGCGGCGGAATCACGGGCCTTTGTTCCGCTCCAGGCGGTTGGGGCGCCCGGCATGCTCCAGGGACCGCTTGGAGGTCCCCATGAGCGACAGCCCCAGCCCCCTGCTCTCGAGCCCCGAGGCCGCCCGCTACCTGGGCATCCAGCAGCAGACACTTCGCAAATGGAGGTTGCTCGGAAAGGGGCCGCGGTACGTGCGGCTGGGGGACAGCCCGCGGTCGCGGGTGATGTACCGGCTGTCGGAGCTCGAGGCGTGGGTCGACGAGCGCACCTACCAGTCCACGGCGGCGGAGACGGTGAAGCGTCACCTGGAGTGAGGTGTCTATCGCTCGGGCACGACGCGAGCACCGGGTGCCAGGCGGTCCACCAGCGCGTCGCGAGCTCCGTCGAAGCCGCTGATCCAGCGGCGTCCGCCGTCGGGTGACTCGACCTGCACGTCCACGAAGCGCGCCTCCCTGCGCTCGAGGAAGCTGGGCCAGGTGCCTTCGGGGGTGAGGCTCAGGCTCAGGTTGGCGTCTGGTTCTCCTGCAGCGCAGACCCACAGGAAGCGGGCGGTGCGGCTGGAGCAGAGCCAGGGGCGCAGCATGGGCCGGGAGGCCACGCGGGGGATCGGGCCCGAGGCTGGCTTGGCGTTGGCCTCATCGACCACCAGCACCGGCGAGAAGGGGGGAGGGGAGGGACGCTCGGAGGCGGAGAGCCCCTTCTCTTCGGGGTCGCGGACGCGCCAGCGCCGCGCAGTGTCCCGCCACTGCTTGGTCATCGCCCAGAGCTGGTCCCGGCGAACCGGCGTCGCCGATCCGAGCAGGGGCTCGCAGGCCACGGCGATGAAGCTGGCCAGGCGCTGTTTCTCGGCCTCGGTCTGCCGTGGAGGGGCGAGCTGCAGCGCGAGGTCGAGCTCGGGGGACGGTGGCGAGAAGCTGGCGGGCCGCCCCCGCAGCTCCTGGGGATCGGGGGCCCACACCGTGGCTGTCGTGGCCATCAGTCCCGCGCAGGCAGCGTCCACCAGATCCATGTCCTCGAGGATCGGGTAGAGGCTGGCCAGGTGGTTGCTGGGGTCGAGCGGCGCCCAGGGCTCGCGGGCGAGCAGGCGGCGCAGGCTGCGTTGGCGCGTGGACTGGTCGTCGTCAAGCAGGTCCAGGGGGAGGATGCTGCTCTGGATCGACGGGTCCCAGCGCAGGTCGGGGTCCAGCTCGATGGTGGAGGGGGCGAAGCCCTCCGCGTCGGCTTGGGGGAGCAGTGGGGAGAACGAGCTGGGGAGGGAGCGGCCCTGCCAGCTGGCGAACTTCTCGCGCAGGGCCTCGAGATCGAAGGCTCGGTGTAGCCGTGGGGCGAGGTGAAGTGCTGGGGCGACCTGGGCCCGGCCGTCGCGCTCGCTGCTGGCGAGCACCAGGTGCAGGTCGTACCAGACACCGGAGCTTGCGTCCTTCGCGTGGGCGTGGGCGCGGAGACGGCCGAGTTGGACGGCGGTGTCGGGGAGGGGACACCAGAGACCGAAGTCTGTGGGCGGGAAGGCCAGATCGGGGGGCATGGGGCCTCCGGGAGGGGCTGGAGGCAAGGTATGACAGGGTGAGGGGGGAGGGAAGGGCTGGCGGCGTTCACGTTCTTTCGTGACGCGAACTCCGCGTTCTACGGTGATATTCACGAATCGGGCGAAAGGATGCTTTCAACCGTGGAGTGGAACCTGGATTTCGTGATTACCACCTTGTTCAGCCCGTGAATGGAGAGTCGTCCCGACGCCTATGGGGCCTGGTACAGAACGTTCATGCTCGCGACCCTGGCGGCGATCAGCGCGCGCAGGCGTGGAGGCCCCACCACCTCGACGCTCGGCCCATAGCTCAGCAGCCACGCCTCGACCTCCGGTGAGATCCTGATGTCGAGGACGAGCCGGTGGCGTCCGTCGTCGTCGATGGACCACTCGACCAGGCCCGGCCATTGGCGTTCCCTCGCGAGCGCGCCCTCTCTGGGGGTGAACAACACCTCCAGCCGTTCCCGTGGTTGGGGTGGCTTCCAGAGGCCCAGGTCCCCGAAGTGGTCCGAGGGGTCGAAGTCCTCCGGCACCTCGAAGCGCGCGTTCCGGTCGGGCTGGACATTCGACATGCGGTCGATGGCGTAGGTGCGCAGGACCACATCCTTGTAGTGAAGGCGGCGGCCGAGCATGTACAGGGCATCCCGGTAGAACACGAGCGACCACGGCTCGGCGCTGACGCGGAAGGGCTCCCCTCCGCCGGGGCGGCGGTAGTCGAACTCCAGCGTGTGGCGGAACAGCACCCCCGAGAAGACCGCGTCGATCTCGTCGGGATGGCCGGCGTAGGACTTGGCCCCGAACGGGATGTAGTGGAAGGCGGAGGCGAGCCGGGAGCGCGCGTCGGGGTCGTGCCCGCCCAGCCGGGCCAGCAGCCGCTCGGCGTGTTCTTCGAGATCGGTCGCTCCGGTCGCCGCCAGGTACCGTGTCGAGGCGAGCCCGAGGGCCAGCGCACGCAGCTCCGCAGCGGTGGCCGTGCCGCGCTTGAAGGGGGCCTTCACCATCGCAGGTTGTCGGGGGCGACCGGGCTCGAGCTCGACGATGGGGAGGCCATCCTCATCGGAGATTCGTTCGAGACCGTTCACCCAGCGACGGATGGTCCGCCTGTGGACTCCGAGCTTCTCGGCCAGGGTGTTCACCGGCACCTTCCGGTACGGTGCCTGCCGCACCATGCGCACCAGCTCCATGATGAGGACGGCGGTGCGGTAGTCGCCTTCGGTGGCCATGGCTCGACCATGATGTGTCTGGACAGAACTGTCCAGTAAGAGGTGTATGGTCAATGCACCAACCGAGCGGCTCGAACCCCGCCGCCGTGGAGGCCACATGTCCAACCACCGCCGCTGGCTCCTCTATGTCCCCGAGATCGAGCCCAAGAGCTTCTTCTTTTTCTACTACGTGGGCCAGAGCGGTCGGTCGTACTCCGTGCGGACCTACTGGAGCCCGAAGGCGCCGCCTCGGCACCGTACGCAGGCAGACTTCGACTTCACCGCGGATGAGATCATGACGTTGGCCAGGCACCGTGAGCAGGTCCCGAAGCACCGAGTCACGGACAGCCAGCATTGGTATGCCCAGACCAAACGCCTGAACGACAAGTACCTCGGGCGTGCTGTGGGCAACGAGCCCCGCACCATCCGCCAGCGGGCGTCCCATGAACTGCCGAAGCCAACTGGAGCGAGCCCGTTCGTCTCCCGTGATGGCGCGTCCCTCACCACCATGGCGGACTGGCAGGCCCAGCACCCCGAGCATCACTGGCGGGCTGGGTACTCCGCGATGGAGCTGGCGCGCTCGTGGTCGTCGGCGGAGGGGCTCCCCCAGACCTTCCAGCGTGCCCTGAACCTTCACCCGTTCCGCGGTCTGACTCTGGAGCGCGGTGTCGTGGAGCACAACACCGATGTCCCCGGCAAGGGGAGGGCGAGCTGCACCGATCTCATGGTCACGGCCCGTACGCTGGCGGGAGAGGGCGTGGTGATCGGTGTGGAGGGCAAGGTGGATGAGAGCTTCGGGCCCCTGGTCTCCGAGTGGATCGCGAAGGGCGGTGTGAACCGCCAGGCGCGTCTTGACGGGCTGTGCGAAGGGCTGGGGCTCGACCCCGCCAGCGTTGGCGGGCAGCGCTACCAGCTCTTCCACCGCTGCTACGCCGCGCTCGCGACCGCGCGGGACCAAGGGTGTGTGCACGCCGTGATGGCGGTGCACAGCCTGGAGGGCAGGGGGGCCAGTGGGGACAACTGGCGCGATTTCGTGAGGTTCGCGCGGGCGATGGGGGCCAGGGATGTCGTGGCGGGGCGGCCTGTCGAGGTCGGGGAGCGGATGGGGCGGAGGTTCTGGTTGATGTGGGTGACGGAGAGGCGAACATGACCGACGCCACTGGCATATTCCAGGAATCCGAGGACAACCACGGCGCGAGCACCTTGACCGGGAACTCGAACTGCAGTTCGAAGCTGGAATGAGGTCAGACGCTGTTGTAGATTGTGGTTGGATTCGGAGGCGAGTACATGGTCTACAAGTTCTCCATGGCCACGGTGGCCAGGTACCTGGTGCTTGGCGTTGTCACCTTGTTCTGGGCTGATCCCTCGGCCGCACTGACCAAGGATGAGTGGGAGATGCGGTACGCCGATGCCGCAGGGCTGTGGGACGAGGCGCAAGATCTCGCGCTGCAGGACGGGCAAGAGGTGGCGGCGGCGGAGATGATGGAGCAGGCCGTAAAGGAACTGCGCGCGCTCGAGGCGGAGCTCTCCATGGCGTTTCTCGAAGATGATCTCCAGCGCCTCGTGAGGCTCCGGATGAGCCTCGCTCCCAAGCTCTGTGCGGTTGGGCGGACGGTGGACGCCCTCGCCCTGTTTGACCAACTCGATGGCGAGTCTCTGAATGAGGTCCAGGAGCAGCGGCTCGAAAAGGATCGGCGGGCGTGCCAAGACGAATCTGAGGCGACCGCTACCACCAGCGTCCGGCTCGCGCAGCGGTTCGAAGAAGGGAAACGGCTCCTCGCGGCCGGTGAGACCGACGTTGCCCGCGAGGCGTTCGGTGATGTCGCGAGGGACTACCGACGGGTCTGGATCGAGCGCCAAGATCCGGAGTCCCTGTATTGGGGTGCTCTGGCCAAGCAGGTGCTCGGACAGGACGATGAGGCCAAGCTGCTATTCGGTGCCTATCTGCAGAAGCCCGGCGTCCAGCGCGCCGATGAAGTCGAGAACATCCTGGTGACGATGCAGCTGGCGGCTGCGGCTGTGCCGTCGCCCTCCCCTGCACCTACCCCTGTCGCAGAGCGGGCCACGGTCGATCCACCCGTCGCGAACCCAAGCGCCTCTCCCAAGGAGACATCGGCTCGTAGCTACGTGGCTCCGGCGAGCACTGAACCGACTTCTGCCGGCGCACCTTTGGCGCCCACTGCTACCGCCGCACCACCCACACCCGTCCACACCACCTCCAACACCTCCGAGCCGAAACCCAAGCGTTCGGTTCGACCCGGCTGGAAACTGATCGCCATCGGAGCAGTGCTCGGCACCGCCGGGCTCGGGCAAGAGCTCTGGCTCCGCAACGATGTGGTGGCCGGCAAGGTGGATGATGGCGAATGGGAGGTGCGCGCCGGAGTGGCCAACATCACGTACGCTTGGTCCTACCTGGCTCTTGGTGCTGGCGGATTGTTCTTGTACGCCGACTTGCGCGGGGGTGGAGACGACGCGATGGTCGGGGCCGGACACTCGTGGAGGTGGTGATGCGTCTCAATCAATGGGTAGCGGTCTTGATGGGCTGCCTGGTCTGCGGATGCTGGGTCACGGACGAGGACCGGTCCGCGTGGGAGCAAGGCGAGTCCTGGGATTGGTTCGGTGGCGGCGGTTCGGAGACCGGCGAGCTGCCGGATGACAACACCAGCAGTCATTCCACCTGGGTTCAGGTCATCGCGGGTGGTTGGCATAGCTGCGGCCTTGATGACGAAGGCAAGGTGCACTGCTGGGGGTGCGGTGGCGTGGACTATGGGCAGTGTGAGGCACCGTCTGGTACTTTCGAGTTCATCGACACCTATGACACCTTCAACTGCGGGCTGCGCAGCAACGGCAGCATCGAATGCTGGGGGGAGGACATCAACGGCACCCTCTCGGTCCCGGCTGGCAGCTACGAAGCCTTGGCGGTCGGAGAGGATTTCGGATGCGCGCTAGATGAATCCGGTCGAGTGGACTGTTGGGGAATCAGCAAGCCCCTCAACTACTGGAATAGTCAGAAGAATTGGGCGCAGAGTATCGGTGCTGGGGGAGGTGAAGTCACGTGTATCGTTACCATCGACGGTAGCCTCGAGTGTTGGTGCCACCCGGAGGACCTGTACTCCAACTGCCCGCCTCCCGAGGGACTGTACTCCCAGGTTGATGCAGGCGGGCAGTTCGCTTGCGCGATCGATGACTCCGACTCCATTGTCTGCTGGGGGCGTGATCACTACGATCAGGCCTCGCCTCCCGCCGGCGCATTCGAGCAGATCAGCCTCAACAACGTCGACGGATGTGGAATCCGAACCAGCGGTGAGATCGCCTGCTGGCCCGATGGAACGAACCCGCCTTCCGGTACCTACACCCAGGTCGCCACTGGGACCAGCCATTGGTGTGCCCTGACGGATGATGGCCGCATCAACTGCTGGGGCAGCAACAGCTCTGGTCAGGCTACACCGCCCTGAGAATCAGCACTCGGGGATCGCGCAGTCCCAGTCGCAAGCCAGATCGATACATTCACCATAGTAGTCGGCGATATTGCAGAGCCTGACGGTGCATGTGCTGCTGTTGCTGGACCCATCACCTGCGTCGTCTATGCAGATGTCGTACACAACCTCGCCCTGCACGAATGGGCAGCAGTCAAGCAAGGCTCCGCAACTCGTGTCGTCATCTCCGCCCCCTCCTCCGCCATTGTTGTTGTTTCCGCCACCTCCACTACCGCCGCCTCCTTCGCCTCCGCTGCTGCTGCTCGGATAGAAGTCGGGAGGGTCGGCCGTCAGCAGGCATCCTGTCATTGACGCACCGGCGAGGCCGATCAACAGGGCGATTCTGCGAGTGCTCTTCGCTCCTGAAACAAAACGGTCAACCATCATGTCTCACCTTCCAAACGGCCGATATCCGGGAGGGCCTGCCTGCACCTGCATCCCGATTCCGGAGATGAACATGACGCCACCTACCCCTGCCAGCACCCAGCCTGCTGCGTTGCCTGCTTGGAGCGCATACCACGTCTCTGGCTGCATGGTCGGTGTCTCCTGGTAGTAGTACCAGGTTCCGCCGACGGCAGCGGCGCCTAGGAGCGCAATCACTGCGCCGGACGCGGCCACCTTCTCACCTTTTTTGTCCCGATCAAGGTGACGAGGCTCGGGAATCGTACGCGGTGTCGGCTGTGGCCGTGCGGGTGGAGCCTGCGGTCTTGGTGTCGGTCGCGTCACTACAGCACGATCTACTGGTGTAGGTAGGGACTCTCCCTGTCGCTGATCCAGAGAGCTCGATTCGTCATGCCAGTCCAGAACGAATTCCTCGTCCGACGAGCCAGCGGACTCGGCCAGGTCGAGTGAAGTCGGCTGAACGGGCGATTCGGCCAAGGGGCAGGTGGACAACTCGCGTTCGATGCGCTGTCGTTCCTGCTCGTTGGGATTTAGCGTGAGAGCGATAGCCATAAACCTCTGACCATCGTCTTCTCGCTCCAGAGCGCAGAGCAGTGGCCCGAGCTGCATCGCCACCTTCCTGCGGAGCACGTCCGCATCCGGGGCGTCGGCTTCGTTGAGTGACGAGTATAGACCCGCAAGATCGGTGGCGACCTGCTCTCGAAGTGACTCTGCCTTCGATGCCAGTCCAGCCTCCGAATACTCGTCGGCCTCGTCCACTTGGCCCATCAAGTCCATCAGCTCGTCTTCGATTGCGGTCAGGTCGAACGCGCAGGCCTGACGTGGCCCAGCGAATACAGCCAGCACCACGCCGCAGATCAACACCAGTCGTGCGTGCATCACGCTCTCTCTACGTGCCATTGGACAGTGTTCTCCTGACCATCAGAGAATCCTCAAGCTGTAGGGCTCAGTCGCGCTCCCAGCTGCCACGCGTCCGTTCTCGCACCGGGCATCCACGTAGTAGTCGAAGCTGGATCCCATGGAGTCCTTCACGGTCAGCGTGATGCTGTACAGGCCCCCAGCTGCGCCCGTCATCTTGCGCGCGGCCCACTCACCGTCCAGCTGGTACCGCAGCCGGACCGTGCAGCCCTCGCCCCCGCTGACGCTCGCGGACACTGTCGTGGCCTCGCCGAGGTAGGCCCGACGACCAGCAGGCTCGTGGCTCACCGAAGGAGTGGCCTTGGCTTGCCCAGGCGCGCTGCCGCTGGTGGGCTGCGAGGCTGCGGCCTGTGCTGCTGTCCGATCGATCTCGATGTTCCGGGAAGGGCGCTCATCGGCCTTCGTGGCTCCACTCTCCGAAGGTGAAGTGGTCGGGTTGACGTTTCGTTTCGGCTTGGACGTCGAACTGGTGGGAGATGCCAGTGCCGGAGACGCGGTGGGTTCGTCCACCACCGCGGCGAGTGTACCCTGGGCTTTGTACGAGAGATATTGCAGCACGACAGGGGATTCGTCCACTTCTGCGACCGCGGGGACCGGCTCGTCGGGAACCATCTGCGCGCACGCCCGGAGCCCCAGCGCACCGCCCGACACCACCAGCACGGAGGCGGCCAAGGCCGCGAACGCCTTGAACCGGCGCCGCCGGGTTCGGAGAGCCGCGATTCGGTCGACGATGGTTTCCTTGTAGGCATCGGCTTCGTGCGACCATTGCTCGAGCTCGGCGAGTCGGTGAGCGGGGAGGACAGGCGTCCAGAAGTCGATGGCGTCCCTAAGGGTCCGGACGGCGGCGTTGATGTCCCTCTCGCACCAGCCGTCCAGGCGGGTGGAGGTGTCGAATGCCTCGAG